>NZ_DATCQT010000121.1:0-3535 GCF_036569345.1 Clostridium sp.
TTCCATTATTAGAACCAACTATTAATGTTAGTTTGTTCTATAGGTGATTCAAATATGATGTGAAGAGCCGTATGCCTTAATAGGGCAAGTACGGTTCCGTCGAGGAGCATGGGCGGTAACGCCTGTGTTTACTTAAGAGTAAAATATTAAGGCTTATTATTAATGTGAAACTAAATGAGGAGGTTATAACAGAATGGAGTTAAGACTAAAAGAATATGATTCAATGTCTTTCAGAACATATACGTCTAGAAGTGAATTAGAAAAAGCGATACACACTTTAGTAGGTATTATAAATGGAATTGTATCAGATGCTAAAATAGTTCAAGAAGAGATCGACGAACTAACACATTGGTGTAGTTTACATAGACATTTAATGAATAAGCATCCCTATAATGAATTTATTCCTTTGATTGAAGAATGCATAGAAGATAAGCAACTAACTTCTGAGGAAATTAAAGATATTTTATGGCTATGTAATAAGTTCAAAAATAAAAATGAGTATTATGATATAGTTACTACAGACATTCAAGTTTTACATGGCATTTTACATGGGATTTTAGCTGATGGAGAAATGACTGATTTAGAGATTATTAGTTTGAAGAAATGGCTTGAAGATAATGATCACCTTGTAAAAACGTATCCTTATGATGAGATATATAGCCTCTTAGTATCTGTATTAAAGGATGGCAAAATTGATTCATTAGAAAGAGATACGTTAAAGGTTTTTTTCAGTGAGTTGATTGATTTAACAACCTCATATAATTTAAACCAATTTGAGATTGATGAGCTTAAAAAAAGTATAAAGATAGAGGGTATATGTTCATTATGTCCTCAGATAGATTTGGAAGGTAGTATATTTTGCTTTACTGGCACCTCTGCGAAAACAACACGTTCTAAAATTTCTGATATAATATCATCATTTGGTGGCAAGTTCAGTAATTCAGTTACTAAAGTTACTGATTATTTAGTTGTAGGAGCTGACGGTAATCCATGTTGGGCTTTTGCTTGTTATGGAAGAAAAGTAGAAAAAGCTATCCAACTTAGAAAAGAGGGACATAAAATTATTTTGGTACATGAAAATGATTTCTGGGATTCAATTGAAGATTTGAAATAATGTGTTTGCTAAGCGCTCGATATTAATTCAAGATAATTATGATATAATAAGTATAGAAGGGGTGATGTATGATATGAGTAAATATTATTACCTAAAATATTATGATAAAACAGTTGCAGAAATTAATGTAGAGAATAAAACAATGGAAATAATAAATTTAGATTTGTTTTTTGATAGAAGAAATAAAAATATAATGAATTCGGCTCAGTTTGATAATTGGGTTAGAAATAGAATAAGACCAGTAAGTCAAGTTGGATTTAATTCATTTTTAGCATCATTAGATTTAAATGAAGATGAAGAAGACCTTTACTTTAAGGTGTTTGTAGCAACTAGAGGAATAAATATTAAAGATAAATTGTGGTTAGCATTTAATGAAGATGAGAGTTATGATGAATCTTCACCTTGGGCATCAATAATGATAGATGATGGTAAAGTAATAAATCATTCTTTTGATTTAATAAAATTAAATGCAACAAAGACAAAACTAAATATTGATGGAGCATGTAATAAAGACTTAGCGAGGATAAAAGGTAATTTATGTGTGGTTAAGGAAAGATTACAAACTAATTCATATGATAATGTCTCAGAAGAACTAGCTTATGAAATAGCAAATAGATTAGGTATAGAATGTTCTCCAGCTGGAGCATTGCCAAATGGTTTATGTTTCTCAGTAATAGATGAAACTAAAGACTTAAGTCCTGCTAATGTTTTAATTGGTTTAGACCAAGGAAGTTTTGAAGATTTTTATAAGTTGTTTTTAAAGATTCCATCTCCTAATAAAACTAAATTCGATGTATTGAGAATGGGATTATTTGATGTTATTACACGGCAGATGGATAGAAACTATACTAATTTTTCTTTTTATAAATCAAATGGAATTTTACAATTTTATAGGTTGTATGATAATGGGTTATCTTTATTTGCATCATCAAGGTATAAAGAAGATTTAGATTGTTCATTAGGTTATGGAGAAACTTTAGAAAGTAAACTAAGATTCATAGTACGTGAGTTAAAGAAATTAAATGTTGAATTTATATTTTATGATAGATTAGATAAAGACTTTTTAGAGAAGATTAGTCAAAGTTATTCAGAGTATATAAAATCTACAAATGGCAATAACATAACAAATGTGATTGACTGGGTATTAAAACAACAAACACACGTTGAAAAATTGCTTAACTCAAATAATATTAAATTTAAACAATAGTAAGAAACTACAATAATAAAGGTAACAGCAAAAGTTTATTTTATAGAGGAATCTATGGGGTAGGCTTTTTCTAATTGGTTTAACAAATAACCAGTATTTATTTATAAAAATGTTATTAATATAGAGGTATGTGGTAATTAATGTAGAACCTGTCATTAGGCAGCATTTAAAGACAGGACAAATGTTTATAAAACATTTACTATAGTAATAGAGAGGAGTGGGATTATGGATTGGCTTGATTCAATGAACAACGCACTCGAATATCTAGAGGCTCACATTACTGAAAAACTTGATATTGAGAAGGTGGCAAACTATCCTTTCATATTTCAATAAAAGGAGAAAAAGATATGAATTATAAGATTGTTGACAAAGAAAGCTTTAAAGTAGTAGGTAAACAAACAAAAATAACTACTACCTGAAGCGTTGCAAGATATTACTCGAAGGATATTTTCAGAGTGGATGCCCTCAACAGGATATCAGCATGAATGCGCACCGGAGCTTGAAATTTATCCAGCAGGTGATATACACTCTTCTGATTACAGATGTGAGGTTTGGATTCCTATTAAGAAGTAAAAGGATGAAAATAACAAAGGGATGGTTAAATGCTTTAGATTAACTCTAAAACAATTGACCATCTCTTTCTTTAGTTTGTTAATTTAATGCAAATGATGATAATTGTATTAAATCTCAATAGAAAAATGTTATAATAAAAGATACAAATTGTTTGTATAGTGCAAAAACTAATAAATATAAGTAATAAAGGAGTGCGTTAGTTTGGAAAGTAATAGTTTGATAAAAAGCAGATCTACCTTTATAGGAAAGACTTTATGTCTAATGGCAGTTGGACTACTAATAACATTTATAGTTGGTCTGTTTATGAGTAACTATATAATGAATGTACCTACAACAGTAATTTATGGGGCTATGATTCTGGAACTGGTTATGGTTTTAACATTAGTTAAGAGAGTTGCTAAAATGTCTACTGCATCAGCAATATTTTGGTTCTTGGTTTATTCAGCAGTAAATGGTGTAACATTGAGTATAGTTTTTTTAATTGCAAATCAAGGGCAATTAATTACTGTGTTTGCTCTAACTTCATTAATGTTTTTAAGTAGTGGAATGGTAGGGATAACAACAAAGAAAGACTTAAGTGCAATAGGTCAATTTGCCATGATGTTTGTAATAGGTTTAATTTTACTTACTATTATGCAAAT
>NZ_DATCQT010000122.1:0-6949 GCF_036569345.1 Clostridium sp.
ATATAAATAGAATAATTATATAAATTTGGGGGTAATTATGTATAAGCTTAATACTATAGACAAACTTTCATTCATATTTGTATTAATTGGTGCATTGAACTGGGGACTTTTAGGGTTATTAAATTTTAATCTAGTTAGCACTATTTTTGGAGCTATTCCATTTCTTGCTAGAGCAATATACATAATAGTAGGATTCTCTGCTGTTAATATTATTGTTTTTATAATTAGAACTAAAAAAGATTTGAATTAATATTATCTTAAACAAGATAATATTAATCGTAAAAATACTCCATAGATTATTATGGAGTATTTTTACGATTATTTTAACTTAAACAATTCTTAATTAAAAATCTAGCTCTTTAAAGTTAATATATTCATGAGATTGAAAATCATTTAAATTTACAGTATTAAGGTTAGTGAATTTTACACCTTCACTCTCTAAAAGCATTTTCTGAAGATTATGAGATTCATAATCCTTTAAACCAATCTCCCCTTTTGAGTTTATAACTCTATGCCATGGCAGTTTATATTTTTCAGTTAATGTATGAAGAACTCGAACAACCTGCCTTGCGCCTCTTCGGCTCCCAGCAAGCGTTGCAATTTGACCGTATGTCATAACCTTACCTTCAGGTATTCCTTTAATAATTTCCACGACTCTTTCTGTAAAAGGTTCCATTTTAAACACCTTCTCATTTCCATACTTTCTAAGTATTTATATTAAATGTTTAACTCTCTATTGGATTATTAGGACCTTTAAGTTCCAATTGATAAAAAACAAGATTAAGCCATTTCCCAAATTTAAATCCGGCTTTATTTATCTTTCCTGAATACTCAAATCCTAACTTTTTGTGCAATTTGATGCTTTTTTCATTTGATTCATCAATTCCAGCCACCATGGTTGCAAAGCCCATTTCATTGGAAATCCTTATTACTTCTTTAGCTAGTAGTGTTCCTATGCCTTTGTTTCTGCAGTTACCATTAACATAAATAGAGTGTTCAATAGTGTATTTATATGCAGGCCATTCTCTGAATGGCCCAAATGTAGCAAATCCAATAACCCTATTATTTTCTTCATCCACTAATATTGGATAACCTTCTTGTTTCTTATTTTGATACCATAGTATTCTGTCTTCAATGGTGTGAGCCTTATAATCATAGATTGCTGTTGTATTTAATATGGCATCATTATAGATTTCCAAAATATCGATTAAATCATTTTGAGTCGCTTCTCGAATCATTTTTATACCCCTTTCTCAATAATAAGTTAAGAGTCACTTCCTTTTTTTTATTTTATCATACTCACTGTAGTATGGAATAAGTCTTTGATAAGAATCCAACACTTCTTTAGGAATATCCACATGAGATATAAATCCTTTTCCTTTTGGACCATAACCATGTACATCGTCTTTTAACCTGGGTATTTATCCCATTACAAGATCTATAAATCTATCTTTACTCCATAATCCATTAATGCCTTCAGTTATAAATTTAGAACCATCTTCTGATTTTTTTAGTTTGGGTATAAATGGTGAATAGCTTATAATTAATGTTTTTTCTTTATTCCATGTTTTTAAAAAAAGTGGCATAACTTCTTAATTGCATAGTAGGATCCTGAATCAATATTATAGATTCCGGAATTGGCCCTTTTTCCTTTAATATATTTAATGATTCATAAGCATTGGAACCGCAATTTGTTGATTTATTTTCTACTATAATCTCACCTAACTTAATATTTTCTCTTCGTGAAATAATCTGTGACAATATATCTGCTTCAGATTTGTCATATATATCAATACCTTTATATTTATTATCTTGTAATACAGTTTGAATTAAATACTTGGTCGAATGACCTATGCCTCCCACTATCATTATATCTTTTGATAAACCACTTTCATAAGCTTTTGCGGCCAATTCAGCTATATAAGGAATACTGCTTCCTAAGATAATTATCATATCGACTTGTTTAATCCAAAATTTATCAATTAACGATTTACAAGACAAATCATCTATATCCCGTTTTGATAAAAATGTGATAATATTATTTAAATCGTCTATTATTTGATAATCATTTGGATTACTCACATTAAGCCCTCCATTTATATATAAATATTGAATAAAATATATTATTTACTTATGCACCACATCAAATTCCTCAAAACCTCAACGCCTATTTTCATATCCTTATTACTATTTTCTGTACATCCTTAATAAGAATATTGTACCATTATTCTCATTTTATGTGTATGAATATCTTCTGCACCAATATAAAAACAACCTAATTTAACTTTTGTTAAACTAGGTTGTCTTCTATTTCTTCTCAATAATATTATGTTCAGCATCGTTTTTATCCATTTTCAAAATCATATTTCTAAATTTCTCAGCTGCTTGCTCTTTTTCTATTAATAATCCATTAATCCTAATATTAAAGTCTTCTTGTAATTGTTGAATTTTTAATTGCTGCATCTCTTTTAATTTTAAGACCTCTTTATCCATTTGGAAAATTGTTCTTTCTCTTTGCATTTCAATATCTTCTTTAGCTTTAGCTATAAGTTCTTCTATTTTGTTTATATTTATTTGTTTTAAATCATCTAACTCATTTATTAATTTATCAACTTCATTACTTTTATTTAATAAGTTATTATTAAGCTTTATATTGTCATTAGTTAATCTGTCATATTCTATTTTAAGTATAACTATCTCATCTCTGTATTTAGAATATTTTTCATTTGTCTCATGTAGAGTAATTATCTTTTCGTTTTGCATATTATTAAATGTTTTTAAGCTCTTAATATTTTCTTGTAGTTCTTTATGTATATGCTTTCCATTGGATAGGTCTGTTTCCAGTGATTTTATCTTTTTATTTTCTTCTTTTAATAAAAGTATCTCATCTTCTAGTTTTTGAACTTCAGTATTTTTATCTACCAACTCATTCCTATGAACATTTTTTACTTCTAAGGTTTTAATATTATTTCTTTCCACTATGTTTATATAAATATCCGCCATTCTGCTGGTTATTGTTTGTAACTCTTTTATATCTTCGGACATATTACTGTCTTCTTCACGTGCTCTATTTAATTCGTAATATTTAACTACTTGTTCCATAAGTTCCTTGTTGTTTATGCCTTCATTTTGAGCTAATTCATTAAATTTTTGTTTTAATTCATCACTTATTCTTACGCTTAATATTGCATCCATCTTATTACCTCTCCTCTAATCTTTATTATTCCATGAAAAGTGTGCTTAATAAACTTTTATCTGTTTTTTTATATCTTTAATTAAGAAATTATATCTGAATTGTAAATAATCATATTAAGTATACATCTGTATACTTAAGTTTATAAACGTATTATACGTGTATACATATTGTTTACAATACAAGTATACCATAAAATTATAAATAATATATATAAAATGAGTAAAAAAGCAGCTTTTAATGAAAAAACAAAACCATTCAATATAACTTTTATTATATTGAATGATTTTGTTTTTGTTTATGGTGAAAATTCATAAGTATTGTAGTTAAATAATATGTAAGTTAGATAAGGACTATAAGGAGAATAGTTGTGATGTTATAAAAAATTTCATGATCAAAAAGAGGAAGCAACATATAATATATCGCATTTAATATCAAAAACTGCTATCATAGCTGATAACAGTCTTACACTTTTATATATACATTGGGATTATAATCCTCCGAGTGTTATGGCACATGCGCCAAATAGCAAGAATATTAATGTAAAAGGTATAATTACACCAAGCATTAGTTTGCCTGCTATAGGGTGGTTTCTTCTAATTAATCTAACTGACAAAAATGTTGAAGCTGATATTAATATAAACCCAATAATAGATATTATTCCTACATTACCAATATAGAGAGTTGCAACCATAGCTATAAAAAATAAAATAGCTAACCCTAATCCTAAAAAAATATCCCCCCAAGGGCTTTTTTTAGGTTTTTGATTTTCAGGGCTTTCATTATTGACATTCATGTTCCTTCACTCCCCTTCCTATAAATATAGATGTTATATATTTTCTATTAATAAATAGTAATCCAAGTATACAAAGTATCTGAAAGTCTGTTAGACCAATAAAAGACACTTTTTCAACACGTATAAATTCTAGTAGAAATCTGAAGCTAAGATATCCATTTAAAAAAATAGAATAAAGTTGTCCTGGTTTTACACCTTTTCTTTTTCTTAAAGGGTAGTGATTTAAACAAAGTATTTGGATTCATAATTATTTCACTCCCTATCCTATTTTACCTTACACTGATTTATTTTTTTGCCAACTCTGCAGCATTGTCCATTTGGATTATTAAGGCACGTATAAAGTTTCATAGCACCACAAAATCCAAATGATGCAGAGGTCTTTAGAACGGCTAATACTCCAGTTAATATCCAACCAGTTAAAGGATGAATAAAATAAAGAAATAAAAGCGCTATTCCAGAAACTATAGTCCCTACTATGTGAGCAAAACAAACTGCCTTTTCATCTAAAATTTCGCTTTTAGATGGAAATATCTTATCAATTGTATAAGTATATATAAAAACTAAAGGTGCATTTTTAACTTTTAATAGCGCTGATAGTAAGAGTATAAAAAAACCTACTACTACCAATAGTTTATTTTGAAATATCAATGAAAGCCAAAATATTGTGGCCATTATATATTTGCAAAAATTGAAGGCGGCATGAGGAACAAGAACCGGTCTATATTCTTTCATATAATCATCTCTTTCTTTTAATCATTTTCGGGAAAAACATTCCTGTTCTTTTTATATAGTCATTATATTCGGAGAAAGCCTGAATTAATAAGGTTTCTTCTTGTTTTGCTCTATAATACATAAAAGGCATAAAAATAATTGTAACTGCCAATAAACATAATATGTTTCTATATACTAAACATGCACCATAAAACATTATCATAATGGAGGCATATAAGGGATGCCTAATAACTTTATACATTCCATTTTGAACTAAAGTATGTTTATCATATATCTTAATATGATTAGCCCAATTACTTCCCAAATTAAATCTACCCACTATATTCATAATACAACCACTAACAATGGCTATTGTGCCTATGATAATAACAATATATTTTAAATTATTATCATATACTGGAACTATCCCCATTTTAGTCTTAAGTATCAAATAAAAGAAGAATAAAAATAATGTCATTGTACCTGTTTCCACTATAGACTTCTTTTCTTTTTTTATATGGGCATCTCTTGTAAATAGAGTAAAGTCTATAAGTGTTGAAACAAATAACCCTAATACACTGCTGCAAATAATTAGCTGAATTACAAATGAGAACATATTTGGAAATTTAAATGATAACATTATGTGCACCCATTTCTATGAATAATGTTATAAGCTGAAAATGGTATTTTTCGTAAATCTTTTGTTACTACATGAACACATTCCTTTTGCATTGATCTAGTATCAAAATTGTAAGCGTCTACAAAAGAAGTTACACTAACTCTGAATGTATTTTCATCTACATATTCTATCTTCTTTTGTTTTGACTTTAAGAAGAAGTCAATTGGAACAATTTGTTTAAAGTCTTTTAAAAATTTAAAACAGTCGCAAGTGGTTTTTATGTCTGTTATGCTTCCACCTGCATTCTTTAATGCATCTTCAATAGTAAATACAAAAGTATTATTAATAAGGTGGAGATATTCAAGTATTTTTGTGTTTCTTGTTATTGGAATAAAACCACCCTTTGATGTTTTGTACATATAGGTAAGAGCTACTCTCTCTGAATTACATGGAAGTGGAATAAAATCATCCATTTTGAGCATTCCAGCTGATTGCTTTTCCATTCTCTTTAATATTCCTGATAATGTAACTCTATTAGTTCTATCTATATTGTTAACTCTACCAAAAAATGCTGCTGGTTGGAAGTTAATACCACGGACACAGGTGTTATTAATACCAAAAGTAAATATTTCGCCTACTTCGTCATCATTTACACCGGCAGTAATTGTAGAAACCAAAGTTGTAGGTATTTTATATTTTGATAAATGATCTAAAGCCTTTTTCTTAAGAGGTAGTAGATTTTTACCTCTTAATGTATTATAAGTAGTTTCTTTAAATCCATCAAATTGAAGGTAAACTTCAAAACCTCCTACAAACTGCTGTAACTGACGAGCGAAATCTTCATCTTGTGCAATCTTTATACCATTAGTATTTAACATTACATATTTAAAGTTTTTAGATTTAGCTAATCTTATAATTTCTATAATATCAGGATGAATAGTTGGCTCTCCACCGCTTATTTGTAATATTTCGCCTTGTCCATATTCAGAATCTATAAAAAAATCCATCATTTTTTCTATTTTATCTATTGATAAAAACTCTCCCTCTCCTGCATCTGCAAAACATAAAGGACACTTTAGATTACACTTTGTAGTTACTTCTATTAATCCTATACAGCCATGTTGGTCGTGTTGAGGGCATGTTCCAGAGGCGCCACAATCATAAGGGCATCCTTTTTCTACTTTTGAATAAATCTTCATAGGTGTTCCGGGTTTATCATACTTGTTTTTCTTTAAATGATAATCAGCAACTTCCTCGAGCAACTCCATTTGTTCTCCATGAATAGGACAATATTTTAGTAAATAAACCTTTTTATCTTTTAAGATAATCTTTGCGGGAATTATCTGAAGGCATTCTGGACATAAACTATTTGTATATTCATGAAAGATATAGTCTCTGTTCATTAATTTTCCCCTCTCAAGCTATATATGTGCACTCTCGGAAACTCTTAAGGCATTGCTAACTCTTGATTCATTTTTGCTCAAAAATTAACTTCACCTCAAAATTTTTTCGTGCTATATATTGTACGGATAGCCTAGATAATTCATGCTATTCGTAGCATTACCTATTTATTTTATTTAAACATTTTGAAATAAGACTTGACAGCTAGTAAAAATTCGCAAAATTAAAT
>NZ_DATCQT010000123.1:0-2046 GCF_036569345.1 Clostridium sp.
AAAGAGAACTCCGATTGGTGAGAAGGAGCAAAGAAGTATTTATTGAAAAAGACCTCAGAGTTTCACATTGAGCCTATTTGATTAGGGGTAGGTGTTGACGGGAACTCCCGTTATAGGGTTAGAGTATAAGGTATATAAATAACCGTACTTGAAAAGGTTAATATGGTAATATATTAATAAACTGGGGTGGTACCACGAAGTAGCTAACTTTCGTCCCCAAGACAATAGTCTTGGGGGTGAGAGCTTTTTTATTTTGGTAATTTGTATGTAAAAATATGAAAGGTGGTATCCGATATGTATAAAAATTATACTGAAATTAATGCTTTGAAGGAAATAATGCCAGATGCAAATGAAGTGGTAGTTGAGAAAATTAAAAAACTTAATCTATTGATAGAAAAAGGTATAAACCCCTATCCATATTCCTATAATAACGTAACTCATTCAAATTTCATAATAGACAACTTTAATACTGTAAGCAGTGAAGAGATATTTAGAGTTGCTGGCAGAATAATGCTTTTAAGAAGAATGGGGAATGCTACGTTTCTAAATATCAGAGATCAATCTGGCGACATTCAGATATTTGTAAGTAAAAGCAATATAGGAATTGAAAAATATAGTCTGATAAAATTAATTGATGTTGGAGATTTAATTGGAGTACAAGGCACAGTTTTTAAAACTAAAACAGAGGAAATAACATTAAAAATGACTGATTTAACTATACTTTCTAAAGCAATTAGGCCTTTACCTGAAAAATATCATGGTATTCAAGATATAGATTTAAGGCAGAGACACCGTTCTTTAGATATGATTATGAATAATGACGTTAAACAAAGATTTATTAATAGATCAAAGGCTATATCGGCATTAAGAGAGTTCTTGAATGAAAAAGATTTTATAGAAGTAGATACACCAATTCTTGATACTAAATATGGTGGAGGAGAAGCAAAACCATTTACTACTAAGGTAAATTCAATAAATACTGAAGTATACATGAATGTATCTCCTGAACTTTATTTAAAAAGGATGATGGTTGGAGGAATAGAAAGAGTTTATACAATAGCAAGATCATTTAGAAATGAAGGAATTGATAAAACTCACTATCCTGAATTCACATTATTTGAGTGTTATATGGCTTACGTAGATTACAATGATATGATGAATTTGATGGAAAATCTATTTGAATATGTTTTCGATAAAGTTAATGAGACATCTAAAGTGGTTTATGATGGTACTGAAATAGATTTTAAAGCACCTTGGAAGAGGGAACGAATGTGCGATTTAGTCAAAAGTCATACTGGTATTGATGTTGAAGTTTTAGCCAAAGAGATAATTGTTGATTCTATAAAGGAAAAAGGATTGTTAAAAGCAAATCAGGAGGAAGGTCTCAATATTATGGAAGCATCTAAAGGTGAATTGATTATTGCTCTTTTTGATGAATATTGTGTACAAGATTTAATTCAACCAACATTTGTAATTGATTTTCCAATGGATTCTTCTCCACTCTGTAAGATTCATAGGGATAATCCAGAGTTAATTGAGAGATTTGAACCATATGCTTACGGAATAGAGCTTGGGAATGCATATTCTGAACTTAATGATTCATTAAGACAGAGAGTATTATTGAATGAACAGGCAAATAAGTTAAGAGCAGGACTTGAAACCGCAAGTCCTATGGATGAAGAATTCGCAGTTGCAATTGATACAGGTATGCCACCAGCAGGGGGATTAGGTATTGGTATAGATCGAATGATAATGTTTTTAACTGGTGCAACGTCTATCAAAGAGGTAATTGCTTTTCCACTTGTGAAAAGATAGGTTATATATCTACATTCATTTTATAGTTGATATACATTTAAAAACCATTTAATATAATAATTGTGAAAAATAATAATGTCGTGAAAAGACAATTGAACTAAACCGCTAACAGCGGTGGCGGATGAGTACTAATTGCATTAATTTAATTTTTTTACTCTATAAAATAGAAAAAAGTATCTCATAATGAACACTTCATATAAACTTTTATTATTAAAATAAAAAATAAGGAAG
>NZ_DATCQT010000124.1:0-1876 GCF_036569345.1 Clostridium sp.
ATACCTAGTATAAGCATTACTCTCTTGGTATATCTAATCTTAGCATACTAATTCGTAAGGGTAAAATCTACCCTTTAATTTGTAAGACTAATTTCCACTGTTGAATGAGTTAGGGGTGGAAGTTACTTTTGCAATTGAGCCTTATGTATTATATCACTTTGTATTATGCATAACTAATTGTGTTTTGCACAACTTTGATGCATAATTGTAATATCACTTATTTTTTTAGGGGGTAATCGTTTTTATGGACTGTAATCAACTTAAATATTTTCAAACACTGTCTAGTATTTGCAATTTTACAAGGGCAGCTGATGAACTAATTCTTTCACAATCTGCACTAAGTCGATCAATTTCCAGACTTGAAGACGAATTAGGAGTCCCATTGTTTGAGCGAAAAAGCCACGGTGTAGTCTTAAATCGATACGGTGAAATTTTCCTTAAACATGCAAATCAAGCTTTGTGGGAAATAGACAAAGCAAAGCAAGAAATTAACAATATGGTGGATCCCTTTCATGGTAACATCTCACTTGGATTCATTCAAACACTTGGTTCAAGTTTTGTACCTAATTTGATTAGTGAATTTCAAAAACAGAAACCAGGAATAGGATTTCAATTAACTCAAGATACCACAAAGAAAATTCTGAGCAAAATAGAGTCAGCAGAAATTGATGTTGGTTTCTGTGCACCGCAAGAACCAATTAAAAATTTAAGCTCTTTTCCAATCATGAATGAAGAACTATTTTTAATTGTTCATAAAGACCATTGCCTTGCTGATAAAGAGGAAGTCAATTTGTGCGAAGTAGCCACTGACCCATTTGTCCTTTATAGACCTGAAACTGCACTGCATGATGTTGTTCAGAATCTTTGCCTTGATGCTGGGTTCCATCCCACAATGTCTTTCGAGGCTTTTGAAGAACGGACTGTTGCTGGGCTTGTTGGCGCAAAGTTTGGTGTTGCACTAGTCCCCTTCCTACCAGGACTTGATATGCAGAAAATTTCACTTATTCACGTCCGTAGCCCTCATTGTCTAGTAAAAATTCAAATGGTCTGGCGAACAGATGGATATATGTCACCTGCTTTAGCAAATTTTAAGTCCCATGTTGAAAACACCATACATTTAACCAAATAATAAACATAAGTTGTCCATTCAATTGTAAGCGTCAAAAATTCTCCGTATGTTTTTTAGGAAATTGTTTGATAAACTAAATCCAGTAGTAAGCAGCAAGTGCTTTTCTACTGGATTATTTTTTAATCTTTTTTACTATGAAGATTCTTATTTTGAAGTTTTACAGTTTCAGGTAATTCCTTGGACCAAGGCATATATTTTAACAGCGTATCCTTATCCTTATTTTCTAAATTACACAGTATCCAATTTTTTTCACCAATAATAAAAGGTTTTATCGCTCTTCCGGATGCATTATTATCAATTTCTAGGGATCCATCAGTTAAAAAGATTTTAAAGCTCGGTAATAGCTTGCGTCTATATTCTAAGGCTGCGCCCAAAGGACTTCTTGGCAATGCACTTTGTATTTCTATATCCACATACTTTATAAATTCTTCAATAAGCTGTGCTGATTTTTCAAGTCTTGTGTCATAACGCTTTTTATAGTAATCATCTTCACCAACATATAATGCCACTTTGAAGACTATTAGTTGACGCTCGTCTGCGGTATACTCTATTCGAATAACTATATTAAATAAGAAAACCCACAACTAATTTATAAATTAGTTGTGGCAGGTTGTTTACAAACCCAGTATAATTTTTTATTATACTGGGTTTATTTTACATGTAGTTATGCGATAGCATTTTGAATTATGAATGAGTTAGAACAAAACACTATATTTCGCATTAGAAAATCAAAAAACAGTTGAGATA
>NZ_DATCQT010000125.1:0-26237 GCF_036569345.1 Clostridium sp.
TTGAATAATATATCCACTTAAGGTTGGCCCAATAGCAGGAGCTGCCATTGCTGATATACCCCAAACTCCAAGGGCTAACCCTCTCTTTTCAAGTGGTACAATCTGATATATCATAGCCATACCAACTGGCATTATCATACCGCCACCAATAGCCTGCACAACTCTAGCTGCAATCATTGTGTCAATACTAGTTGACAATCCGCAAAGAGCAGAACCTATAGTAAATACTGTTAAGGCAAAAATATATAGCTTTTTAATCCCAAATCTATCTCCGAGGTAACCCGTAAATGGAATAACTATACTCATAGTGAGCATGTATCCTGTAAGTATCCATTCAATTTGATCTGTAGAAACTTTAAATATCGTCATCAGTTTAGGAATGGCCACATTTACTATACTAGAGTCCAAAATGGCCATAAAAGTACCTACAATAACAACTGTGAGGGCCACCCACATGTATCGTTCTTCATGTTTATCCATACCACACATCCTTTATAACTTTATGCTAATTAATTTTGTAACATAATAGATAACTAACTATTTAGTTAATATTAAAAAAAAGGCTTTAACAGCCCATTAAAACTTAAGTTATGTAATTAACTTATATTGAATCTGGTCTCATTATTTTTCTTTTATTGCGGATTTATAATATACCTTACGAAATTCTCTAAACACTTCTCTAAATCTTTTTTTTGTGTTTTCCTTATCAAAGCCATAAAAATTAGACCATCTATCCCCTAATGCTAAAAATACCGATCCAGGCACCATACTAAAGAAAAATGAATATAACATAAGCCCAACAGAATCATCTATTGATATACTTTTCTCCTGCAGTTTGTTTAGTTTAAATTCAAGTGATGGTAATAACGTATCAAAAATTGTAACGTCACTAGAAGAAGTTTTTAAAGCCTCAATAATTATAATTCGTAATATATCTTTTTTTACTTCCATATAATCGAATAATTCTTCATAAAATTTATCAGCCTGCTCTTCGTCATTCCAGTCAATGTTTTTTGCCAGCTTTCCTACTACGTCACTAGTTTCTGTTCTATACCCATTAATAAGCTCTTTTAACAGCTTTTCTTTGCTCTCAAAGTAATAATAAATCATTGCTTTATTGACTTTTGCTCTAGCAGCAATTTCATCCACTCTGGCTCCACAAAAACCCTTTTCGGAAAAAATTTGAGTTGCAGCCTCCAGTATTTTTTTCTGAGTTATCAGTGCTTTATCATTCTGTGAATTTGATTTTTCTTTCATATTAAGCTCCTAAGTTTATATATTATTTAATTACTAAATAACAACTAACTAACTGTTTAGTTAATTTTACTATAGTGTTATTACAAAGTCAATAATAAATTTATTGACTTGTCTATTTTCAATCACTCTATCTAAGCCTATATCTATTAGTCCTGTTGTATAAATTTCTCCTTCAGCAATTGAATTCAATGAAACCATTGTCCAAATATCATTATTACCAATATTATAATATAAAAAAATATTAATCCAGTAAAAACTTTTTTTATTCCATCATATTTTTTGTATTCTTTATGATTCTTATTTTTATTGTGATTTAAACTTAGAGAAATCAATATAAACCCTATAGGTATAAAATCTTCCTTACCAATTTTACCTTGAACAATATTACCTATAAAAAAGCATATAAGTAATATAATACTTGTAATTCCACACAAATTAATAATTATTGAAAATCCTTTTTTCAAAATCACACCACCTTTACGCTTTACAAATAACTTACAATAATCCTTATACTAATTATAACATAAATTCTAAAAATTAGAGATTATAACATAATCTATTAATTAATTTAAAATATCATTATTTTAAATTTAAGGTAGTTTAAATATTCTTTTTTACATACTAATTGTTTATTTATATTTGATACTCCTTTACTTTTTAAATAGAAATAATCACCATAGAAGCTCAAAATCTAATCTTCTATGGTGATTATATTATCTTGAAATGTCGTTTTTTACTAATACCTTTAATCTAGGTAACCTAACTTACTATTTTATTTCTGGATAGTTTACATTTAAAGAAGTTGCATTAAGAAGAGTATCAAGATATTCTTGTACATCTTTC
The DNA here is from genome assembly GCF_036569345.1 of Clostridium sp. Taxonomy (GTDB): domain Bacteria; phylum Bacillota; class Clostridia; order Clostridiales; family Clostridiaceae; genus Clostridium_AD. Next base: position 2,101 of record NZ_DATCQT010000125.1, read on the forward strand.
TTTGCTCCTATTAGATCCATATCTGAATAATTACCGCACTGATCAGGCTGTGCTCCTGGTATCTCTCCTTCAAACGCTAATACAAATTTCATCATATCTTTTACTATTTCAATAGCCTTTGTCTTATCTATATTCCTCATAATCATGTAGAACCCTGTTCTACAACCCATAGGTCCAAAGTAGATAACGTCTTTAGCTATGTCTGCATTTCTTAGGTACGTAGCACCTATATGTTCAGTAGTATGGCAAGAACCTGTTGACATAACCTGTTCTCTATTAGGTTCTTTCATTCTTAGATCATAAGTAATGATATCTCCATCTATCCTAGATTCATAAAAACCTCTTAATAACTTAATATGATTAACTTGAAAGCTTGATATAACTTCCATTATTATCTCCTCCTTGTAATTTTCATTATGCATCTCAAAGTTGTCTATCTTTCTTCAATATGTTATATCCAATTATAACATATTATACTGTACTAGTATGGACCTGTTTGTGGACATCAGCTTCGTAATTGAGGAATTATTACTTATAAGTGTAACCCTATAGCTTTGTGTCTTAATGTTGATAGGTGATTTAGTGCATCATTTAATGTCTCCGTCTTTTTTGCAAAATGTAGTCTAATTAAATGATTGACATCTTCTCTAAAGAAACTTGAACCAGGAACTGCACCAACACCAACCTCTTTTGCTAACCACTCACAAAATTTAATATCATCACTTACACCAAATTCCGAGATGTCTACCATTATATAATAAGCACCTTGTGGAGTTGTATATGTTAATCCTATATCATCAAGTCCTCTTAAAAATAAATCTCGCTTATGTGTATATACCTTTTGTAATCCAACATAATAATCATCATCAAAATTCAATGCTGTGACCGCTGCCTCTTGCAAAGGTGCCGCTGCGCCAACTGTTAGAAAATCATGTACTTTTTTTGCGACATCTACAATTCTTTTGGGCCCTATAATATAACCTAATCTCCATCCAGTTATTGAATATGTTTTTGATAAAGAACTACAAGAAATTGTCCTGTCAAACATATTGGGAAGTGATGCAAAATAAGTATGTTTATATGGTGCATAAATTATATGTTCATAAACCTCATCTGTAATTACAAATGTATCGTATTTTTCCGCAAAACCTGCAATAATTTTCAATTCATCATATGTAAACACTTTCCCAGTTGGGTTGGAAGGGTTACAAAGTATTAGTGCTTTAGGATTTTGTTTGAAAGCTGACTCTAACTCGTTTATATTGAAATTAAAACTTGGTGGGCGTAATGAAACAAATATAGGTTCTGCTCCTGATAAAATAGCATCTGCAGTATAGTTTTCATAGAAAGGAGAAAAGACTATTACTTTGTCTCCTGGATTACAAACTGACATCATTGCTACCATCATTGCTTCTGTACTTCCACAAGTGACAACAATTTCACTATTTGGATCTATATTTATACCCATAAATCTTGACTGTTTTTTTGAAAGTGCTTCTCTAAAATTCTGTGCTCCCCAAGTAACAGCATATTGATGAGGTCCTTTATTTACTACATCACTTAATGAATTTAATAGTTCTTTAGGTGGATCAAAGTCTGGAAATCCCTGAGAAAGATTTACTGCATTATATTTACTTGAAATTCTTGTCATCTTTCTAATTATAGATTCAGTGAAAGAGGCCGTTCGATTGCTTAAACCTGGCATAATGCACTTCCTTATTATTTATTTTTTATTTACTCGTTTTGAAGAAAAATCGCCTAACAATTGTAAAGCTTGAACTATCACAATTAATACAACAACACATATTACCATTACTGTCGTATTATAACGTTCGTAACCATATTGTATTGCTAAATTCCCTATGCCACCGCCACCAACAGTACCTGCCATAGCTGAATATCCAATTAAAGCAATAGCAGTTATAGTTATTCCATTTATGAGTTGTGGAAGTGCCTCTGGTATAAGTATACCAATTATTATGTCTATAGCTTTAGCACCGGATGCTACTGCAGACTCTAGAACGCCTTTACTTACATTCCTAAAAGAAACTTCCGAAAGCCTTGCATAAAAAGCTATTGCTGATACTAAAAGTGGCACTATAACAGCAGATGGTCCAATAGTTGTATGCACAATTGCCTTACTAAGTGGTATAAGAAGTACTAACAGTATTATAAATGGTATCGATCTTATTATGTTTATAGTAACCCCTGAAATTTCATTTAGCACTCTGTTTTTTAAAAATAAATTATTAGAAGTTAAAAAAAGAAAAAGTCCAAGTAGCCCACCAATTATAATCGCACCTATAAGCGATACAGAAACCATAAGAAAGGTTTCTTTAAGTGCTAATACTAATTCTTGCAAAAGGTCAAAATTATTTGATACCATAGTTAATCACCTCCACACTGAATGTACTAATTTTCAAGTAATTAATAGCTTCTATTATGCTCTCATCACTACCAGTTATATTCAAATATAATATTCCCACAGGTAAATCCCTAATATACTCAATTTTTCCATGAAGTATATTAAAGGTCACATTATATTTAGTTGAAAGTTTGGATAGCACTGGATCTGTAGCAGATTCTCCTATGTATTTAATTTTTACTATAGTACCTTTTAAACTTTTAATAAGTTCTTTTGGTAACTCAAATTTTGAAGAATGTTCTAAAAGTTGTTTTGTAAATTCATGTTTTGGTTTTGTGAATAAATCATAGACTAGGCCTTCCTCAACAACCTTTCCTTTATTCATAACTGCAACTTTATTGCAAATAGCTTTTATGACCTCTAATTCATGAGTTATAATTATAATAGTTATTCCATATTTTTCATTTATATCTCTAAGTAACTTTAAAATAGCTGCAGTAGCTTCAATATCAAGGGCTGAGGTTGGTTCATCACACAATAATATTTGAGCATTATTTGCTAGTGCCCTTGCAATTCCTACCCTTTGTTTTTGTCCTCCACTTAATTTTGAAGGATAACTTTTTGCTTTATCCATTAATCCAACAACCTGTAAAAGTTCATTAACTCTTGTGTATATTTCATCTTTAGTTTTACCTGCAGCTTTAAGCGAAAAGGCGATATTCTCATAAACAGTTTTGCTTTCAACTAAATTAAACATCTGAAATATCGTTAAAACATGCCTCCTTCTATTAAAATGAAATTTGTAATTCCTGTAATTAATAATTAGCTGGTTTTTGGAAGGCAGAATATTGACCCTTAGTATCATCAATTACTGATTTAAATTTTGCGGATTTCACTATCTCTAATATATCTTTTGATAACTGAGAATTTACATCTGCTGTTCTTACAGCTATAATATTAAAATAACCGTCAGCTAGTTTCTCATTATATAAAGCTTCGCTAGGTTTAAGTCCTGCTCCAATTGCATAATTACCAGGAATAAGTGCTAAGTCTGCACTTTCTAAAGTCCTTGGAAGACTTGGTGCTGCGATAAGCTTAAATATAAGTTTTTTAGGATTATATGATATGTCTTTTACTGTTGCCGTTACAATATCTGCTTTAGGATCTATTTTTATAAGGCCTGCAGCTACAAGAACCTTTAATGATCTTGTTAAATTTACAACATCATCTGGGATAGTAACTAGTGCACCTTCTTTTAGTTTATCTAAGGATTTAACTTTGTTTGAATAAGCCCCCATACTTAAAGTAGGTATTTTTGTAATTGCAGTTATTTCTAATTTGTTATCAGTAGCAAATTTTTTAAGATAAACAGAGTGCTGAAATATATTAAGATTAATTTCTTTGTTTTCAAGTGCATTATTAGGTTGAATATAATCACTAAATTCCTTAATTGTAACCTTATATCCCTTTTGTTCTAATGCTGGTTGAATTGCATCTTTAAACATATCACCATAAGGACCTGCGCACACCCCTACTACTATATTCTTTACTGGAATACTCTTTGTAGTAGTTTTTGGGGCAGTAGTTTTTCCACATGCTATTAGGCTAAAAGCTAATGTTAACCCCACTCCAATTGATAATGTCTTTTTTAATATCATCTTAATCATCCTCTCAAGTCTTATTTTTATACCATACCATTGCAAGTAGCTCTAGTTTTAAGCCTAAAAAATATAAAATACACCCAGAATCTAAACTATTCTTGAGTAAAAATTAAAGGATTTTAAACCAATACCAAGTATTCATATGTGTATATCATACATTGTTTTTATAATAATACCAGTGTAAATAAATGCAATATTACAATATTGTTATAAAGTGTAATTATATAACAAATTCGCTAAAATTATAGATTAGGAAGGAATTGTTTAATTATTAAAACAGAATTAGAAAAAAATTTGGTTTTGTTACCGCGATAGCGATGGTTGTTGGTATTGTTATAGGCAGTGGTGTTTTCTTTAAGGCAGAAAAAGTATTAACTGCAACTGTGGGAAATCTTACACTAGGTATTTTGGCTTGGGTTATTGGCGGTATTATTATGATTTCTTGTGCCTATACTTTTGCTTTAATGGCAACTAAATACGATAAGGTAAATTGTATAGTAGATTATGCAGAAGTTGCTATGGGTGAGAAATATGGATATTATGTTGGCTGGTTTATGGCACTAATTTATTATCAATGCTGAATTAAAATATGCGAAGAAAAATCCTCCACTTGCTCTCGTTGGAGGAACTTTTATAATTATGGTTGTTTATATTCTTTACTATATAGGACGAGGTGGAGTAAATCATGCTCTTTTTCCCGTCATTACTATAACTTATATTCTTCATCTCTTGCTTTCTCAAGCGCCTCTAAAAATAATTCAGGCGGTTGTGCACCAGATACCGCATATTTGTTATTAATCACAAAGTAAGGAACACCACTAATTCCGAGTTTTGAAGCAGTTTCTTCATCTTTTCTTACTTCTTTACCATACTGATCTGATTCCAAAATACTTAATGCTTTATCGCTATTAAGACCAACTTCATAAGCAAGACTAGTTAATACTTTATGATCAGATATATTTAAAGAATCTACAAAATACGCCTTAAAAATTCTTTCTGATAACTCATTCATCTTACCTTCTGTTTTTGCATAATGTACTACTCTATGAGCATCAAAAGTATTTGTTGGGATTAAATCATCAAAATTATAGTTAAGGCCTATAACTTTAGCCTCCGCCACTAGTTGATTATTTGATGCTTTGGCTTGTTCTACAGGTATGCCATATTTTTTTGCTATAATCTCATGAATATTTCCATCAAACTTCTTTTTAGATAATGGATCAAGCTCAAAGCTTTTAAAAACTACTTCAACTTCCTCCTTATGTTCAAATTTTTCTAAAGCAATTTCTAATCTCCTTTTACCTATATAACAAAAGGGACACACAAAATCGGACCAAACTTCTATTTTCATTACTATTCCTCCTCGTAAAATAACATATTAACTCTTGCAGCTGTATGGTTAACTTTATCTATTTCTGCTCTGCAAATTTCACTTGCATACTCTATAGATGCAAAGTCTTCTCTTACGCTAAAAATGTTGGAAGTTGCTTAATCCACTCTTCGAATGAACTACAATACTCCTCAGTTAATTGTCTTTCTGCATAAAAATAATATACAGGTGTATTCGGACTTTTTTCTTTACTAATACAAAGGTAATCTCCATTACCTATACCATAGAAAGGAATCATTTTCTTATTCCATTCCCCTGATTTGACTTCATAATCGTAAACGAAATCTATTAAATCATTATCATTAGTTTTTCCACTTGATACATTATAAATATCTCCTGGAAAAGAATACTCAGCCATTAGATTTATAAAATTCATAAAATCTTTATTAAAACAACAATTAAATTTCTTATATAATTTTTTCCAATCTTCCTCTGAAGGTATATCCAACTTATCATCTTCTTTTTCTAATACGCTGCTCAAAATTTTTCTCATTTCATCATAGTTCATTTATGACCCTCCTGTTGCTAAATTTATGCTTTATTACCCATCTATATGGCAAAATTAGCTTCCTCCGTTAATATTATTATTCAATACAAATTTCTATTTCAAAGCTCGCCAGCTTAAATATTATGTAATTCAAATCTATTAACATAATTCGACAAACTTCTATAATTATCCTTTAAATTTAGCAAACATAAAAAAACACCCATTTGGGTGCCTTTAATTAATATTTTATTATATTTTCAAAAATTGTAAATTGGTTTCCTAATTAACAAATATCTACACCCTATATACGGCTACCTTATCAGAAACTGTAAAATCAGCCTCTGTAATACTACGAATATCCTCAACATTTAGGCCTTCAAATATTTCAGTAAGTACCAGTCCAGTAGGGGTTACTTCAAATACTGCTTTTTCAGTAACGATAACATCAACTACTCCCTTGCCTGTAATTGGAAGAAGACATTTTTTTAATATCTTAGATCCACTTTTACTAGAATGCTTCAATGTAGCAATAACTTTGCGAGCCCCATTTACTAAATCCATAGCACCACCCATACCTGGTGCAAATTTCCCTGTTGCAAGTGGCATAGCCCAATTGGCAATATTGCCTTCTTGATCTACTTCAAGTGCTCCTAAGACTGTTGAATCAACATGCCCTCCGCGAATAATGCAAAATGATGTAGCCAAATCAAAAACCGCAGATCCTGGTATTAAGGTAATCGGTTGACCACCAGCGTTTGCAACATCAGGATCCTCCTTCCCAAGTTTTGGAGTAGGTCCAAACATTAAGCAACCATTTTCAGATTGTAATATTACTTCCACACCCTCAGCTAAATAATTGGCTACTGCTGTAGGCATTCCAAACCCCAAATTCACCACTTGATCATTACTTAGTTCCTTAGCAGCTCTACGAGCAATTATTTCTCTTGCTTCCATACTTATTACCTCCTTTGATTTATTAATAATCAATTATTATTATTTTAATTGCTTTGAACGAACCCATAAATCAGTATATATCTTTTTATGTTCATCAAATGAATATCCTTGAACAACGGCTTGTACAAATACACTTGGCGTACCAACGCGTTCTGGTTCAATACCGCCAACATCAACTATTTCATTCACTTCTGCTACTGTATAGTCTGCGCCCATAGCCATAATTGGATTGGTATTAATGGCTAAACCACGATATTGTATATTTCCTAATCTATCGCCTTTGTAACCTTTAATAAATGCAAAATCAGCTTTCAGTGGCAATTCAATTAAATACATTTTACCATCTATTAAAAGTTTTTGTTTGCCTTCTTCAACTAATGTACCTACACCTGTAGTGGTAAGAACTCCACCTAATCCAGAACCCGCTGCCCTAATTTTTTCAACAAGACTACCCATTGGGAAGTATTCAATTTCAATATCTCCATTTTTAAATTGTTCCAACGCAAGCTGGCATGTACTAGAATGAGCAGTAATTAATTTTTTAACTTGCTTGTTTTTGTACAATAGTGCCATGTCAAAATCTTGACCGGGATAAGAGTTAACTGCTGATATTATAGTTAACTCTTTAACGCCTTTTTCTACTAATTTGTCAATCGCTTTAAGCGGTGCACCCACCCCTAGAAAGCCACCAAACATAATTGTAGCTCCATCGTGAACTTTTTCAATTACTTCATCTAAATCCATAACTTTGTTCATTAAATTATCCCCTTTCACTAATGTCTTGGTATACAAACATTTTTTTCTACCTATAGTCCCCATCTAAATGATGTATTTTGCTGTACCAACCATACTTGTAAAATATTTCATTAAATGTATACCTAAACTGTATACATTTATCATATACCTAATTGGTATACATTACAAGTTTAGGTTTAACCAAATTATTGTGTGTATTTTAACAAGGTTTTATTTTAATTAATTATTTTTTATTTATTAAATTTTCTAAAATTATCTCAGCTATTTTATGGCTTGATTGAGGATTTTGACCGGTTATAAAATTTTTGTCTACAACTACTTTCTCTTTAAAATCTGCAGCTTTATCAATAATTGCTCCTTGCTGCATTAACCTACTTTCTAATGCGAAAGGAACTTTATCTGCTAAACCAGCAAGGACCTCTTCAGAATTAGTAAAGGCAGTTAACCTTTTACCATCTACAAAATATTTTCCATCTTTATTTTTAATGTTTGCAAAAGCTGCAACACCATGACATACACCAGCTACAATATTTTTACTTTTATAGGTATCTAAAATTAATTTTTCTATGTTTTTGTTATTTACGAAGTCAATTAATGGACCATGTCCACCCGCAAATAATATAGCATCATAAGAATTTTTCATTGTATTTTCTAAAGATTGTGTATTCTCTAATAAGCTGTAAGCCACTTCATATTCTTTAGGAATCCCATTTGGAATAGAATTTTTATCCAATATTACTTTCCCACCTGAAATTGAAGCTATATCTACTTCTAATCCAGCTTTTTTGAATATATTGTATGGTTCTGCAAGTTCCTCTAACCATAAACCAGTTGGATGTCCATTCATATTGCTTTCACTTGTAGAAATTAATAATATTTTTTTATTCATGTTTTTTCTCCTTCCTACATATATTATTTTATGTTGTATGCATTTAGCCATCATTGTATAAGGTAATAGTAATATAATTAAGATATAATCATCACAATCTAAAATCCGTTTTTATTTACTTTATTGCTTCGCTTATATTGAATGGGCCATTCTATATTTTCATCTAATTGTCTAGCTGCTCCAAATGCCCAATAAGGATTTCTTAATAGTTCTCTTCCTAAATATATCAAATCTGATCTGTTATTGCGTAACATTTCTTCTGCCATAAGTGGAGAAGTGATAAGGCCGCCTCCTATAGTTAGAAGCTTACATTGTTTCTTTATTGTTTCAGCGTAGCTAATTTGATAGCCTGGGTATGTAGATATTCTTGCAGGTACAGTTCCACCGGAACTAACATTAACGATATCTATCCCCATGTCTTTTATAAGGTCTATTAGTGATGCAGTTTCCTCTGCACTGTTTCCACCTTCGGCGTAGTCTTCTGCAGACACTCTTAATTCTAATGGTTTAGTTTCTGGCCAAACAGTTTTCACAGCTTGTATAATTTCCTTTAAGAATCTCACTCGGTTTTCACGAGTGCCGCCGTATTCATCTTTTCTTTTATTGGTTAATGGGGATAGAAATTCTCCTATTAAATACCCATGGGCACCGTGTATTTCTAATAAATCAAAACCAGCTGATAACGCCCTTTTAGCCGCAGCTTTGAATAAATTGACGGTATTCATAATGTCCTCTTTTGTCATTTCATTTGGACACCTATAATCATCATTAAAGGCAATAGGACTTGGGGCAATAATCGGATATGAAAGTGTTTCAGATTTTCTTCCAGCATGATTAATTTGAATACCAACTTTTGCTCCATATTTATGGCATTCATTTACTATATCTGATAAATTTTCAACCTGATTGTCAGACCATATACCCAAATCATTATCAGTTATACGACCACCAGGCTCAATTCCAGTTGATTCCAGTATAATAAGACCAACTCCACCAATAGCTCTAGTTGAATAATGTATAAAATGCCAGTTGTTTGCAAAGCCATCCTCATCACAAGAATCCATGCACATTGGAGGCATCACTATTCTATTTTTTAATTCCATATCTTTTATCTTTAAGTTACTAAATAATTTTGACATTTGTAATCTCCTAGCTTAAATTTATTTTAAATATTATAATTGTTAGTGTAATGTATATTTTATTTATTACCACTAAATCCTTGTTTTTCAAGTGATGCTTTAACTTTTGGATAATAAAATTGTTTATATATTCCTGATATATCCTGACTCCAAGAATTACTAAGTCTTCCATCTGTTACTTTTATCATATGATCTTTAACTACTTTATCATATTTTTTGATTTTTGATTTTAAGTCTAAAGAATCTTTATTGTAAACTTCTTTATTATAAATCACCTCTTTAGGAAACCTTGGTTTAACTTCTGACTTATCAGCCGGATGACCAATTACAAGTCCCACCATAGGATATACAAATTCAGGTAATTCTAAAAGTTCAGCTACTGCCTCCGCCTCTTTTCTAATACCCCCAATTGGTACAATGCCAAGACCTAATGACTCTGCTGCGGCTATCGCATTACTAAGTGCCAACCCTACATCTACCGCACCTACTAATTTTGCCTCTTCACTTTCAGTAATTACTAACTTTTCACCATTAATTTCAGCTGCAAGCTTTGCTCTATAAAAATCCGCACAAAACACTAAAAAAACAGGTGCCTTATCTACATAAACTTGATCTCCCACAAGTTTTGATAGTTTATTTTTCTTCTCTACATTCTGTACACTAATTATCGTAACTTGTTGCCCATTTATAGAAGAAGGAGCAGCTTGACTTGCTCTTATTATTGAGTCTAAATCTTTTTCACTTACAACATCCGATTTATAGTTTCTAATTGATCTATGATTATTTAATAATTTAAGTATTTCATTCATATTCTCGTCTCCGTTTATTTATTATTTGTTAATAGCTCTTATTATTTACATCATACTCTCTATACTTTTCTTTGTCAATATTTTTACTTTTTATATGTAATTAATGAACCTCTATTAAGAATATGTGTTTGCTTGTATAAATTATTGTCTACATAAGATTTAATCACAACGTTAATTATTCTTAAACTTATGTGCAATGAAAAAGAATTAAATATGAGTTTTAGTTTTCATCATTTAAAAGTAGATTATTCCAATGGATAAAAGTGGGAACTAAGAGAATTTGATTTTAATTTTAGCATTCAATTTGTATCAATTCTACTATTTCTGTCATATTATGAGCTGAAGATGTAGCTACTCAAATAGATGGCTTCCCTGAATCGTCCTTTGGAGTTCCTATGTGGATGGATTTTGATTTAGCCCCACCTGTAGCAACTTATTTTCTTGATATGGAACATCCCGGAACCTATATGTATCATTGCCATGTTGAAGCATCTGAACATGTTCAGATGGGTATGTACGGAGCATTGGTTGTATATCCTTCAATGAAAAGTCTTGCAGCGGCTAACATTAGAAAATTACAGAATGGTAGCTGGTTCTATGAAGGAATAATACAAGACCATATTTCTAAAACTGCCACAAATAGAAATTTTGCATACAATGATATACATTCTTATTCGGACAAGGAATATATCATGTTACTTTCTGATATAGATACTAGATGGCATGATAGCGTTGAAACTGGTGGTAATTTTAATCCCGTGGATTTTAGACCTGACTTTTGGCTTGTTAATGGTCGTGCCTTCCCAGATACCTTACTTCCCTATCCATTAAATTCAGATCTATACTGTGATGATGTATCTGAGCCTAACTACGAATCCTATGTGCATGTAAAAACAGGAGAAATGTTTCTTCTTAGAATGATTAATATGGGCTATCAGGTTGTGCCATGGCATATTCACGGATGGCATTTTGCAGTAATAGGTAAGGATGCTAGTCCAAGCCCACTCTTGAAAATATCTGAAGCACTAGGCTTACAAGGACATGAAGGTCTTGAAATGGGCTTTACATCTACCATAGGCTCAGGAGAAACGTATGATCTATTGATAATGGCTGAAGATAAGCGTCCGCAATATAGAAACTATATTGTAAATGGACAAAATTGTATATCCTCCTTGTGCAAGCAAATGCATAAAATAAGAAAAATAGAACCAAACGCAATAGCTAATATCCCAACGCAGCCAGTCAACATCAATAATATAAATACAGTCAATTATGTTGATATTTGCGATGAACCTTCATGTATTAATGACAACTTTTTTCCTCAATTTTATCCTATGCACAATCATGATGATTATAAAGTTACTAACAATGGAGTGTATCCAGGAGGTCAATTGACTTATATTCAAACAGATGCTCCGGATTCAATGTGAGAAAAAACCATCATCATGGTACTTGACCTAATTGCTGTGATCTTTGTTGTAAAAAAGAGAATTAGTTTAACTGTAGTTGAGTTAAGGCATTGTTGTAAAATACAGTGCCTTCTTTTTTTATATATTATAAATTATTCACCATTATTTTTGGGTTATGCATTTGGGCTTATTCAATCCATACAATTTTTTATGGGTTATATCGTAAACAATTCCTAAAATTTCATCTTCATTAGATTAAGTAATCTTCATTAGATTACTTAATCTTTATTAGATTACTTAATCTTTATTAGATTACTGTTGGTACCTTGACGTCCATACTTACCAACTGATATAATATGTACCATATTATATCATGAATATTATATTAAACCTCTAAAAAACAAACCTTAATCTATGAAACAATATTGTTCAATGATTAGGGCTATAAAATTTTGCAGCATATAATTAAGAACCTTGCTATAAAAGGTATGCAAAATTTAAAGTTTTAGATTAGCATATTAAAAAGGTTGTAAACAATATCATAAATAATATTAACTGTTTATCAAAATAAATAATGCGAAGAAAGTAGGATTAAAATTATGATAAAAATACCAGATAGAATTAAATTGGCAAATCTTCCAACTAAAATCGAAAAGCTTGATAGATTATCAAAGCTTCTTTCCGGACCTAATATTTACATAAAAAGAGATGATTATACTGGAACTGAGGTTTCAGGAAATAAAATAAGGAAGCTTGAATTTTCAATTAAGGAAGCAGTTGATATGGGATGTGACTATCTAATAACTTGCGGAGGTATTCAATCAAATCATGCAAGAGCTACAGTCGCAGCAGCAGTTAAAATGGGGATGAAGTCAGGCCTTGTTTTAAGAGGCAAGGAAGAGACAGAGATAGATGGTAATTTGTTTATTAATAAACTTTTAGGTGCTGATATAAGATTCATTACACCTGAGGATTATAAAAATAGAAGAATGGAAATAATGGAAGAATTAAAAAAAGAAATGGAGCTTAAGGGTTTTAAACCATATATTATACCTGAGGGAGCTTCAAATGGAATAGGGAGCTTTGGATATTTTAATGCTATGGAAGAAATACTCGCCCAGGAAAAAGAGATGGATATTCATTTCGATGGAATTTTTATAGCAGTAGGTTCAGGTGGGACACATGCAGGATTACTACTTGGAAGTAAACTATTAAGTAGCGAATCACAAATATATGGAATTAACGTATGTGATGACGAGAAATATTTTAAAGATAGAATCTATGAAATTCTTATAGAAAGCAATAAATATTTGGATATGGATATTCAGTTTGATAAAAGTGAAATAAATATAATAGATGGATATGTTGGTAGAGGATATGCACTAAGTACACCAGTAGAACTTAACTTTATAAATGAATTTGCAAAACTAGAAGGCATTATACTTGACCCTGTATATACAGGTAAGGGAATGTATGGGCTTACTGAAGAAATTAAAAAAGGCCACTTCCATGACTTTAAAAACATACTATTTATTCATACAGGTGGGTTATTCGGATTGTTCCCTCAAAAGAATTTATTCGAATTTAATAGTAACAATTAGAACGTTACTCTATCATTGGAAGTTAATGCTTCAATCTTATTTTTAAAAGTTGAGTATTTAACTATGTAAACTTAAAATATCTTATAAATGTATCTAAAAAATATAAATATTTGAACTATAAGTATTTCTGGTATTCCTATTACAATCTTATTAGTAAAAAGAAGCTTCTGCGTCAAAATGAAGACATATTAGTAAGCGTAAGCTTACTGTAATGAGGGAAAAAGTACAAGCTCAAATTAATGAATACATGCAAAACCTAGAAATAAATGATAGATTAATAGAAAGAACTGAAAACAAATTGCTAAATAAAGCTGAAATCGAAAAAAACATAGAAAGCTTAAAAGAAAGATTAAAAAAATATGATAATCAATATAAATATTTAGAAAAAAAATGAACAAATGAAATAAACAGAATAGATCCTGATGCAAGGACTGTAAAATTCGGAGCTAGTCAAGGTACTGATTTAAGCTATAACATACAGACTGCTGTAGATGACAAGAGCAACTTGGTATTTGCATTTGATGTGATTAATTCCTCGGCAGATCAAGTACAACTATATAATATGGCTACAAAGGTAAAAGATAAACTTGGAGTTGAAAAGATAGAAGTACTTGCTGATAAAGAATATTATAATCTAGAGGACATAATTAAATGTGAAAATGATGGTATAACGACTTATGTGTCTAAAACTAGAAACTCAAATTTCATAGGAGACTCTAGATATTTTATTGACAAATTTAAATATATTAAAGATCTAGACATATATATATGCCCAGAGGGCAATTGCCTGGAATTCATGACTATTAAAAAAGATACAATAGCCAAAAGATATAGGAATTTGGATGCATGTGCAAATTGTAAAAATAAGAAGAAATGCACAACGGCTAAAGCCACTAAGATTGTACTATGGGACCAAATGAACCAATGGCAGAACAACTCCGTGAACGACTTAAAAATGGTATGTCAAAGTATAAAAAGAGACAAAATATTGTGGAACACCCTTTTGGGACTATAAAAAGGACAATGAATTTCTACTACCTTCTTACAAGAAAATTTAGAATGGTAAAAGGTGAAGTTAGTGTTTCCATTTTTGCATATAATTTTAAAAGAGTTATATCAATAATGGGTATTAAAGGGTTAATAGAACGTATCATAGGAAAAATACAATTGAAGGTGGCCTAATGAGCTTCTTTTTTCAATTAATAACCTATACAATCATAACAAACACATATAAAACTATATCATCTAAATAAAAGGATAAAAATATAGAGAATTTGGATTATAATCTCCATATTCTCTATTCATAATTTTCTCGAAAAAGGACTTTTCGCTCAGTCTGTCTGCAGGCTGAGCGAAAACTAAAAGTACGTGCATACTTCCAATAGTTGAGTTTTCTGTCATAGATCCATTAGTGACAAAAAAAACAATTCACTGTTGTATGAATTATTTTCTCTTTGCCATTGTGTAACAAATGAATAGCAGTAACAGTTATTCCTATAGTTAAATACCCTCAATTAGACTTTTATCAAATTGAGGGTATTTACAGAAATGATTTAATAATATATAGGTAATGCGTAAAAGACTACTCCTCAACACCTATAGATGCATCGAGTACCTGTACCTTGTTGTCAAAACAAATAACTGGATTTAGGTCAATCTCTTTTACATTCTTATTTTCTGAAAGATAGTTCCCTGTGTTCACTATTAAATCAGCCAATGCATCCAAATTTACGGATTTTCTTCCCCTTGCACCATTAAGCATCGGGAAGGCCTTTATGGATTTAATAAGTTCAAGTGCATCTTTATTAGTTAAAGGAGCCATACGAAATTGTACATCCTTAAAAATTTCAACAAAAATCCCCCCAAGTCCAAACATAACCACAGGACCGAACTGCACATCATACAGGCCACCTACAATAACCTCCACACCAGATGGTACCATAGGTGATATCATAACTCCGTCAATTACAGCATCTGAATTGTATGACTTAGCATTTCGAATCAGTTCATCATAATACTGCCCAACTTCCTGTGCACTTGTAACATTCAACTTAATACCATTCGCTTCAGTTTTATGAATAATCTGGTCAGAAACAATCTTCATTACCAGTGGATAACCGTAGCCTTCCGCAATTTTCAATGCTTGCTCCTTAGTAGAAGTTAGCTTGTAGTCGCCGGTAGGCAGACCATACTCTTTTAATAAATTTTTAGACTTATATTCATTATAAAATACACTCATATTTCCACCTCCCTTACTTTAAACTCTTAAGATAATTTCCATGCTTTATCATATTAACCAGTGCCTTTACAGCTCTTTGAGGCATCTCAAAGGTAGGTATTCCTGAGTTCTCCATCATTATATGGGCTTCCCGAATCCAGTTACCTGCAAGAAAGCATGCAAATACGGGCTTACCATATGCTTTAGCAATTTCAATTTTTTCATTTACAACTTTAGCAATTTCAATTGGAATCAAAAATGTTGGTGGCACACTCAGTAATAACACAGCATCTACTCCATCATCCTTCAGAATTGCTTCTAAAGCATCTGCATGTTGAGGTCCGTCTGCCGCTGCAGTCATGTCGACATATCCATCAGGATGAGATATTAAAGCCATTTTAGGAAGTATTTCTCTAAGTTTTGCTTCCGTTTCAGGTGAAAATTTTGCCATATGCACATCTGCATTTAAACCTATTTCATCCATTGATATTACACCAGGTCCGCCGGCTTCCGTCAATATTGCAATACGATTTCCCTTTGGAATATCTACCATACAAAAGGCTTTTGCAGTATCTACAAGTTCTTCTACAGTATCTACACGAATTACACCAGTCTGTTTGAATGCTCCATCAAAAATCTTGTCAGAGCCAGCCAATGACCCAGTATGAGACGCTGCTGCAATGGAACCAATTTCACTTCTTCCTACCTTTAAAACAATCATAGGCTTATGGGGTGTAACCCCCTTTGCTGTATCAAAAAAGCTACGGGCATTAGTCATTCCTTCCATGTACATTGCAATAACCTTAGTCTTTTCATCATCGCGGTAATATCTCAAAAGCTCCTCTGTAGTAACATCACTCATATTGCCCACATGACCCCATTTGTTAAAGCCCATAGGTACGG
Organism: Clostridium sp.; assembly: GCF_036569345.1. Classification (GTDB taxonomy): domain Bacteria; phylum Bacillota; class Clostridia; order Clostridiales; family Clostridiaceae; genus Clostridium_AD. The sequence goes on from NZ_DATCQT010000125.1 coordinate 18,682, forward strand.
GTTGATCACATGTAAACATAAGGATTGCACTTCCTATAGAACCACTTTGGGAAATAATGCTCATCCCACCGTTACGTTGAGTAATATTTGGAGCAAAGGTAGTATCAAGATGATTTTCCGTATTCATTACACCTACACAGTTTGGACCAAATACACGAATTCCTACGCGATTTGCGATTTCAAGCATTTTTCTTTCAAACTCAATATCTTCAGGAATTCCAGTTTCGCTGAAACCTGAGGCCATGATAATTGCAGCTTTAACATCGCCTCTTTGCTCTGCTTGTTCAAATACCTGAACAACTCCTTTAGCAGGTATTATGATTTCAATTAGATCAACAGGTTCTTCAATATCAAGCAAAGAGTCATATGCTTTCTTTCCAAATATAAAATCTTCTTTAGGATTTACAAAATACACCTTTCCTTCAAAACCTAGGCGCATCATATTATTTGAAATTTGATAGCCAGCCTTATTGGGATTGTTTGACGCTCCTATAATCGCAATACTTTTGGGATAGTAAAAACAATCTAAAGACATTTTAATTCCTCCAATTTTAGTAAAGTCTCAAATCGCTGCTTTGCCTCTTCAATAATTTCCTTTATAGTATCATCAGTGATTCCTGCAAAACGCCCCTGTATCTTCAAATAATCATATGCCGCATCCCAGTTTGAAGGTCGCTGATTTATAGTAATTTTTCCATTCTCTTTCTCCCAAAGCAGCCATAATCCTGATTGAATTGCAAGTTTTCCAACAGTGATAGTTTTATTTACTGGAAACTTCCATCCAGTAGCACAGGGAGCATGTACATGAATAAAACATGGGCCCTCTTTAGTTGATGCTTTTTGAATTTTTCTTTTCAGGTCACGTATATTGCCTATAGAAGCAGTTGCCTGATATGCAAGGTTTTGATGAAGAAGCATAAAATCAATATTCTTGCTGCTTTCTTTCTTACCTGTGGGCGTAGTTTTTGTCCAGGCACCTAGGCTTGTAGCACTGCTTCGTTGATTACCAGTATTCATATATGCTTCATTGTTGTAGCAAAGAAATATAGCCTTATGTCCTCTTTCAATTGCTCCTGATAAGGATTGCAGCCCTATATCAAAGGTACCACCATCTCCTGTAAGACCCATTACATGTACATCAGATTTGCCCCGAATTTTTAGTGCTTCTGAAATTCCTGATGCAAAAGCAGGCAGGGACATAAGCATCGTTTGCAAGGATGGAATTCCAAATCCTGTTTCATCACCATTACCTGTTATAATTGCAGAACAGCTTGGAGGTGTCAGGGCAATTGTATTATGGCCCAGTACCTGAACTGCTGAACGAGCAATCAGTTCCATTGGGCAGCCTTCACAGGTTGTCATTCCTCTGCTTACCAGATCTAGTTTATTCACAGTCAACACCTTCTTTCTTTAAATCTATCCAAATAGGACTGTCACACGGTACACTATTTGATGCCAATTCATTTGTTTTATCAAATATATTTTCTATAGTATTTTCCCAAATATCTCTCCCACCTAGTCCAGCTACATAACTGTAAGTGTTTGCATTATTTCCGCTAATCTTTAAACTTGCCAGTACTTCTTCATATAGAGGACCAAATGAACCCACTGAAGATACACGGTCAATAACTGCAATGTTCTTCACATTCTTTAAGCAAGTAGCAACCTTCGTTTTAGGGAAAGGCCTAAAGCTTACTACTCTGAGCAGTCCTACTTTCATACCCTGTTTCCTCAAAGCTTTTACTACATACCTTGCAGTTCCTGCCATAGATCCCATACATACCAATACAGTCTGGGCATCCTCCACCTCATATGTTTCAATTACAGAATAGGTTCTGCCAAATACCTTACCAAATTCAGCAAATCTCTCTTCCAAAACCTGTTCAGCATTGTCCATTGCGACCTTTTGCTGATACTTCAATTCGGTAAAGATTGCTGGTGATGATAGATTGTTGATAGCATAAGGATTATTAGTATCAAGCAATAAATTCTGTGACTTAAATGCTTGAATGTACCGAGCTGATTCCTCCTCATCGGGAACATTAACAGGCTCTGTCAAATGTGAAAGGAAGAATCCATCAAGAGACACCATTGTAGGAATTAGAACCCTTATATCTTCACTGGTTTTGTATGCAATCATAATAAAATCCAGTGCCTCTTGTGGGCTTTCTGTAAACAACTGTATCCAGCCCTGATCACGTTCTGACATTATATCCGAATGATCACACCATAAGCTGCATGGTGAAGGAAGTGCTCTGCTTACTACTGCCATGACAACTGGCAAACGTGAACCAGAAACTACACCTGTCATTTCGTGCATAAGTGCGAGTCCATGTGATGCACTTGCAGTGAAGGTACGTACACCAGTAGCTGCTGCACCTGTAACTGCACTAAGTGCAGAGTGTTCAGATTCTACATTTATATAGGTAGCATCATACAGTTTTTTATCTATAAGAGAAGAAATTGTTTCAACAATAGGGGTTTGAGGGGTTATTGGATATGCTGCTACCAATTGAACTTTTGATCTCATTACGCCATAAGCAACAGCAGCATTCCCGTCTAGCGCCTTTATTTGTCCCATTATTCACCAGCCCCCTTTTTAAAATTAGATTCAGCCACAAACAAAATTGCTTTCTTTGGGCATTCTTCCACACAGATACCGCAACCCTTGCAATATGCATAATCTATTGTAACCTTCTCATTTATTTCAATAACTCCACAAGGGCAGTCCTCTACACATATGCCGCATTTTATACATTTTACATCATCTATGACAGGTCTGCGTTTTCTCCATGCGCCTGTTTTCACATCGGCAATTTTTACTGAATATGGACCTTCAAGCCTTTTCATGAATGGTAGCTTCTTCATACGCTCTTCTACAAGCTTTTGCATTCAATTCACCTGCCTTTCCCGGCATTTTAATTTTAATTGTCTCCTCTAGGCTTTCAATTGAAACACATCCTGTTGCCTTTGACAAAGCACCTAACATAGCAACATTAGGAGGGACTTCACCAATAACTTCATTAGTGATAAGATTTGCATCGATGGTTACTACCTTTGATAAATTCGAATTATTGAAACCTATATTATAGGCTGAATTCACAACTAAAGTAGAACCGGGCTTTAAGCCCTCATAAATATCAATGCCTAATTCAGGTAAGCTCATGTCAAAAACAATTACACAATTTGGTCTGTAAACATATGATTTCACTTCAATATATTCATCATCGATTCTAGCAAAGGCGTATACAGGAGCGCCCTGACGCTCCTGCCCGTAGGAAGGTATCGCCTGAGCGAATTTACCCTCTACAATTGCCGCATTGACCAATATTTTTGCGGCAGTTACTGCACCCTGCCCTCCTCTTGAATAAAATTTGAATTCCAACATTGCATTAACACCCCTTTATAATTTTTACCTTCATAACAATAAAAATTTTTATAGTGCAAATTCTCATGTAATACTTTACTTAGCTCCCAGGCTACCGCGCCCGTAAAATGTAAGTTCTTTCAACTTAACTCCTTATTTTTTTGAAATTAGATTATACATCAATTCGTTATACCTTTTTGCTCAACCGAAACATTAATAGCGGTTTTTTTCATTAACAAAACTGCGATTGCCGCCGCTATTGCTGGAACAGAAAAAGTTGAGAAAAGCACACTTACGGATAGTCCGGCCGACATTAGCGCTCCAATGAGTATAGGTGCTATGACACTACCTAGACGACCAAAACCAGAACCCCAACCAAGTGCTGTCCCCAAAATTGATACCGGATAATTGTCCGAGGCATAGGCATAAAGCATATTTTGTTGAGAACCTATAAATAATCCGGTTATTGCTAGCATCGCTATAAATAAACCCAAATTCATTTTTATCATTACAAGATTAAGCATAACGGCACAAGCAATGTAATACACAAATAACACTTTCTTGAAACCAAACTTGGTTGCAATTACTCCTCCGACAAGGCTACCCACTATTCCGCCCACAGATATAATTGCTGAAAACATTAAGCCTGATTTCAAAGTATATCCCTGCATTATCATTAATTTCGGAAGCCATGTCAGTACACCAAACGCAATATACAGATTGCAGAAGAACATGATCCAAATCATTACTGTGTTCCAGGCACGTCCCTGCTGAAACAGGCTATTCAGATTTGCTTTTGTTTTGTTGAGAGTACTTACTTCATAGATATCGTTTTCAGAAGGATGAAATTCAGGATTGGCTCTTTTTAATGTGTTACGGATTTCATCTGTTTTACCATGCTGTATATAGAAGATCATGGATTCTGGTAAAAACGCATATATAATTATAACAATAACGATTGGTGTAAATGCGATCCAATAGATTGCCCGCCAACCAATGCTACCAATTAATAATACTCCACTCAAGGTAGCGATGATTTGTCCTAATTGTATTGATGTGATGAGTAAGGTAATTAAAATGCCTCTTATTGCTTTGGGAGAGTACTCCGAAACTAAACTGGCAGTAACCGGCGAAATTGAAGCCATACCCATACCTGCAATAAACCGTAATACTGCAAAAGCATTAACATCATGGACAAAACCGCACATCCCCGTAAAAACGGCATATATTCCCATCCCTATCATAAGAACCTTTTTTCTCCCGATTTTATCGGATAATGAACCGAAGATTATAGCACCAAGTATCATCCCAGCAAGGGCGGTACTTGCAAGAAAACCAGTCTGAGTGGGATTCAACGCCAATTCCTTCATTATCAAAGGAAGCGTAGTTCCATAAACATTCATATCATAACCATCAAAAATCACTGCTAATAAACAGATACTAAAGATTAACAGAAAAAACTTATTCATTTTGCTTTTATCTATAATACTAGTGGCATTAACTTTACCCATAATTCATTCCTCCCTTTCGATCATAAATAAAAATAACTTTCCATGTTGACTACGTGACTGATGATTTGACTAATTCTTTTGCTCCTTTCTATCTATTTTTATAAAAGCTGGGATGGTTGAATATTTTAAGATATTTTATTTATAATTCACCTCCACTAATTATTTTGATTCATTTTTTTGAAATGATACAAGTTGTCTTAATATTCTCATTTTAATTCTTTCTTATTAAAAGGAATGTCCTTTTAGGTACCATAATTTTTTTCATAAAAAAAAGCCGGAAAAAAATCCGACCTCATTACCTTATTCTTAGGCATTAATAAATTTACCAGAAATATGTTCTAATCCTTCATAATCTTTAATTCTAATGAAACCTTTTCCTTTTTCAATTAATCCATGCTTATAGAATTCGTTCAGATGTTCTGTAACTTTCGGTCTTGTCGTTCCCAAACAACTAGCCAATTCATTGTGCGTGACAATTAGCGTTAACTCGTGTTCTTCTCTGGGAAATTTCATATAGTCGTTATAACATAATAATAGCCGGGCGAGCCTCTGAGGAAGTCTAAATGCAGCATCTTCCACTTGAAGTTGCATATACCTAATTTTCTTGGCCAAATCACTCATTATCATATGCATAAAATTAGGATTAGACAATAAAATCGCTTGCATTTTTTCTCTGGGAATAAAAACAATCTTGGTTTTGGCCAGAGCTATAGCCGTACAGATATTTGTACCGCCATCAATTACAGAAGTTTCTCCCAAAATGTGGGGCGCCCCAACCATGCAAATAGTTCTTTTCATACCGTCAGGAAAGCTTGTGTAGAGCTTTATTTTCCCCTCTTGGAAATAAACCAAGCCTCTAGATGGTTCATTTTGTTTATAAACAATATCTCCAAAATTAAAATCCTGGTGATCACCTAACTTCAATAATGCCTCCATTGTATTTTGGATTGATATACTCCCTTCTAATTTATGTTCTTCTTTGACCATTGTATGTACCCCCTTTTACTTAGATAAATATTACTTCTAAATAAATGTTAAATAACAGATTATCTTTGGAGACCTCTAATTTCATGGGTTAAAGTAGGGGCAAAGGCTGTATACATATTCCGTCATAAGTATGCAACTTGATCGAGGTGGAGTGAATGTTTTATACTGGTAAATTTGAAATTTTATTTTTTAAATCTGTGTCACTGATTCTTTTTAGTCCTTCATAATTCTTAATGCTGATATGACTTCTTTCTTTTTCAATGAGCCCTAACTTGCTGAATTCATTTAGATATTTTGTTATAAGCTGTCTTGTCGTTCCAAGCAAGCTCGCCAGATCATCATGCGTAATAATCAGTGTTTCATCCATCTCTTTATTGGGTAATATTCCATAATCATTGTAGTTTAATAATAGATAGGCGAGCCGTCGAGGTATACAAAATAACATTTCATCAGCTTGTACATGCATCCATCTCATTTTTTTTGCCATAATTTTCATGATAACTATGTATAGGTCCGAATTCTCTGAAAGAAATTTTTGAGTCTTCTCTATAGAAATAAACACAATTTTCGTTGGCTTAAGGGCAATTGCTGAAAACGTATTCATTCCACCGTCAATTATTGGGATTTCCCCTAAAATACAAGGCGCATCTAGGATAGTCAATAATTTTTCATTACCATTAGGAAAAATTATACAAGTCTTTATTCTACCTTGTTTTAAGCAAACGAGTCCTAGTGATGGTTGCTCCTGTAAGAAGATAACATCTCCAATTGTATATTCCCGAAGTGTACCTAACTGAATTAGCTTCTTCCATGTTTCTTCATCCAATAAATACTCAATTTTTAGCATATACAAGCCCTTCCTTCTAAACTTCACGGATTGACACTACATTGTAACTTAAAAGATGCTAGACATTAAGAATCTTATGTGTCTTTTTATATTATACAACTTAAAAATTTAATTATGCAATAAATATTTACAAATATACCAATAACGGTATATTGTTCAATGATATACAACTTCTTCTTAATTAACTAAATTATCCTAAGTATTACTTTATTAATTAAATTGCCTCTATTTGTTTATATAATTTTCTTTATATTTTTTCTCTTATTTTTACAAATAATAGATAAATCATTCAAAGTGTGAAAGTACCTCCATATTTGGTCTTAATCTTTTTCCATTGTTTTCAAAAACACATTCTAATTCTTCGTCTTACCCATCCAACTATCACCTGCTTAAGTTTCATAAACCTATACTCCATGCTCATCGCATTACTTCTTGAAGTTAATTCCTTTAGCTTTGCTTTGAACTTATTTATAGGTTTTTCAAGAACTCTTATTCTACATCCACCTTTGGCTGGATAAAATGAAAGTCCTAAAAATTTAAGTTTCCAAGGTCTATTTACTATACTTTTCTCTTTATTCACTTTAAGTTTAAACTTTCTTCAATAAATCTTGTAATACTCTCCATTACTCGGTTTGCAGACCTCTTGCTTCTAACATATATATTAAAGTGAGTAAACCAAGGAAACTTCACCCTTAGTTTCTCTCAGAACCGTACGTGAGTCTGTCTAACAATAACAAAAAACTATATAAAACAGTAGAATAATGGTATTTATTTTAAAAAATTATCCCCAATAAGAAGTTTTAAAAAGTAGTAGGCATATTTCTTAGCCTAATATGCCTACCAA
>NZ_DATCQT010000126.1:0-3102 GCF_036569345.1 Clostridium sp.
CCATCAGCATAATAATGTCCTGGCGGAAATGACATAATTTTGTACGTAAGACCAACTAAATTTTTCGCTTCACTTGCAAATATGATTTTACCTGATTCGGAATAACCATAGAAGAGAGGACGGATTCCAATTGGATCTCGTGCTGCAATGAAACTGTTCTTTTTTCCATCGTAGATGACAATTGCGAATTCTGCATCTAATTTTGGAAACATATCTAGCCCATATTCATAGTACATTGGAAGCAATATTTCGCAATCACTATCAGAAATAAACTTATGTCCTTTTTCCATTAGGTCTTTCTTAATTTCACGGAAACCGTAAAGTTCACCGTTACAGATGGATGCATCTGTATTCCTTGTGTATGGCTGCATTCCGCTAAAACTTAAATCCATAATAGAAAGTCTTTGAAATCCCAAAATACCAGATGGTAAAGTAAGAATCTCTGTCATATCTGGTCCTCTCGATTCGGTTCTTTGTAATGCTTCTGCAAATTTATCATGTTTCATGTCTATTCCTGTATAACACATAATTGTACACATATTAATATTCACCCCTTAATTTTAAATATAAAAAAAAGCCCTCCTCCTATAAAAATAGGACGAAAGACTTATACTTCCGCGGTGCCACCTAAATTAGCTTATAAAGCTCACTTTAATCAGTACAGAATTAATAAAAATTCGATACTGTCCAAGCTGTAACGGTTTGGCTCCGTCCAATACTACTCTTAATAAATTTCGTTTGGAAGCTCCGGGATGTTCTTCATTATTTGATTCGTATCAGTCTCTCACCACCACTGACTCGCTTTGACCACCTCATAATAACTACTCTTCCCATCAAGGCTTTTCTATTGATTATATGATATTTAAATTTGAATTTATTTCATTTTACTTTGTATTTTATAATTCGTCAATAGTTTTATGAAGTATCTCTTTAAATGTATCTCTTTAAATAAAATTAATTAAGCTCTAAGGTAACCTAGGGTTTTATTTTTATCCTTTTTACAAATATTGAAGGGAAAGATAAATTTATGTAGAATTAAGCTAAGAAAGTAGTAGGTTGTACTACATAAATAAGAAATTTAAATACATAAGATAATGTTTGCATGGTATTTGACTTAGATGGGTTTAAAGTTATTAATGATGAGTTTGGCCATCTTTTTGGAGATGAAGTTATAAAACAAGTAAGCAAAGCTTGCTCAAGCATTCTTAGAGAAGATGATATATTTGCTCGTTTTGGTGGAGATGAGTTTGTCATAATTTTCAAAGGTATAGAACTAAAAAACGGAGAAAAGGAAGCTGAACAAATTTTGAATACAGTGAGAAATCTAAATATATATAATAATGGAAAACTTATTCCAATCACAATTAGTATTGGAGTTACAGATAATTTATCTTGCGCTGCAAAGTATTTTAATGAATTATTTCGTGTTGCAGATTTAAGATTGTATAAGGCAAAAAACAGAGGTAGAAATCAAGTTTGTGCAGTAAGTTAAGAAATTATTAGGAGATGATTATAATGAAATTTGGAATAAGAAAACCAGGCGTAAAAAAAATGTTTAAATGAGTGGTGGATTAAAATAAAATGAAAGGATAGTTAAAATACTCTGAGGGTAATATCTTGGAGTATTTTATTTTTTTTTGGAAATTTTAAAGGATAATTGTTGATGTTTGTTGAATTATGTAAATATTAAATAGTTGGAAAAGCGAATATTTAATTGATAAGTGTAGGAAATGCCGGATATATCTGAAAAATCATTTTATAAAGATGTCTCTTCGCTAACGAATATAGGGGATATGTCGAAATTGTATTCGATGATGAAATAATTAATAACATATTTCAAAAGCATAAAGTAAATTAAGATTTAAATCAAAGGAAGTGATCTGACTAATATGATATCATTAATCAGCACGGATGGTCTTGCAATTATTGCACTTTGTTTTACAATAAGTTTTGCTAAGCGGAACGTTGTAATATGTACTAAAAAAAATATGATTTACAAATCTGCAGCAGCGACTACAATTATTTTGCTGATTTTAGAAATAACAACTATTTTAATGGAACTTTCAAATAACAATAAACTTATTATACCTCACCGTATAGCTAATATCTTAGGATTTTCTTTTAGTCCAATAGTTCCTTTTATTCTTTTATTATTTAGTAGCGATAAAGAAAAAAAAATTCTGTATAATTGGTTTTTAGCAATACCCTTATGTTTTAATGCTTTTATGTGCGTTTTAAGTTATAAAACAGGCTTAATCTTTTTTGTCGATGCTCAAAATCAATATACACGAGGGAATTTATTTTTACTGCCCACTATAATTTGCATGTTTTATTATGTATTGTTTATAATAGCTGTAATTAAAAATAATGTTAAATATGAAATGGAAGATAAAAAAATATTAATTCCTATTCTTTTTATACCTATACTAGGAAGCATTCTTCAGATTTTATTTAAAGATCTAATCCTAATTTGGAGCTGCACCTCTATATCTTTGCTGATATATTATATTTTTTTACTTGAGCTACAATTTAAATATGATGTTCAAACTAGAATTAAAAATCGTTCAGCATTTGAAAAAGAAATGGAGCAATATGTAAGCGATGATAAAAATGCAATAATTATTATGTTTGATTTAAATAACTTAAAGAGTACTAATGATAAATACGGACATAAAGCTGGAGATGAAATAATTTTTCACACTGCAAAAATTATAGAGGAAAGCTTTATGGGTATTGGTAAGGCTTATAGGATAGGCGGTGATGAATTTTGTGTTATTTGTAACGAGATTCCAAGGGAATTATTAGATAGTGCTCTATCTAATCTAGATGACTTATTAATTAAAGTAAATCAAAAGAGGCACATTAAAATTGTACTTGCTTATGGACATGCATTTTACAATAAAAATGAAAATGAAAATATATATTCTACATTTGCTCAAGCTGATAAAAATATGTATATTCACAAATCGAAATTAAAGGAATTTTATGGTAAAATGAAAAACGATTAGAAAATGATATGTATTTTATAAATATATATTTATATAGCGAAAAACTGTGAAAATAATAAAAAAAGTTTAGTGGCTTGTCTTAAATAAAATAGAC
>NZ_DATCQT010000127.1:0-5313 GCF_036569345.1 Clostridium sp.
CATAGCCATCAACCTTAGAATTCAATAATTTGTAAATATGATTACAACTATATTTTTATACAAATTGGAAATGATTTTTGGTAATGATTTTAGAGTTAAACGTGATATTTATAGTTTTGACCCCAAATTGACGCAACTTTAATAAGCCTTCACAAAATAAATAAAATAAAGTTCTAAATAAGTATTTATATACCAGTATTAGCTTGCCATTTTTACCAAATCAATTTCAAATTTCTTAAGGTTTTGCAATATTAAAAAGGGTGTTTTCTTGCCTTTTTTCTTAGATTTCATGCCATATCGTTCAATAGAGGATACTATACGATGAAATATTTGATATAAAACTATTTTACCTTTAAAAATATTCATATATATTTCATTGAAATATTGTTTCACAGTACCAAAGGATTTTATTTCACTTAACTCTTTACCAGTTTTCAGATAATTTAATTTACGAGCTGTAAAAACTATTGTTGAAGTAAGTAATAACATAATTAATCTACCGTATATAAAACATTGTATTCTTTCTAATCCTGAATTTCTAACTTCATGGATTTTAAAAAGAGATTTCCATATTTTAAACATTAATTCTATCTGCCACCTTAATGTATAAATATGGTATATTTGTTCAGTGGATAATATTTCACAGGGTACATTGCTAATGTAACAATTATAATCAAGCCACCACTTATCCTTATGAATATTTTTTCGTTTACCTCTTACTTTTTGACTATTAATTTCTTTTTTTCGCTTGCATTCTTCTGTTAATTTAGTTAAAATTAATCTGACTTTAATTCTAGTTTTACTGGTATTTCCTATGTAAATGTTATCGAACTCTAAGGTTTCGCCTTCCGTTAAAGGCTCTGCGAGCGCTTTAATATCTACATAGGAATATCTTTCTCGTATTGTAACTTTACCTTTACGTCCATATTCAGAGACTTCCCCTTTTTTGTAAAGGTTAGCGTTGACCTTAAGCCTAGATATATAAAAAGCTTCCTTTTCTTCAATAATTTTCAGATCTTCTGTTTTAAAATATCCTAAATCTTTTAAAGATAAATCACCTTTTTCAATAGTATTTTGAAGTGTTGGAAGATACTTCGCATCTGAAACTGATCCCGCTCCAAGCTCACAATGAATAAATTCACCAGTCAATAAATCATATTGTAGTTGAATCTTAACAGATGATTTTATTCCACACCCCTTGTAACTCGCTGCATGCTTATCATCTAACTTAAATCCAGTAGAATCAACTACTGTGATCCTATTAAAATAGCATTTTAATAATGGTTCATTATCTCTTAAAACCTCATTTTCAAAATTTAACATGTCATGTAATATCTTTTCAAGAAAATTCACGGATTTCTTATTAAATCGTTTACTTAATGCCTGAGGTGATATTGATACTTTTTCATTAGATTCTAATTTGGCACACAAGTTCGATAAGGAAGAGGAGCATAAGTCTTCACCTAGAAAGGTGCATAGGTTTAGAAAAGATTTAGCAGAAACTTTACCCTTCCTAATATTAAACTGATGTTTTTTAGCTAACTTTTCAATTCTATTAAGGTTGTACACCTTTTCTAAATTGAAAATTATTTGTTTAATTTTTTTTCTGTTCATCGTAAATAACATCCTTTCAGCTAGTTTTATATATATTTGAAGAAAAGTTATATATACACTAATTATATATTATTTAACAATAAATCAAAAAACAAAAGGTGTATTTTATACCATAATTAGGTTAAAATACACTCTTTAGTGAAAATAAATATTCTGTTTTTTTTAGGTTCTATTTATATGCAGGTATTTAGTTAAAAACCTTTACTATTTACATTTAATGGGCCCGTTAGGTTGATGGCTATGGTAACGGGGTCGTGTCAGCAGACCAATAAATGTAAACTATCTGTAAAAGAATAGAAAATTCCCCATGGACGTGAATAGTAACATAGCTTGTTCGTTTCACTTCCAATCTATGTAAGATGCCAGACCCCTAGGTAAATATGTATCTCCATCTAAATTTACTTTTTTAGCAAGTTCTGAATCTCCATATTTACTAAAGGCATTATTGTACCCAGCGTTGTCTTTAATACTTATACCATATTTAACACATGTACCATACTCTTAAGCAACTTCCATATATTTATTATCAGCAATCATTGTAGCTGCTTTATCATTTTCAACATAAGATATGAATTCTTAAAAACATCATCATTTAGTATGTCCTTAGCTAAAAGCAATGCCTTTTCTTCAATCTCTGTTAGAATGTTATCCACAGCGGTTTCCGCAAGCTGTTTCCTATATAATAAAAATGACCCCATAGAAGAAACTGTTTCCAGTTTCTTCTATGGGGTCAGGTCTAAAACAAATAATTGTAAATTTAATAAGTGCTTTAAGATGATTTTATTTTAGATAAGAGGTTACTAAAATGCCTCCGGATAAACTAGTTAATAAAGTTGTTTTAAATCAAATTATCTATACCATTAACCGTAGTTTGTTCATTGTCATTAATAGGAATAACTATACATTTTTGGCCATTAATTATTTGAGATTTTATTTGAGGTACTTTTTCGGGTTTTACCTGTACTATTACATCATAATGAAGGGTAACATTATTATCTTCTTCAAATGCATCTGGAACTTTCTCTAAATTAGTTTCTAAAGTTTCTTCTAAATCAGTTGCGCAAGCTTCTTCTAAAACCACATTATCATCGTTAACTTCTGTAGACAGTTGAACTTCCTTATCTATAGTATTCTCTTGTTTAACTTGATCAAGTCTAGCTTGAAGTATTTCCACTTGTTTGTGAAGGTGTTCTTCCTTTTTTCTTTGCGCATTAGCCTTAAGAACCTTTGCGTCAATTAAATTTTTAGCTATTGTGATATCATCACCAAAGTTCTCTACATAGGAGTTTTCAATCTTAGTAGTAATTTCCTGCGGAACTTCACTTTCTATTAAAAGTTTTTGTATATCCTTCTTTGTTAAGCTTATAGGTTCACAATCTGCATCATCGTTTAAATCATTGTATTCTTCTATCATAGTACTTAGGTTTTCTTGTATATCCATAAAAATTTTATCAGCTTTAATTTCATCTGAACTAAAAGAATCTTTAATAATTGATTGGAATGTTTCCTTTTGCACCGTAGCAGTTTGTTTTGAGAGGCACCCTAGAACATTTTCCATTAATTCAGTATGTGTATCCTTTGCATTTTTTGTGTAATACATAATAGAGTTAACATCTGAACTACGATCAATAAAAGCAGGAAACACAAAGCCATTAGTTGGGGACTCTACTACCCAATCTCTAATACGTGCTTTTATTTTATTTTGCTGCTCAAAGTATCTAAGACCAGGCTCTGAAAGTGAAACTGGACATATTGCACATAACACATATTCATATACTTCTTCAGATTCATCTATTTTTACATTATCTTTGGTTTTGCTTATAACATCATAAGCATCATGAAAAAAGAGTATTAAAAAATTACCGGTGTAATCATAATTAGCTATAATCAAATCATAAAGATTATCAAGGTAAGCATCATCTTTTAATTGACTGTTTTTAAGTTGCATAAGAGAAATTTGTCTTTCATTTGTAAAATCTTCATTAGTTGAAAAGTTAAGTTCTAAAATATTATTCCCAATAGTTCCAGAAAGTACTTTTTTAGCAATTTCTAAATATTTAAAGTATTCTTCCTCATCTAAATTTAGAAAGCTTTCTCTAAATTTTAAAATAGTATGTTTTTCTCCATTAACATAGCAGCCACAAACTTTAGTGAAGGTGCATTGTTCTTTTTTAAAACGTCTTTTTAACTCAAGTATATCTTTTCTTCTCATGTATAAGCTCCTCAATTTATAGACAAACCTTACGTAAATTTATAGTTGAAAAGGTTTGTCTTTAGTATTTTTTATTTGTAGCTATAATTAATATATTATCGTTATTAATTATAGTATTTTTTTTACAAAAAATAAAGGATATATATATTAATCAATCTTTTAATTCGAAGTCCGTAACTCTAAACCTAATTATACAATTTGACATGTTATGTTAAATTAATATTATCCATTTTAAGGTATACCTTATGATACCTTCTAAGCAGTATATATTCCTATGAGGGGTAGCGCAATTTCCGAAGTAGTATTTATAAAAATTAGAATAGTTAATGTAGCTCTGGGGTAAGCTCAGGGTTTTATTTTTACGCATTTTTACAAATATTGCAGGAAAAGATAGATTTGTGTTGAATAAATATGTTAGCGAAAGCAGTAAACTGTACTATTAAGTAAGAATATTATATTTACATATAATGTCTATAATCGGAAGTTCAAAAATGAAAAGTTAACGGGGATATGTCCATCTTGTATAATATGACGAAATAATGAGTTCCTATATTTTGAGGGGAGGAATAAAAGTGGAATTTTATATTAGACCAATAAATGTTGGTGACGGTAAAGGTATCAATGAATTAAGACGGATGCCGGGTGTATATGAAAATATTTTAGGTATTCCGTCAGAGAGGATAAAACGCAATGAAGATTTCATTGTTAATATGGATGTCAATCAACATGTGTTTGTTGCTGTTTCAAAGATTCAAAGTGGTGAAGAAATAATTATAGGCACTGCTGGCTTAACTGTAAATGCTAACCATCGCATCCGACATAGCGGTAGCATCGGCATAATGATTCACAAAGCCTATCAAAATAAAGGTGTTGGTACTACCCTAATGAATGCACTTATTGATGTGGCTGACAACTGGTTAATGCTTGTTAGAATTGAATTGACTGTTCTTGAGGATAATGAACGAGCTATAAATTTGTATGAGAAGTTTGGATTTGAAAAGGAAGGAATTAAGCGTCTTGCAGTAATAAGAAAGGGGAAATATGAAAACGAATATTTGATGGCGAGAATAAACTCTGCCCACATATAATGAGCAAAGTGTTAATTCAGAATATTTAATTAATATATAATATTTTATATCTATAAATTGGGAGGGTCAGTATGGTTGTAAAAATATGTGAAATTATTAATGATGAGTATTGCTGCGATATTGATATAACTATTGAGGAATGGAAACAATTATTAACTAATCCTACAGTTTTCGATGATAAAAGCAAAGAAGCTATAAAAAAGTGGTATATAGAACCTATATATTCTGCTACTTGTGGTTATATAGGTAAAAAATATAATGAGCACAGTATGAGTGCTAATGGAATTATAAATGGTTTAGCGGGAAGAGTCCAAAAGGAACTTGGACGGTTCGTTGTTAAGGGAGTAGGAGGTATAGCTGCAGGCACAAGATTTATTGTGGTAATGAAAAGCAAATTGA
>NZ_DATCQT010000128.1:0-5150 GCF_036569345.1 Clostridium sp.
TTCACAGCTTCCTTATTAAATCTTTTGCTTAATGCTTGAGGGGAGATTGATACCTTTTCATTAGCTTCTAATTTTGCACACAAATCCGATAAAGACGAAGAACATAAATCTTCACCTATAAAAGTGCATAGGTTTAAAAAACTTTTAGCAGAAACCTTTCCTTTTCTTCTGATAAATAAATTTTTTTCAGCCATTTTTTCAATCTTATTAAGGTTGTACAACTCTCCTAGATTATGAATTATTCGCTTTATTTTTTCCCTATTCATTGTAAATAACATCCTTTCGTTTAGTATTATATATAATTACATAAAAGTTATATATACACTAATTATATATTATTTAACAATAAATCAAAAAACAAAAGGTGTATTTTATACCATAATTAGGTATAAAATACACCTTTTTTAAAAATAAATATTAAGATTTTAAATCATAACTTTTTCCCTTTTGTTCTTATTTATATAAGGTATTTAATTGAAAAATTTCACTGCTTACATTTAATGGTTCTGTTAGGTTGATGGCTATGACTACGACCTCGGAGGTCGTTACATAAACTGGAAGTTTATGTTTGCTAATAACAACGATAATAATAATATAACTACAAATAATATAAATATACAGCTCGAATTTAAAGAAATAAAAGAAATGATTCAAAACAATGGTTCTTTATCTGAAGAAGAGATAAAAGAAGTTCTTCTAAAAATAGATGAAATTGAAGAAGTTAGTAAGTCAGAAGAACCAATAAACAAAAAGTGGTTTAAATTGAAGTCAATAATGGTATGGACAGCAACAAAAGGAATAGCTATAGCAGCACCAATACTAAATCTAATAACAGCTATTTTAAAATATAAAAAATAATTAGGGAGTCCTTAACAGGACTCTTTTCCATACATAAAATCTTTGTACTTTGAATATAAAGTATTCCCAGTTTTACTACGACCTCGGAGTTCGTTACATAAACTGGAAGTTTGTGTTTGCTACAAAAATTGGAACAGTTTTTGTTGCTAATTGGAGTTGATATTACTGTAAATAATCTAAGACAATAAGCGATTGGAGGAAAAAATGAACATAAATGATAATATAGATGCTTTTGGTTATAGATATATAAACTGCTCAAAAGTTTCCACTATGCAGAGAAGCGAAATAAGAAATAAAATTAAAATTGGAGCTAGATTAAATGTAACTTATACTAAAGATAAAAATATCTATTCTAAAGAAGTTGTTATAACCAAATGGTTTAAAAATGCAGTAGTAGGTGAGGACATAGTAATTTCTTTAATAGACATTATAAAAGTAGAAACTAACACAAAAGAATTTAAGAATCCTAATATTAATAATAAAAAACAAATTAAAAGCAAATATAACTATAGTTATTTAATAAAGTTAAATATTAGGCAACTTGAATCTGAATTGTTGAAATTAAATTTAAATGATAAAGATAAAAAAACAATTAAACGTGTGGTCGATTTTAAAAATAGTAGAAGACTGCGACGAAATTTAAACCACATTGTTTTAAGACCTAACAATAATGTTTCTAAGAAGTAGCTAAATATAGTTAATTATAAGTTAATTTATTGCCAATAGTGTCATCAATATAATTTCGTTAATTTGTTCCATCATTGTTAAACTCTACACCATTTTTAAAAGATTCTTCTTTTTTGAAGTAGAACGTAAAAACTTACAGTTTTTACTATGACCTCTGAGGTCGTTACATAATGAAAAGATACAAGCCGTTAATAAACGCGGCAAAATAAAAATTATAATATCAATTATGTTTAGGCTTCCTATAAAAGGGAAGCGTAGCTAGATTTTTGTAAATTAAGGCTACTACGCTCCATACAAGCTATTTTTTGTGTGATTTTGGCACGTTATTCATAGAAGATTCTACGACATAAATCTCATCTAAGTCGAGTTCATATAAACTATAAATTAATCTATCAATCTTTCTTATTATCAATTCATATTTATCCTTATCAGGTCTAAAATTTTCAAGTTTCATCACTTCGTTAACTACTAGGGTTACAACAGATTTATTAAAGGCTATTGGTATTTCTTTTAATTGATTTGCTCTAATATTAAAATATCCTCCACTTAGAGCAGCAGATTTAAAGTAATATTTATAGAAGAATGAGACTAACCTACTATTTAATAATGCTAGTATGAATTTTAAGTCTACATCACTTTTATAGATAATACTAGTTGATTTTCCAGCAAGATATTCACCATTATCATAATAGCATTCTAGCCTTTTACTCATTCCAGCTACTATTATTTTTTCAAAATTGGCTTGATTACTTCTTAAGCTACTGAACTGCAAGAGAGCATCATCGAGCACTATTGGGTATGTGTAAGAGGTTTTTATATATTGGGTGGGTTTAACACCCCATAGGCTTATATATGGGTCTATTGTACCAGTATTAATGAATTTTTTATAGGTATTGCTTATGAGTGAAGAATCGTCAAAATTAGATAAATAATTCTTAAGTTCATATGCTTCTGAGACTGTTGCAGCTTCTTTAACAGTAGCAATACTTCTCAATCGGTTATGAATTAACATTTTGTCAATGATTTTAATTATTCTAGGATCTTCAACAAAGTATCTGCCCCAGTTAATATCTCTGTAAAATAAATTGCTAGCTATGATTATATCAGACCATTTGTTATTACCTTTATTAAATAGTTGGATGTTCACTGGAGTTCTCGCTCTGCTTTTTTTTAGTGAGAACACTACTGGATATACAGCAGCATCAGCAAATACTTTAATTTCGGAATAATCTCTAAAACTAAGAATTGTATATTTAGAGAGCATAATTCGTAATTCTTGTGAATAATTTGCTCCAATAAGTTTATTAGGGACGATATAACACATAACACCATTAGTTTTTAATACTTTTAAGCCTTTCTCAATAAACGTAACATACATATCCCAATTACCTTTTGCTGAACTATAGTGTTTTTTACAGAAATCTCTTACTTGTGGCATGCTTTTAGTCATTTCTGCTGATGCAATGTATGGAGGATTTCCTAATACTATGTCAAACCCACCTTTACTCATAACGTCGCTAAACTTGGAATTCCAAGAAAAATTTGCTTCAGAAGGGTCAGTGTAATCAAACATGATAGAATCCCTGCAGATAATATTGTCATCTAAAGTTGCAAGGGGCTTTTGTTTGTTAGCTGTTGATAACCATAAGGATAGTCTTGTAATTTCAATACTTTCTTTATTTAAGTCTACACCAAAGATGTTGTTCTGCAATATGTTTTTATCTAATTCTTGGTAAATGTCACTTCCTACATTAAAGTATTTTTCTTGGCCATTATTAAGGCTATTTATTTCAGCATTTACTTTTACTGCTTCGTTAAGAAGATATAAAAATGCTTGATTTAGGAAGGCGCCGCTTCCGCAGCTTATGTCTATCACTCTGATATTCAATAATGAACGTCTGTAATTCTCCCAAAAGTCTAAGTGTTTCTTATATCTTTTCACTATAATATCATTCTCAGTTTCTTTTTTATGATATTTATATTTTCTATTAAGTAAATTAAGGGCTTTGGATTTGTCCGACTCTGATAAATCAGGAAGATTATAATATCCAAGCTCAACTTTACTATCATCAAGCCACTTTCCAATAGCCTGATGTACCATATAGCTTGTTATATACTCAGGGGTATAGTAAATTGCCTCGTGTTTCCGCATGGTTACTGTTGATTTATTAATATTGTTACTATAGAGTGTCTTTAAATCTTCAATGTCAGATATTCCTTGCTCAAAAATACGACCAAGAATATCAATATTTAATTCAGTTGAATAGTTAAAATGTATTATTTCTGAAAGCATACCTAAAGCAGAATCAGAAATGTAAAGATTATCAAGTTCAGGATCTTCCTTAAAAAGTCCACCATTAAACTTATGTATATCTAAAGTGGAATTACCTAGATCAACTGCCTTAAATAACAACTTTAAGCTTTCCCAAAGAGAATTTAAAAAGGGACTAAAAGCTTTATTTAAAATATTATGTGGTAATAATTTATCCGGAGAATCCTTGCAAAAGCAAATAAATATTATTCTATCTAATAGTTTCTGAGCTTTTTCTATTGCAACATTAGGATCAATGTTAGTATTTCTTTGGAGAATATCTTTGATTAGATTTGTTCTAATATTTTTAAACCTTTTATAAAAATCTTTTGTTATCTTTTGTTCTTCTTCAGCATTTATTAAATATAGTTGATCTACTATTGAGTCTGATGTTTTGCTCAGAAGATTATCTTTGCTCAAAATATAGTAAAATTTAATAAATTCATAAGGGTTAGCCAATGATTTTATATCAAATTTCTCGTAGGATAGCATGTTTGAAGCAAGATATAGACGGATTTCTATAAAATTAGATACTATAACCCATTTGCAACTGCTGCCATATTTAGGTGCATATCCAAAAGCTTGCTCAACAGGTGTTCTGTTATCATTTGTTCTCTTTTGCTTTATATCTAAATTACAAGCAGCATCTTTAAGTTCTACAACAACTCTAACATCCCTTTCATTGATGTTAAAATAACCAAGGCTTGCATCTGGCTTGCTACCATCGAATTTTGTCGATTGCTCTGCTATTAAATTAAATTCACCATTAAAAGGGAGGCTAGTATAACCTAATATTTTATCGAAAAAATGATTTAAAAATGTTCCCTGAAGCTCTTTTTCTGTAAAAGAAAAAATGCTTTTATCTTCAATTCCCGAATTCCATTGTTCTATTAACAAGAGTTTATCATCAATTTTAGGTATTAAGTTCATAACATATTTTTCTACACATTTATTTAAAGAAATGGGATTAAAAATAGGATTATAATTCATTATATCGCTCTTTTTATTGCTTTCATATTATCTTATGGTATTAGGGTATAAATCATAACCAAAATAATGATTAGCAAAGACAATAGTGTTAAAAACACTCAAAGTAGAAGTTATTTCTGATTTTATCTTAGAAAGTAAAAACTTACAGTTTTTACTACGACCTCCATAGCCATCAACCTAACAGAACCATTAAATGTAAGCAGTGAAATTTTTCAATTAAATACCTTATATAAATAAGAACAAAAGGGAAAAAGTTATGATTTAAAATCTTAATATTTATTTTTAAAAAAGGTGTATTTTATAC
>NZ_DATCQT010000129.1:0-16698 GCF_036569345.1 Clostridium sp.
ATACCTAGTATAAGCATTACTCTCTTGGTATATCTAATCTTAGCATACTAATTCGTAAGGGTAAAATCTACCCTTTAATTTGTAAGACTAATTTCCACTGTTGAATGAGTTAGGGGTGGAAGTTACTTTTGCAATTGAGCCATTTGATTTTTATGTAATTATTTTTTATTCTTGTTAGTAAAATAGAACAAATGTTTGATGTTATACCACATATATGGTATAATTTTGTTATGAATGAGAGGTGTTTTTATGTTAATTCAAAAAAAAGATAAACAAAGTGAAATATATAACTTCATAAAGGACCAGGTGCAATTAAAAGGATATCCGCCCTCAGTAAGGGAAATCTGTGGAGCTGTAGGACTTAAATCTACCTCAACTGTTCATGGTCACTTAGAACGATTAGAGAAAAAAGGATATATTCGTAGAGACCCTACCAAGCCACGTGCTATTGAATTATTAAAAGATTCTGTGATGAGAAAAGAACTAATAGATATACCTATTATAGGAAAAATTACAGCTGGGTTACCAATCTTAGCGGTTGAAAATGTTGAAGATACCTTTACTATTCCCTTGAATTTTACTAAAACCAATAATGAGTTATTTATTCTCACAGTTTCTGGTAGAAGTATGATTGAAGCAGGAATTTTAGATGGAGACCTTGCTATAATTGAGAAGGTCAATACCGCTAAAAATGGAGATATAGTTGTAGCACTTATTGATAATGAAGCAACTATTAAAAGATTCTTTAAGGAAAAAGGTCATATAAGGCTTCAGCCTGAGAATTCATCTATGTCCCCTATCATAGTTGAGGACTGCGCAATTTTAGGTATACTAGTGGGCATTTACAGAAAATATTAAATATCTACTTTAATATTTAATAACAAACAACCTGCAATGATTTTATCATTTGCAGGTTGTTGCTTTGTTACTAAGTTTTAAAAAAATATAAATATATTGTAATTTCAATAATATTTTCTTCTAAATTAAATAACTTTTGAAAGTGCTATTAGTATTCCAATTTTAGCATGATCAAAGGTTAATCCACCCTGTAAATATGCTATGTAAGGTTCTCTAATTGGAGCATCTGCAGATAATTCTATAGATGAACCTTGAATAAATGCACCTGCTGCCATTATAACCTTATCCTCATATCCTGGCATATCCCATGGTTCACATTCAACAAAGGAATCAATTGGAGAGCCTGCTTGGATACCCTTTATGAAATTAATTAGCATTTCTTTGTTACCAAATTTAATAGCCTGAATTATATCACTTCTTTTATCCGTGTATTTAGGAAGAACTTCAAATCCTGCAAGTTCCATAATTCTTGCGCAGAAAATAGCACCCTTTAGTGCTTCCATAGTTACGTGTGGTGCTAGAAATAGTCCTTGATATAAAGACCGCATAACTCCAAATGTAGAACCACACTCCCCTCCTATGCCAGGAATTGTTAGTCTATATGATGCTTGCAGTACATATTCTTCTTTACCTGCAATATATCCTCCCGTAGGTGCAATCCCACCACCAATATTTTTTATTAGTGATCCAGCAACTAAGTCTGCCCCAACATCTGTAGGTTCCGTAGTTTCAATAAATTCCCCATAACAGTTATCTACAAAACAAATCACATTTGGGTTTATGGCTTTTGCCGATTTTATAATCTCTTCTATCTCGCAAATTAATAAAGCCTTTCTCCATCCGTACCCAGTAGATCTTTGAATATGAACTAGCTTTATTGACTTATCGGAAAGCATTATTTTTTCCATTAGCTCTATATCAACTTTAGAATTATTTAACTCTAATTGTTTATATTTTACACCGAAATCTTTTAATGAGCCTATATCTTTCTTATTAGTTATACCTATTATGTTATGAAGTGTATCATAAGGCGTTCCACATACAGAAAGCATGGTATCATTAGGCCTTAAATTACCAAACAATGCTGCCCCAATGGCATGTGTTCCATTTACAAAATGTGGCCTAACTAGTGCTCTCTCACAATTAAAAATTCTTGCATAAACTTTATCTAATGAATCACGTCCTATATCGCCATAACCGTATCCAGATGAATTTGTGAAATGAGATTCGCTGATTCGCTCATCCTGTAGTGCGGTTAAAACCTTAAGTTGATTAAACTCTCTTATTTCATCAAGCTTTTCGAACTCCCCTTGCACATCTTGCATAGCGATATCATAGAGTCCTATCGTTTTGGAATTTATCTTATACTTCTTTTGAAGGTATTCTTTTGTTATATTGAGCATTATTCCGGTTCTCCTTTGTATTATGTATTTATTTTAAACTAACACCACTACATCTGAAACAAAATGACTAAGCATTTTAAACGGTTGTATTATTTCAGATGCCATAGTAATAGTAACATATTTAATACCGATGTAGAATAGTTTTATATCAATTATTGTATTGAGTCTTTAATTGTCTCTTTCTTTACTAATCTTTTTAACTTCTTAAATAATCTCTTCAACAGTTTCCTTTAATTCTACACCTACTTTTTTATACTTAATTTCAAATTTTCCCTACTTATTTTTCATAAAGTACATTAATGCATATAGCTCTACTTAAATAGTCTATGAAAAGTTTCTTTTCTTCCCTTTTGAGCTTCTCATTATAAGAATAATGGGAAGTTGGCATCTACCTCATTGCGTAATTTTTATGCTTGCTGCACATAATATCATAAATGGGATTATCTTTTTATACATTGATAAAAAAATTATATATTTACCCATATCTTCTGAAGTTCAACTATGGTCAACATAATATTATTGTTTTCTTATTCGAATTCCTAAAGCTTCTTCATACACACTTAACTTATGAAGAAATGATTTTTCCCCACCTTCAAGGTAACTAATTATATGCTTTTTTATTCTATTTTCACCTGGATAACCCGTGGCTTCTATCCACCCATGTTTATTATCTGACATCATAATGCATACTTGATCAGCCTTAGCATTGGTAACGATTGTTGCACTATGTGTAGCAATAATAACCTGTCTCTTATCTTTTATCTCTCTTAATTGCTTGACCAGGTTCCTGTAAATGTACTGATTATCTAAATTATCTTCTGGTTGATCTATAATTAATGGTCTATAGTCATTCGAGTATTCACTATATCCTAATATAAAAGAGAGCATTGCAACAACCTTTTGCCCAAGGGAAAGTGTCCTAACATCTTTATACAATGTACTTGTTTTACTGTTGCCTTCTCTATTATTAAGATTAAACTCTAAAGAGAACGCTTCAATATCTTCAACATATTGTTTCAAATAATTAATTATTAAATTGATGTTATCATCAGTAATAAGCTCAGAAAATATGGTTTTGATAACACTACTTGCATTCTCTAAGTTGATTTCATTTATTCCTTTATCAATTAAATTCTGATTCATTTCTATTCTAAAATCCAACAGATTGATTAGTGTTTTCACTTCATCGATCTTTCCATAAATCACTAAATCTAGAAATTTAAAAATTCCAAGTTTATCATATAAGTTTAACAAATAGTCGATAACATTCTCTTGAGTAATACTATAATTATGAAAAAAGCTCTTGTCTTTATTATACGCTCCAAAAATCCAATGTTCTAAATTAGGTTGATTAGAATTTTTATCTTGAGAATAAACAATACGAAGAATTCCTTGCTGGTCAGCATTAAATGGGTCTATTATTGTATTTACTTCATCTTGACGTTGTTTTAGTGCACCTTTCACATTCAAAAGCATTTTTTTTAAACCAGATTTACTTCTAACGCGAATAACATCAGCTGGGCTAGATAAAGTTTTATTTTCAAAAAGGACTTCGTATAAAAAATTATTTATTTGTTGACCGCTAGCAGTATTAACCAATTCATTAACCGAATATCTAGTATCAAAAAACTTCTTAAGTGTTTCCTTTTTATTAGAAATTGCCTCTAACCACAAATTACCATCATTATATATGGCTTTTGATATTTTCATATGATGTTTGAATGCAAAATCTTCAACCTCGTCTTTTTTAAACCGATACTTAAAATGGTATCGGTTTTGAAAATTTTGGCCAAAATAGTGAAGTATATTGGTGTCCTTATCCGTTTTGTAAGGCGTGCGCATTTCGATTAGGTATTCATCCCCCTGATAACTATATAAAACCCACATATTACCATGAGAGCATATAAATTTAAGTAATTGTTCTGACTCACAGCGCTGACTCATAACATATTCTAGAATTTCAAGAACACTACTTTTTCCGGTACCACGTCCACCTATTAAGCAATTCAATGCATCAGAAAAGCTCAAGCAGAAGCTCCCCTCCCCATTTGTTTCGCTTAAGAAACCGTCTACGCAATTTTCGATATATATGCCCTTAATAAATTGCTTATCATGACTTTTTTCTGTAAAACTTATAGAAATATCATAATCAGTAAGAGCTTCTTTAATCATAGAAAAATTTCTTTTGCTCCCCTTAATCCAAAAACATTTTTTATCAATTGATTCCAAATCATGAGCATCATTATCTAGAAGAAATTTGATTTCTGTTGAGCGATACTTCATCACCATCGATTTAATATAACTTAAATTAGCGTAATTAGATAACCCAATAAAATGCAACACTTCATCTGAGAGTAATTTTTGTTTATAGGCACCACTTAAATATTTTTCTTTGAATATATCTGAAGTATCTAAATGAGCAATATACCCTATTCCTCCTACAGATCTAATAAATTTTAATACTTCCTTGCTCGTTTCATAAGAACCCTCTTCAATGGTGAGCAAATTCTCCTCCAGCCATTGCTTTATCAATTGCTTTTTTTGATTAGAACTTTCAAAAATACCTACAACATGATTCTTATCTGCACAAGATATTTCAATGCCCAAGATTACTTCAGGATAAGTATTTCTATTCTTCATTTTGTGTAAGAGGTTTATAGCTATTTCAAGCTTTTGGATCCCTTCAATTGTATGATGGTCTGTAACAACTACAATTTCTATATTCTTTGCAATTAATTCTTCTGCCAGAAGCAAAAATGATAAGACTTCCTTCGTACTGTTATATTTATCGAATAATCCTTTGGTTTCAAAGTCTTCAATTTTAGATACATCTGAAAACACCTTTCGTTCAATACATATTTCAAATATTTCTTTATCTGAGCATGTTTTATATCTGTTTTTATCCCAGTCAATCATTAATTTATAATCATACGACTCAGGAGTGTGCACATGAAAGCACGTTTTATAAAAAACACCAAACTTCCCTTTACGCTGTTTTATAGCCTCGTATGCTAATTTTTCGTCTCGCATCGCTTTGACCATGGTTCTCACCTCCATTCCAAATGCCTCTTTTTGTACTCGAATGCGTCTCTGCATTGTTATTTTTTCACTTATTAGCCTATTGGGTATATTGATAATGGAAAGTTCAATTCTCAAAAACTCTTGTTATCTATGATGTGCTTCACCGTAACTATCTAACCGGATAACTTTAAGGTTAAATGTTTATGTCCCCCAATAATAAATTGGATTTTACAGAATACTCAATTTGGCCGCCATTTCACTGATGTTCTGATCTTTCTTTTCTATTCATTATCTGGCAAGACTGGTTCGAATTTTTTACCAAGAAATTGTAGTTTTGTCCATGATATCAATTCAAAAAGCTGCCTATCTTTATAATATACTAACTTTTCATATTGCTCTTTTGTAATTTTTTCACCATGTGATGATAAATTTCGTGGCCAATACAAATCTTGAATCATTTTATTAAATGAAAATAAGCCTTCAACAAATTGTATTTTGTTTTCTTTAACAAATTTCTTCATATCGTACCACATCAAATGTTCTGTTGGCTTATTTTTTATATCCGAGAGTTGTATGATCTCATTTATTTCTTGCTCTATAACTCCACAATATTGTTTGAAAGGCATATTATAAGAAGCTGTTTTTCTGCCATCTTCCTTGTCAAATTGTTCAGCCACAGAATCTGCGGAAGCTAAATCCCACATAGAATTATCGGATAAACCGCCACAGTTAGTATAATAAATTGAATAGTAAAAATCTATTTTATCAAGTGGCACCCATTCAATCCATATGTTATCATTTTTCTTTTCCGCATAATCAAATTGCCATGATGACAATCCACCGTCTGTATCTACAAACATTTCAATATGATTAATATATCTGTCAAGACCTTGTAATATAATTTGATATGCCAATCTGGATAAAGTAAGCATTGCACTATAATCACACCGTTGATAATCGCTTTTAAATAAATATTCATTATAATTCATTGAAGCTATTTCTAATAAAACAATAGCCTCAGGAGCATTAAGTATATTATCTTGATAAGTATTCTTAACTTTTGTGATTATATCCTCAATATTTTCTTCTACACCAGTAACTTCATGAACCTCTTTTATTACTTCAAAATAGCGATCATTACCTCTTTCGGCAACAGAATACAATGACGAACATAAAAATTTTATCATATTATCATCTATATTTAATCTACTCAAATGTCCGATTAATTGTTCTAAGGTGGCAAGTACATAGTTTTTAAGTCCAGTAATGTAGTTGTGACGTGGAATTATTCCTAATTTACTATCTAAATATTCTCCATCCACCGACTCATTTATTAGCTCCCAATTTATCATAAAATCGCCTCCTCGCTTTTCACTCCCATTATAGACATAACCTATCCAGTTTATATGAGTAATTCTTACAGTTCTTTATGACGGACTTTATGAATATTATGCCATAATGTTTCTTCTTAATAGTTTTTATCTATTCCTTCTATATCGCATCGTATTTCATATAATTTTTTTACCAATAGATGGTCGTTTTCGCTTAAAGCCATACTGACTAATCTTCTCTTTCCTAGTCTTTTATCAATCATGGCAAAAGACTTTATAATAAAATCGCTTGTAATAAGTGCTTCTTCAATTGATAAGTTTAAATATTTTTCTAATGAATCTTGAATATCATCAACATAATATTTACCATTACTATGCATAACTTTTTCTGCATAATCATATTCGTTTTCTGTACCTTGGCTTTTCCTATAATCGTCTATAATAGCAGACCATTCGTTGAGCCATTTCATTTTTGAAATATGAAAAATTTCTTTGCCATCAAAAGTTATCCAGAACCTACTTTCAGGTTCATGTATGGCTCTGTAATGGGTTAGATGAATTTTTATTCTTTTTTTTAATTTTTCACAGATTCTACTCTCTAACAATTTCTTATGTTTACTCCATTTTATATTTAACCGCAAATATCATCACCCCCAAATGCTACTCTTTTGTAACCTTACTATACTATTAAGTCGCCACAAAATACAAGGAAGTCATATACCATTTTCCTATAACTTTCATTTTTTGAACTTCCAATTATAGACATAACCTGTCCAGTTCTTCTAATTTTTCTAGTAATTTTTATAAGTATTTGTGACGAGCTTTATGAATATTGTGACATGCTTATATACAACCACTAAATGTAATGCTCATTTGGTGAAGCAGGTTTTGCAGTGAGAATTGAATGGTAAAGAATAATGAATTTACGCTTCAACCTTATATGCATACGGCAATAATTCTTTTGATTTTACTTTGATGACACTACCTTCATTCATTAACAGAACATCACACTCTGGCATATAGTCAAATAAAATTTGTCGACAGTTTCCACAAGGTGGAATAATCTCTTCTCCATTCTCACCCCTAACAGCAACAATCTTAAGAAAGTCACGTTCACCAGCAGTAATAGCTGCTCCTATGGCAACTTGCTCTGCACATGCACCATGCAAAGAGTAAATATTTACTCCTGTATAAATTTCTCCACTACTACATGCAACAGCAGCACCTACAGTATGGTTGAAGTTCTCAGCATCATAGTTTTTGATAATTGCTGCTTTCGCAGCAGCAATTAGCTTTTTATCGGAATTCTCAATTGAATTTTTCATTTTAATTGCCTCCCATCATTTCTTCTAAATCAATAAACACCTGTTTTCTGCTCAACGGTTCACAATGACCATATAAATAGACTTTGGGATCATACATTTGGTATGAAATCATTAACGGAACGAATATTGCAGTGTGTGCCAAAAGAAACATCCCTCAGCATATGCATCCTTATCACGCTTAATGTACACTTCTCGTTCACATTCAAGTATTAAATTATAATTAAACTTGTTAAAATCAAAATACATACATATTCTCTCCTTCATTCCTGAACCTTAGCGCGACGCGATTGGTAAATGAATGTGCCTTATAGATAATTTAAATATCATCTCGATTTGAAAGATACACTTGATTGCAGTGCTTGCCATATTAGAGATTATACACGAATCATTGCCGTACCACATAATAAACATCATAAGAGTAAACTTTTTAACGCCAGTATTCTTTAATAGCTATTTAAGTCCAAACAAAAGGCACCCTTCTGAGTAATTTTTCCTAGAATTTTATTTTGTTTTGAATAGAAATTATCCTTTCAATACTATTATCTAATATTTTCTTATTTATCTGAGAAACTTGTTTATCTGAAATTCGTTCAATTATATATTTATTATCATTTGCACCATCTAAGCCAATAGCCATAACAACATTAGGGGATATAGGCATTATATGCTCTAGTTGATGACCTTCATTATTTACACAAATAAAGCTTGGATTGTCGCTGGTTATAAATTTATTATTTCCTGTTGATATGCAAAACTTTATACTCATTAATCGTATATAGTTTTTTGCACTATCATACATAAGTCCTTCATCTTTTAAAAACTCACGATATTTTTTCAACACCATAAGATGTTCAAATTCTTTTTCAACTGTATCCAAATTGTTCTTATAACGCTCTCCAACTGGTATATTAATTTTATCCAAATTAGCATTGCTTATAATTGTTTTATAAGTTGCCATAAAAAGCTCATTGCTATAAAATCCCCTCCAGTTAAAGGCAATAACAAATTTCATTATTATACCTTTAAGAAACTCGTCTACTTTTAGTGAATTGGTTTTATAAATATTGTGTTCTATAGTTTCAAGAAGACATTTCCATTTATCTTCATACTTTGTTGCCCAGAGATTTTCTATATCCTTTATTTTTACTTTGCCAATTTCGGTTTTTAATGTTCGCTTTTTTTTATCTACTATTTGTATCTCATCTTTTTTTATTATCCAATTAGCAAAGTTCAAATAATTTCTATTATACTCATCTAAATTATTCAATTGCTTACTTTCATAAAAAATTTCATATCCGCTTAAAGCTTTAAATATTTGAACTAAATCATCCTCTTCACATATTGGCATACCTGCTACAATTGAATGAAATTGAGAAATTCCAAAATTATTACCAATATTTTTAGTTTCTATTAATTTTGTTTTCTTATCCATGACATAAGTGCTTTCATTTGAATAACACCATGCTTTTAGATAAGTTTTTGGAATTAGATGATGATATTTCGGATTATGCATGATATCCAACTCCTCATTCTATAGAATATTAATCTTGGTGCGTACCTATAAATATAGCATCATTTCCACACTCTTTCATTGGTTCTCCACAAAAACATATAATCTTTATCATTACATAAATTGTTACTTTGGTACCTTTGCCTTTCTCGCCAAAAATGTATATTAGCATAATCTAAAGTAAAAGTAGTGATATGGTAGCTACTGTATACCACAAATTAATTGGTAGAATATCGCATTCGTCATACGTAAATATAAACACAAAAGGCATTTTTTCCTTTCTAGCTGATGAACTATTTAAGAGAATTATAAAATAACAGCTTTTGATTATGACAATTAAACACCTATTAATCCTTCCCAATCATCAAGATAATTCCAATTCATAGTTGTTTTTTTTCAGTAAAACTAACAGTTCCAACATTCATCTCGTTATTTTTATATTCTTCCTTAATATAGTGTTCTGTCATATTCCTTACCAATTGACGACACTTCCTATGATATAAAAATATGATCAAACAAACATAATAAAATTGTATACGTTATTTTTTCTACTTTATTACATTCTACCCAACTGCCGATTATTAGCCTAATTAGAAGTTTAAATCTTTGCAGTAACATCATTATACCCAATTTGTTCACTAACACAAATTGGATTTATAAATCTATCCAATATCGTTCAACAACACAATTCTCATCTTTCATTACTACTTCATTTTCTTTTTTTCCACCTTGCGCTAATATAGTTTTCTGAGAAGCAAAATTATCATTATCACAAGTTAGCAAAACTCTACTAATACGTAATATGTCCTTACAATAAATCAATGCTTGTCTTAATTCTTCTTTTGCATATCCTTTATTTCTTTCAGACTTTCTTACAGAATATCCTATATGTCCACCATATTGTAAAAGATAATCATTTAAAAAATGCCTTATTTGTATCATTCCTACAATACAATTATCACTTTTCCTAATTGCTAATAATTGCGTTGCTGTAACTTTTCTTCCATCTACTTCTTCTGTTTCATTCAATAATGATTTTTTAATATATTCTTGTGGTGAATTCGTATTTCTTAAGAATCCTGTTCCATCCATTGATTCATTATTATAAATAAACTCATCTTTATATGAAAATATACCATCACAATATTCTATTGCTACTTTCTTTAATACTAAATCTTGCATAAAATCACCTCTCCAAATTACTATTTTATTTGTTAAATTGGAATTAAGAAAGATACCATCTGTAATTGAGATTGCATTTTAATTTTTTACTTCCTTTTACTATTTTCTGTAATCCTTTCTGATGAATGGCTCTTCAATACTTTCAGAAATAAGTAATTTGTATTTCTGGGGATGGCGGTATGCGTTGCCATGTACTTCACGACTTCTATACTCTCTGATTTCATCAATAGGAAAATCGGCTATATAAATTCCCTCTCGTTCACCAGCTTCAATAATAAGCGTATCTCTTGAACCAAAGTCAGAAGCTCTGTACGCAATCCCATCAAATGCAGAAGAATGACCATTGCAGTCGGGCTTGCCTTTTGGATAATTTACTGTTGCAATGCCCACCATATTTTCATATGCTCTTGCCCGCAACTGTGAAATGCGGTTTATCTCCATAGGGCAAGCGTTTGGTACTAAAATAATCTCAGCGCCTTTTAGCATAAGAATTCTCGCACTTTCTGGAACTTCCCTATCATAGCAAATCATTGAACCTATTTTTACATTGCCTTGCGCAGTGTCTAAACCGGCAACATAAAAATCATTGCCTGCTGTTAATCGGCATTCATCGCCAAAATCACAGGTATGTACCTTTGCATAGGTAAGTACATTGTTTCCAAAACGATCGAACAGGCAAAGGGTGTTCCTTGGTAATGGATCGTACTTTTCAAGAAAGGTTATTCCGATAGCCATATTAAGATCTTTTGCAAGTTTACCAAATGAATTAACAAAAGTACTATTAGCAGATACAGCGCTTGCTTTCAATTCAGCAATATCTTCAGGAATGTTATAGCCAACGCTCCACATTTCAGGAAACAATGCAATGTCTGCACCCATTTCCTTCGATTTTCTGCAATATTTCAATCCCTTTTGTATGTTGCCGTCTAAAGTATCTTCAGGCATAAGCTGCAATAAAGCTACTTTCAGATTTTTCATTGTAAAATCCCCCTTCAAATTTCTATTTATTGATTTATTTTACTTCTTCAATGTCACATTTATTTTGCAATTTATACATTACTATCCAACTTATAAATGTTTTCAGGTATCACTGATATGCCCTACAACTATCAAGTTTTACGCTTTTTTTACTTTTCATTATAGACATAACCTGTCCAATTTATATGATTTCTTTAGTAATTCTTACAGTTGTTTGCGACGGACTTTAAGAATATTATGAAGCACTAAGGTGCTTCTTGTTTTCAAATTTTATAATTTCATTTCCAAAATTCTACTTCGAGTCTCCATTCCTTGATTTTTATAAAAATTAATTGCATTTTTGTTAAATTCCCATACCATTAATTCTAAACTATCCACATTAAATTCTAAAGTGCGTTTTTTAGCCTAAATAAATAATCTTTTGCCAATGCCTTGTTTTCTATAATCTTGAGAAACACATAAATCTTCCATATAAGCAACTCTTCTTGGAACTAAAGATATATTGGTGGATATTGGTTTAATTGAAATAACACATAGTCCTATAATAATATAGTTAAGTTCAGCTAAAATTGTTATTGTATTATTATCATTTATAATGCTTAAAAAATCTTTTTTAGAAATTGGTTCATCTGTTTTTCTATAAAAATCTGTTCTACTGTCCACATGCAATCTATGCACTTGATTCATTAAAATGTTAAAACCCTCAAAATCATCAATTGAAAAATTTCTAATTGTTATTTCTGGCATATATTTCACTCCCCCTTTAAATAAATAAGCTTCACAAATATAATACAAGTTTGACACAACTCTTTACCTGTCACGGTTATTGAATACCTATAGGTTCTAATTATAGCACCGCGGTTTCGTTCTATTTTAATTATCCAAAGTTAGGCGTAATTACTAATTTTTTTCACACTCAGACTCTTACCTAGGGTTTGAGTTTTTTTCGCGCCTAACTTCGTATAATTCGCTAAAAATAATTACAAGTTGAATATTATATATACAATTCATTTAGAATACTTTGCGGAACTGCCTCTTTCAATGATAATCTTTCACTACATTCATTCTCCAATATCCCATATAATCAAATAACGAACAATTTCCTGCCTCTATTTTTACAATGCTATGATTAATATAATCATTCTCCTATGTAATTTATAATTTGTTGTGAAGCCTGTATGGCATCTATATTGGATACATCAATTTTAATTGTATCCAATAATTCGTAATTATTTAATCTTGACACACTACGTGCTATAACATCTATTGTTCTAATTCCGTTATCAACATCTTTTAAAAGTCTTTCTACAAGTGACTGTTCAGAGCAAATTAGTGAAATTTTGTATAGAATAGCATTTTGGAGGTTAATTCCAGAAACTATACTTTCGATAATATGTTCTTCATGCATTACCCAACAAAAAATAATATTTTCGTACTCTGAACATTTTAGAAAATTATTAAGAATATATCGTATATTCTCTTCAACCATTTTTTTAGTCTCGTCAGTTACAATAAAAGGATTCATATCCCAGCACCAATCCCCATCAAGAAATGAACATTTGGGTAGTAATCTCTGCAGTTCTCTACTTGTAGCAGTTTTTCCTACACCCATTGTGCCATTAATAAAAATTATATTTTTCAATTAAAACCCTCCTAACAGAGATTGTCACTTTTTTCTACCAGAGTGACACAACATATGAACATTAAGAATTATTTTTTATATAAGTCATTTCATTTTGCAGTAACATAATACTGTTTCATAATGAAAAATCAATGTTCCATTATCATTATGCTTTTTAAATAGAAGCTCAAATTCTGAAATCATATAATTAAATCTTGAATTTTCTTCATTAGAAATATATGAATATGATAATAAATTCCCCAATAATTTTTTTAAATTATACACTTGAGGATTATAAAATATTTCTTTATAAATTATTTTTGAATTAAAGAAATTAGGTAAATCTGTATTAAGTGATTTAGTGGGCTCACTGTCTGCGTATTTTTCAATCAATTCCATATATTCGCCCATAAATTTGTCACCACGAAGTTTTATTCTGTTATTCACTATTACTACGAATCCATTAGGTTTTAATATTCTCAGAAATTCTTTTTTTGTAGGCTCTGGTTCAAACCAATGAAATGCTTGTCCAACTGTAATCATATCAACTGACTCTGATTCTAATTTTGTACTTTCAGAAGAAGCATCTACAGAATGGAAATTAGTATACTGATTTAGACGCTTCTCTCCAGCAGCCCTCATTTCGGTATTAGGTTCAATACCATATACTTCATTCCCATTATCCAAAAATAATTGAGCAGAGATTCCTGTTCCAGAGCCAATGTCAGCAATAATTGCTTTATTGGTAAGACCAATTGTAGTATTTAGAAAATTAATTATATCATTAGGATAGTTAGGTCTATATTTTGCATAGTTTTCTACACGATTGCTAAATCTACCTTTGGGATTAAGTTGTGTTAAATTCATATTACCCTCCTATAAAAAATATATTACACATTAGCTTTAATGCGCGATTAAATACAAGTTAGACATAACTCTTTAACTGAGAAATATCTCAGATATCTCAGGTATCGCTGATATGCCTAACCCTATTAAGTTTTACACATCTTTTGACTATAAGAATAGGTAAGAATTTGATATTATCTCTTTCTTTTCCCCTCTTCCACACCGTACGTGAGACTTTCACCTCATACGGCGTTCCACCAATGTTAATTATTTATATTTAAAATCACAAGATTTCCAACAAGTTTACGAAGTGCATTAATTTTTATAAAGGCTTTTTCATCCAACTTTATTCCTTGCTTTAATTGGGTTATTTCTTCTATCACTTCTTCATCAATAATATAACTCATTTCTTTATTTACCAATATAAGATTGTGGTATTTATCTGTTCCACCTTTGTATTTGGGGAGCTTATTTCTTGTTACCATATTATTTAAATCTAATTTTACTTTGCTAATATGACATAACCCCTTTTGAGCTACATAGAGGGATATTCTATTATCATTTTTCTCTATGCTATCTCTTTTAACAGGATTATTTACGAGAAATTTAATTGCTTCCTTATACTCTACTTCCAAGTCTTTATGAAGATAGTACCTTCCTTCAATAGTATATCTACTTGCTACATTTTTCATATAACTGGCTAGCTTAAATTTTATTCCAGCTATAGGAAATATGGTTGTTTTACATATACTCGTTGATTTGAAATTATATCTTCCATAAATTCTTTCATAGGTTTTATTGGGATATATCTTGTCACTTCGTATACTTCTAGTTCGATTAAATAGCCTTTTTCTAACTAAGTAATTTATTTCACTAAAATCAAGATTTACATGCGTGGCTATTCTATAATAATTGTGCCACCCTAGTATCATTGAATTTATTTTGTCAACATTATATACCTTCGGTTTGTTTTTAATTTTATCAATTTGATTTCTGTATTTTTCAGTTATCTTCTTCTTGGCTTTATCAGATATCCTACTGTTTATTACATAGCTTTTTCGTTTTTTCACAGCCTTAATTTTAAAGCCTAGAAAATTCGAATAATTTTTTCTCAAATTTATTACTTTTGATTTTTCTTTATTTATATCTAAGCCAAGTCTTTCTTTTAGCCATTTGCTTACCGCAATAAATATTCTTTGTGCGGATTTAGCATCTTTTGTTAAAATCTTAAAGTCATCAGCATAACGAACTATATACATTTCTTTTAATCTACTTTTCTTCAATGTTTTTATTTTGCTACAATAGTTTGTGCTTCCTTTTGTTTTCACACCTCTCCATTGACTATCTATCCACCAATCTAGTTCATTTAACACTATATTTGATAATATCGGCGATAAAATTCCACCTTGAGGGGTTCCCTTATCGGGAATTCCAATTCCTTCAATCTCTGCTTTTAACATTTTTGATATTATACTAATTAATGCTTTATCTTTGATTCCCAAAGTCCACATCTGTTTTAATAGTTTCCCATGGTTAACATTATCGAAAAAGCCTTTAATATCAATATCTACAGCATAGTGAAGCTTATTTATATTAACCAAGCTATTTACTTTTGCGATAGCATTTTCAGCACTTCTATCACACCTAAATCCATAACTTCCGTGATAAAATTTTGCTTCTACAATCGGTTCTAGTATCTGCTTAATACATTGCTGCACCATTCGATCTTCTATGGTAGGTATTCCTAATGGTCTGATTCCACCGTCAGGTTTTGGTATTTCAACTCTTCTCACTGACATAGGCACGTAATTTTTGAATCTTTCTTGTATATACTCTACCCATTCTGATATTCGATAGTTTTCTATGTATTTTATAGTGGTTTCGTTAACTCCTGCCGTTTTACTGCCTTTATTATTTTTGATATTTCTATAAGCTAAAAGTATATTTCTTTCAGTGATTATTTCAGAAATCAAATCCTTAAAAACGTAATTCTCTTTGCTCTTTCTATAAAGTATATCTTGTATTTCTTGACTATCATAATATTCGTTATTTCTTAGTTTTTGCTTCTTTAATAATGGTTCTTCACTTATCGTCATTAGTCAGCCTCATTTCAAATGAATTTGGCTTCTTTTAGTCTTAATCGAACCTAACGATTATCATGTAATTTTATATTTTCTTAACACTGACTTGTGGCTATCCCTCCGTTTATTTTCATAAATTTCTACGGTACTATGCCACTACTTTCACTGATATAAAAACAAGTTATAACTTAAGTCTTTCCTTGCTACCACTTCAAAAGAAGTAAGTCCTCCATGTTATCAGCTTCCCACGTTCCAATAACTTTATCTTTACATATATCTTTAGGTAACCCTTATGAGTCTGTGTGCTTGATACTACCTTTAATAGTATATGGTTTTTCATAACGAGAATTTTTACTAAACCACACACACCCTACAACTTTGGTAGTTACACCATTTCTGGCATTGGTCCTCTGTCAAGAAAAAGTACAAATTAAAATGAGAAGGTTATGTTAGCAATTCACTAAACTTAAATTGCTATTGATATATTAAGTTTGTTTGCTTTCTCGTATTCCATTTCAAACTCATCAGGTGACATATAGTTA
>NZ_DATCQT010000130.1:0-10572 GCF_036569345.1 Clostridium sp.
GTGTTGTAGAGAGGGTAAAATGAGTGTTTTTTGAAAAGTATTGACATAGGTATGCTGATTGTTATAAAATTCCTGAAATCAATAATTCTAAAAACTCATGCTGATTTTAGGTAGCCTGTTATAAAATTCTTGACATTTCCACCTATGCTTGCTGTTATAGCTATTTGCATATGCATACAATTGTTATGCATAAATATACATTTACATAGCTTTCTTATGTATTGGAGTTTTTAATACCCTTGGAGAATATATTTGATTCTCAGTTAGATTTGTTAATATTTTATCCTTTCTAATAATTGCTTGATGAGTATCATCCAATGATTTCATATTTAAGTCAATAAAGCTGTTCTTCAGCTTCCGTAGAGGTTCAATCTCATTTTTTATACGTCTCCTTTCTTTTCTATTATCACAGATTAATTTAGATAATTTATAACCTTCCGATGCATTAAAATTTCCTTTTTCAATCATATGTAAAATATCTTGCTCCATCAAATCAGTTTGTCTTAATTCGTTATTTAGTCTAATAAAATCACCATTAATATTATTGAATAATAAAAGTAAATCTTCACTGTAGTCTTTAGCTAAACACATTTTATTTTCCTCCTTTTTCTCTGGCAAATTTGGAGCTTGGCTGTTATAAATGTTACAACTTTTCTAAATGGAAAACGTGGGAGCTACAAAATGTCTGGTGTTATAGTAATTAGAAACATTCTAATTAACTTTTAATACCTGATCAAATTTGAATAAACTAGAAGGTTTTAACCTTTTATTTTCTCCAGTGCTCCATAATCTTGTCTTGATGAATGCCCTTTCACCACGTTTCACATTGTAGCCTTTCTGCATCCATTGACCATAGGTATATAGATTATCTCCAGTATATTCAAAACCTTTTTTGATTACTTCTAGATTAATGATTTCTTGATTAGACATTAATACCACTCCTTTTATTTACTCGTTATTGTAATAATGTTGAATTGAAACATAGTTGCAAGGCCCAATAATACGAGAATGTTATATGTTATGTTCCTTCTAACCGACTGATGCTTTAGCATGATGAAAACTCCTTCCATGTTATAATTTTTCTTAAGCTACCATAGCTAACTGTCTTTTGATTATGTATACTTCTAAATGATCTTGATACATAAACCCTTGATCCTGTTTCCCTGCGATGTTATACAATATTTCAGCATTGGTAGAAGTAAACCCTAGCTCCTGGTAGATTACTCTGCTCATGTCTGATACTGTCAAGGTTTGGTTTGATAGGTTAATCTGATATGATAGCATGTTATAACCTCCACATTAATTATATCTTCATTGTAAAGCCTCTTAGAGTACAAAGGAATTTAAAAAGTAGAGAATAGTATAAATTCTTCATAGCTTTTTCACCTCCTGTTAGAGTTTTAATTCTCTTTTGGATATCCTGCAAGCATAATGTTAGTTCTGTTATGCTCTTTATAAGGTATCCAAAAGGGCTTTAATGCCCTAACCTATGTATTATTACTTACTACTTTTGGTATGCCTATGATACCATTTTCAATATCTTTTTCTATTTCTTTTTTGGTGGTTCTTCTATCAATGTATTCTATTGTATTTCTCATTTTATCTATAGACCATAATTCATGGTGAAATTTATTATTGTCTTCATTCTTCTTTTTAATAATCCTGTATGGTTGTTTGTCCTCAATATAATCCTTGTAACCTTCTTCAATCCACCAAATTATTTTATTGTATCTCTCTTTTGTAAAGAATTTTTGTTCCATATACCACTCTTCAAAATCATCCTCGTGTTTACTGCTGTTACAACTTCTACATGAAGGAATGGCATTTCTTAAATCGTTATAACCATCAGTGTCAACATGTTCTCTGTGTAATATTTGATTTTGTGTTCTTTTACTCTCATCTTCTGCCATTCCGCAATATGCACATTCATGATTAAATACTTCTAGTTCTTTTCTCCACTCCGCTTCTGTAATATCATGATTTCTATGATGACTAGAATATTCTATACATTTCTCTGGATGGTCTTTCCTCCATTTCGTCCTATTACCCTTTGATTGTATTTGATTTCTTTTAGAGTATTCCTTCCATTTTGCGGTAGATTCATATTTTCTATGGCTTGCATAACTCCTTTCTTTATTTGCTTGAAATATAATACCTCCCTTTATAATTGCACATTTTTTACACCATGTGTTTAGGCCATCTGGACTTTGTTTACTATTGTAAAAATATTCTAATGTTGCAGGCAACCAAGGATCTTCCTCTGGGAATAAGCTGTTATGATTATTACAAAATTTATGATCTACTCCATTAATTAATTTATGCTTTCTTTCAAACCATTCTTTACTTTTTCTCTCATTAGACTCTAATCTTTTGGCAGTTGTCAATTGCTATTAACCTTCTTTCTTATATATATTGTACATGTCTGTTAAGATGTTCTCTTGTTATACCATTTCTACCACCTCCTTTCAAATTCCCCTTTTAATGGTTATAGTTTGCCTTTAAGATAAGACAATACTTCTTCCAGTATATCAACTTGACCTTTTGTATATTGAGCAATAAAGTTTATCTCGACCCTTTCTAGCTGT
Source organism: Clostridium sp. (assembly GCF_036569345.1). GTDB lineage: Bacteria > Bacillota > Clostridia > Clostridiales > Clostridiaceae > Clostridium_AD. Next base: position 2,586 of record NZ_DATCQT010000130.1, read on the forward strand.
TCAATGTGTTGCTCTTGAAGTCTGATTAATTTTTCTTCAATAGGTTTTAAATCCTCTTTAGTAATCATTTTATACACGCTCCTTCTAATTCTTAAAATTCATGATGTAACCTGCTGCTCTGTTATAACCGTTTGTTATACCATTCCTCAAACTTATTCCATTCTGATTCCTTATAGTAAAGATCACTGAGGAATAAATCAGGATTGACTTCTAAATATTTTTCGATGCTGTTATATTTTTCCTCCCCTATTTCTTTTTTAATTTGTTCATACTCTTGCATAATGCTCATTGTTATAAACTTCCTTTCTTTTCTAGTTTTTAAAAAGTCATGATGCAAAATAGGCTTGCTGTTATAATATTTTGAAATATTCCATGCTGTTATATAGCAACCTGTTATAGTAATCCTGAAGGGTAAAACTGTTTTTCGCTCCAACTGATAAACAATGAATCATTTTCCTCGTCATATTCTGAATGTTCTTCAGAGCATGAATCACAAACTTTAATATACGCTTGACTGTCTAATGTTTCAAACTTGATCATGAATTGATTATCATATGATTCCTTACAACATATACATTGTATCATTTTATAACCCCCTTCATATTTTCCGTGTACGCCTTCATAATGGACTTCTAAGACTATAACCTCATTGTATCATTTTATAGTCTTAGAAGGGAATTATGACGTTCCCTATATTGTTATTTACCTGCTAATTGTTTTCTAACTTTTATATATTGTATATAGTCTATTGTAGTCCATTGTATTATTTTTTTGTATCTATCTTCTGTATAATTGGGGTTATGTACACTATACCAGTCTTCTAATAATGCAGTATGTTTGGATGAATTACACCGTCCGCATGATGGAATACAATTGTCTATATAATTACTTCCACCGTGTATAACGTGCTCCTTGTGAAAGTCTCCATTTTTAGTAATTCCTAAACGTGTATAATAATGATCTTCTAATTTTAACCCACAATAGGCGCATTCATTATTAAAATACTGCTTACAGTCGTTCCATTCCTTTTTACTTATAATATGCTCATTGTGAGACTCGCCATATACCTTTAGCTTATCGGGGTTACTTCTTTGCCATTCTAGGGCATAACCTGATTTTCTTTGCCTTATACTCTTGTCTATAAAATACTGTACCATTTCAGGCTTTTCAAAATATTTTTTGTTTATCTCATTACTACGATCAAGGTTATTTTTTCTCCATTCTTTGGCCCTAATATTTACACAATTTTTGCATTCTCTCCTATGATAAATACTACCATCTTTTTTAATTGAATCATAGTATTCTGTTAACTCCTTTAATTCCTGGCAAGTTGGGCAAATTTTAGATTCCATTTATATTTCCTCCTTTCTTTTATATTAGAGTTTTTACTCTATAGAATACGCTAATGTTATAATGTCTTAGTGTACTCTAACAATAAAATCCCATAAGAACATGAATTTATAGGGTTACAAGCTGTTCATTAATCCATCTAATACAAATAATTTTTTCTTTTGAATTGTCAGTATGGAAAATTATTTCTTGATTGCATAATGCACAATAACCACTGGCCAGATTGAATAGATGTTTAGGCAAGTTTAATTTTTTTACCTGCTCCTGCTGCTTTTCGATATTCTCCATTTTAGAAATTTCTTTAATTGTGTTAATCATTTTCAGCACTCCTTCATATTCCAATATATTTATTTTACACTAGCAGGTACACTCATATATACTTCGCCTGTCAAGTCGTTAACGCCTATTACCTGGCCCTTGATTACTAATAACATGTTATTCCCTCCCTTCAATTATTGAATTCATATTTATTACAGTATTGTTTAGCTTGTTCTAAAGTGTCGAACCCTTGACCATTCGACCATTCGCAATCTTGATCTTTAATTCTGGCAATATAGCAAACTGGAAGTTTTACATTTCTTTGTAATGTGCCTTTAACCCAATAAGCATCTTTTACCTGTTCAATCTTATACTCTGTTTTGTATTCAGGATTTTGACTAATGGCATTATAAAAAGGTGAATTTTTAATAAATAACATGCTTTTAACTTCAGCACCACATAACGCACAATTCATTTATATATTCCTTCTTTCCTTTTAAAATTAGCTCCTAGACATATGCAAGCCAGTGTTATAATTATTTGAGCTTGCATATATTTACAACTAACTTTCTAGTCCCAATACTTTGCAGGTAGTAAGATAGTCTTAAAACTAAATCCTGCGCCATATGCCATTCTGTACTCTTCTAACATAAATTTCTTTTCTTCCCTGTCCTTTGCATAGTCACAATGTTCATATGATCTTTCACCTGGACACATAACCAATAATTGATATTTATAACCATGTTCGGGTGCATATGCTTGCGGTTGACTCATTTTTCATAACCTCTTTCTTTTTTGGCTTGTATGCCATAGACTAGCCTGTTATATTTGTTAGGCTAGTTTCGACTAATTAAAGTCTCTTCAGTATGGCTTATTCTTCGTTTTCTTCTTCCTCTTCATATGCTCCAATTTGCACCATATAGTCAATATCATCTTGGTTCAATGTTTCTCTATCCAATTCGTTTTTCAAGTCTTCTTTAAATCCCTCAGCTCCACCATAAGGAAGGGAATAAAAACTTTCTAATGTGTCGCCGTTCATCATTGCAACTTGATATTCTGAATTGGTGAAAAATACATTTCCGCTGTTCATGTTCATCATGATTGTAATTTCTTCTTGTTCGAAGTCTTCTGGAAAACCTTGTTCTCTTGAAGCCTTGAGAAGATCTTCAGCCATTGCGCGTTCTCTTGAACCAAAGTCTGCAAAGTTTGTCGTTGTTGTGTTACTCATAATATTTTACTCCTTTTACTATGCTTGCCGTACTGGTCAAGGCTTATAAGTTGTGGGTTGTTCTCGTTTGTTCTGTTAACTCATTCTATTCTAGTTTGGAGCTTTTTGCAACTACTTACAAAAATTTATTTATATGTAGTTGTTTGACTTGATAACTTGCAAGGCGTTTTTCGTTTGCTCTTCCTTACATTTATTATTATAGAACTTTTACGGTATATGGTCAAATAGCGTATAGACTTATATATCCTTTGTATGGTCTGATTATATGATTATATCTATTATTAGCTATCTATAACGCCTTATTGCTCCATATTGCTATGTTTATTAGAATTATATCTAATTTGTATATCTGTTTAAAACTATGATTTCATTAGGCAATACCATAAAATGAATTGTAAGAGGCTAGAACATGGTTTAAAGGCGTTTAATGTGTTTAGGTATAGGCTAATACTAGTGTATGAATTATGAAAGCGTTAAGGGCCATTTGTGGAGTAGTTAAAAAGCTGCGCTTGTAATATTGGACAAAGAAAAAAGAGCATTTCTGCTCTTTAATTTATACATCCTATGTATTGATCAAAATATTTTTGAGCCATATTTATTGCTTCTTTGTCGCTCACAGCATCAAATATGGTTGTTCCTGATTCCCTTCCATCCCTAATATAAGAATAATGATATTGATTAAGATCATAAGGACTATTTGATAATGTGGCAGTAATATCATTATGCTGAAAATATTTTCTAAATTGTTTCATATTCCAGTTAATAAGATTAAATAAGTTTTCTTCAGCTTCTTGCTTTGTAGCTCCGATTGCTTCAACTCCGAATAGTTTAGAAATGAATTTTTTATAGTTTTGAGACATTTTGTTGGTTTGTTTTGTGGTCACTGGCTTAAACACGTCTAACACTCCTTTAGTTAAATAAGGAAGTTTTTACACTCCCTTATTTTATTTATTTATACTTGATAACAAGAAATTATTTTATAGTCGCTCCCACCAATTGCATTTTTAATAATTTCGCCAACTTCAAATTTTACTGAAGTTATTCCTGTATGAGTCAATCCCTTTAGTGATCCTTTAGTGAATAATTTTGTTACTTCGTATTTCATGTAAAACGCTCCTTCATTACCTCAATTAATTCGTTAACTTATTCTATCATAGTAAAAGTAAAAACACAATACAATTATATCTATTTAGTAAAATAAAAAGACTAGAATTATCTAGTCTTAATTAGCTCCCTATCGCTTGAATTGTCTTTTTCATTGGTATTAATAAAGTGGGATTTCAGGGAATATTTCTTGCAATTCTTCTAAAGAAACATCCCCCTGATTTACTTTAATGTATAAATCATTATCTACAAAAAATGATGTTTCTTTTTCTTGTGTTACTCCAGAAGTATTTTCAAAGGTTTGAAATGTTAAGCGCGATTCTTCAAAAATGTTTCCCTTTTGTATTAAATCGAATTCAATGTAATTTTCCTCCAAAAGAATCAAAATACTTTCTCTAATTGTTTCGGGTTCTAAGTCCTGTATAATAACCTGTTTAGTGAATAATTCATACTCTTGAATACTTGCGCCAACTTCACCAGTTGAAAGATCATAATCTTGAACGTTTTTAACTAGACTAACCTCTAATACATTTACTGAATTTTTCATTTTAAAAACTCCTTCTTTTTCGCTTGCGCGGTTTGTTCTTCCTCTTGTTTACTATATTATACGATATGCAATCATATGTCAATAGGTTACTAATAATTATTTATATGTGATAAAATCCAGTTTTAAGAATTGAGCTATAGGCTAGTTACAGAGCATCAAAACACGATAAAAAGTTGCTTTTATGCTTATATTGATTCTGTTAGGTTTAAAATAGTATGGATGTAAGAATATAAAGGGTAATAGGTTTGAAGAGCTTAGAGGTGGCATTCTGTGGCAGTGATTTTATAATATGAAGGTTGAATTGTGGGAACGTGGGAAAAATGGATAAGAAAAAAGACTAGAATATTCTAGTCAGTGATCAAAGGTAAAAGAAAAAAGAACCTTTTCAGGTTCTTAGATGTCTTATTACTTTAATCTTTTTAAGATATTAGAAATTGTTTCTAACTTTTGGCTATCTGTTAAATCAGAATCTATTAAAACCAATTCCATTAATTCTAATTCTTCGCCCGCTTTTTTAGTCATTAACATTTTAATTATTCCCCTTTCAATTACCTTTGATAATCTAACAATAATTATGATAATTTAATATATTTTGAATCATGGGAAACTTCTTGAACCATATATTCATTATCATTTTTATCATAGAATTTAGAACCAATTCTAAAATTAAACCAATTAATAATTTTTTCGGCATTCTCCTTAAATTCTTGAGTTAGATCATAATTGCTTTCAACTTCATAACCATTGTTGATAATTTTGTAATCCATTTTGCATAACCTCTTTCTTTTTAACTTAATCCCTTAATTACAGTATATACTAATTTAAGCAAAATGCAATAGATATTAGAAAATTATATTACATTAATATTGTGGACTCTTATCCCTAGCAAATATAGGTTTTAAATGTTTTTAAGTTCTCCATACTTTTCATTATTGATTCTATTTATTTCTTGACGTTCTATGTATTTTTCGCAATTCTTAGGGCAGTTTTCTCTTTCTTGCTTTACTACTTGCCAATATTTTTCACCAGTGTATGCGCTAAAATCAGACCTAAATAAAAACCACCTGCAAGCAATTCTGTTACACCTTTTTATCATTTGTTCCACCTCCTTTATAAAAAAGAAAAAGGACTTTTTTTAGTCCTTAGTTGTCTGCATATACTTCAGAATCTTCGAATATATCATCTTTTTTATTATGTGTGAACCAATTTAAAGTTCTGTATAATTCGTTATTAATCCATATATCAAGATCAAGTTTATAACGGTTCTCCTTGTAGCTCATTTTAATCTTTTCAGCTTGATTAATAATAATTCGTTCTATTTTATTATTAACAATATATTCAATGGTATCAAGATTAAGATCATTAATTTTGTTGTCTGTGAGCTTCTGAGCTTCTGGTAAACAACAAGTTAAACAGAATGGGTCACGGACTATTAATGATTTAATTTTATCAAGTTCTAAATTATTTCTAACAAACATGTTTTGACCTCCTTTAAGTTCTAATTCATTATACTCCTGTTAGTGCCAATGTGTCAACATAAACATTTATATTTAACTAATACATTTTAAGAATCAACCTATAAGCCACTTTCAACCCTCCAATTATCCCACGAAATGGGCAATTTATCAAGGTTAATAAATGGCTAAAAACATGCTCTGCTACAACACATAAAAACAAGGTGTTTTTAACATTGGGTATAAGTAAATAAAGAAAAAAGACTCTTTCGAGTCTTAATATTGTATTGTATAACTTAATAGCCAGCTATCATTTTTTCTAGTTACTTCTGCATATTTTACAAAATATAGATATGCATATTGTTTATCATTTTGCATTACCTCATAGACTGGATGACCTTGTTTTGTTTTTAAATAAGTGCTATTTATATGATAAACGTTTTTCCCTATCTTTACTATTTCGCCATCTAATAAATTCTGTTGTTTACTTCCTAGTGCTCTTAAAGTTCTGTGATCTTGCTCAGTTGTTTCAATCATTTTCAAAACTCCTTTTTGTTTCTACTTCTTATATAGTATATTACACTAATAACAAAAAGATGTCAACATAATAATAGTTATATTACATTCATATATTAACCATTTTACAGAATGACTATCCATGCAGGTTACAGAGCTACACAAACCCATAAAACAAGGGTTTAATAGGATAGTATAATAGATTCTAGCCAGTGCCACATAATGCCATATTTAAGCTGTTAGAATGATTAATCAGTATGATTCTATAGGCAAAGAAAAAGATCTAATTAATTATATTATACCCATTCTTGAATATCCGTACATCCTGGTAAAATACACTTGATTGTTTTTATGGCCTCTTCTAAACTTGATCTATTCCAGAAGGTCAATGGATAGAGTTTATCTTGATAGATTGCTGAAAGTTTATATGTGTTCTTAGGTATTGAATTATATTTCATTTGGCGCACTCCTTCATTAATCCCTTTTGATAATCTTCAAATAGTTTTTCTGATTTGTATAATTTCACAAACTCTTTATACTCGTTCAATTCTTCAGCCATTGCCTCCATTGACTGGTGCATAACCCTATTTGATTTTATAAGCTGTTCACCTTGTTTAGTATCAATAAATCTTTCACAGTCGTTTGCTGAATCTTCAGTGATCCATTGATCATCAATATAAGTAATAGTATAAAGATTAATATTGAATTTATTTAGTTGGCGCAAATCAAACATATTTTTTAGCATTGTTTCAAGGTCTAGACAAATTACTTTTTTAAGGTTAGATAGTTCTGAATTAATGGCCTCATCTTTTTCAGTATATTCTATGGAATAAGATACGCTGACTCTTTTTGTATAGTCTGGATGAATTCGCGTTTCTGATTGTTTAATTCTCATAATATTAACCTCTTTCATTAATTAAATTTTATCCCAAATGAATTCGAATCCAGCAGTCTGAAAAAAGAATAATCCATTTTCTGATTTATAGAACTTTACTGCATCGCCTTGCATTTTAGCGACTTGTTTGTATTCTTTCCAACTTTCTCCTTCATCTAAAAGCTCATAGACATCGCATGATTTTAAGAATTCAGCTTCAGATATTTTTTTAGATGTATTCATCATTTCATGCCAGATTAATTCGTTTGAAGGTGTTTTTCTAAATTTATCACAAGCATTAATAAATTTTAGCATTGTTAAAACTCCTTTGTTGTAACGTATAAAATATTTAATGCATTATCATCTTTTAAAACATCATAACCTTTTATAGAATTGGTTCCGTTCTTAGTGAATACGCCTAACCATTTCCCAGACATATCATGATATGACATAATCCTGAATTCTTCGCCATCTTCGTTGATAATAGTATTAGAATAAGTGTTTGTAATCTCCTGATATGTGGAATTTGAAACCCTACATATCATTTCATTAGTATGAGCTATTTGAGGGAATAATGAAGGTATAAGAACTGATATTGATAAGGTTATAACTGCTATTAATTTAATCATTTGTGAATTCCTTCTTTCATTTCTTTA
>NZ_DATCQT010000131.1:0-57843 GCF_036569345.1 Clostridium sp.
AAATAAATAGGTAATGCTACGAATAGCATGAATTATCTAGGCTATCCGTACAATATATAGCACGAAAAAATTTTGAGGTGAAGTTGATTTTTGAGCAAAAATGAATCAAGAGTTAGCAATGCCTTAAGAGTTTCCGAGAGTGCACAACTAGATATATGAGGGGGATTTATTATGATTATAAAATTATTAAATGGTGATTTGGATGTAACTAGACTTGAGATTAGTGATATTGTTGATATTAAACTACTTCAAACCTTTCAAGATAATTTTGCTACTTCAATGAATATTGCTAGTGTTACTGTAGACAAAGATGGTACACCTGTAACTAATTCAAGTTCATATACAAGTTTTTGCGCAGATTTTACACATTCCACAAAAATAGGGGATGACCGCTGCGCATTGTCCCATAAAAAAGGTGGAGAAGAAGCTGCAAGAACACTAAAACCATATGTCTATACTTGTCATGCAGGATTAATAGATTTTGCTGCACCAATCCTTGTGGGTGACTATCTAATCGGAACTATTTTAGGAGGCCAAATATTAACCTCAACTCCAGAAGAATCAAAATATAGAAAAACGGCAAATGAAATTGGTGTTGATGAAGAAGGTTATGTAGATGCGGTTAAAAAAGTTTATATGAGTACTGAGAAAAATGTGACAGCCGCTGCACAAGTATTATATATCGTAGCAAATGCTCTTTCAGAGTCCGGCTATGAGAAACTTAGACTAAGTAATATGTCTCAAACTCTAACAGACAACTTTAGTCAAATATCTGCTACTATGGAAGAACTTAGTGCTTCTTCTATAACTGTAACTAATAACCAAAATAACTTAAGTGATGAAATTACCAATGTAAAGAATATCTCAATAGAAATAAATGCAATATTAGAGTCTATAAAAAGCATAGCAGACGCAACAAAAATATTAGGATTAAATGCTGCAATAGAAGCTGCAAGGGCAGGAGAAGCAGGTAGAGGTTTTGGCGTTGTTGCTAAAGAAATAAGATCCTTATCACAGAATTCAAAGGAGACAGCTTTAAAAATATTAGAACTTACAAATAAAATACAAGAATCCGTTGATAAAACAATTGAAACTTCTAATGCTACACTTGAAACTACAGAGCAACAGTCTGCTGCAATTGAGGAGGTTACTTCAAGCCTTATGGAGGTAACAACTTTATCTGAGAAATTAAATGCAATGGCAAACAACAAATAATAATAAATATTATTTAATTTATTAGAGCCTTATACTATATAAAAATTTTATAGTATAAGGCTCTAATATTAAATAAAAAATCAGCTAATACTTCCACTTGATTTATTGGAAACTATTGTTTTCTCTTTTTTCATAATACTTTTTCCTAAAATATCAGAAACATATCCAAGTACTGTACCCAAAATTAAAGATGTAGCAACAGCTAGTAAAATTTCGGGTTTTGCTCCAGCTCCAAAGTATGCTCCTGCTGAACAGAATGCGCCTGGTATGAAAGATAAAATATTAATGTGGGCTTGTGCACACATACAGAATGCAAATATGGCAACTGTAACTCCTAACGCATATGTGAATCCAAGTATTCCTGCACCCCATACCATTAAGAAACCATATAATACTCCCGTCACATTAGAGGCTATTGTTTTTTTCAATCCTTCAACGCCTGCTCCTGATGCATAATAACATGCCCATGAAATGATGCATACCCAACTAATCAAATTAAGGCTTGCAGGCAAGCTTACTAATATTCCAGCTAATATTCCTATAGTGATACCTATAGAATTTAAATAATTCATAATAATGCCCCCTATTCATTTATTTTTACTATTTATACATTTTAGCAATAACATCCACAGGTAATACATCTACTTCCCTCAAAGCTCTTTTAAATAGTGTTGGTCGTCTATTTGATTGCCCTGTATGTTCCAATATTAAGAATGATTTCACTAATTCTCCAATATGGTCTTTGATTTTTGTAAATTATCCACTTCCTTGAGTATACCTTCCTGGTGACATGATAATTTTAGACATAAAAATAGCCCCTCTCTTTTTTTATATTCACGTTTCAATTAAGAAACAGTGTAAACTTTATTAATATTACAGAAGATTGTTAAATACCTCTCTTTTTTGACGATGCAATAACTTCTTTATTTAGAAACATTCATGAATATTAACTCCCATATCCTTAGGCTTTACTTCACCAATTAGTTGTCCTTTAGTAACAAACATCACCCACTGACACAATTGCTTTGGCAGGTTTACCTATATATTGCTTAAGTATTTTGTATACGTTTTCAATGTTTACCTTGGTTATATCATCTATGAATAAACCTAATTAAGTTCCGTTTTTATATCTGCTTTTAAAGTACCTACACTTGGCATATAATCGCTTTTTAAATGTAATATTTTTCTTATTATACCATAATATATAAAATTTACACAAGACTTATTTGATTCCATTGGGGAAATAATGACGCTTAACTCGTAATCTTCCTAAAGATTGTAGAGAGTCCAGATTTGCCAAGGGAGAGGTCTGCCCTTATTGTAAATCAAAAATTAAAGCAGCTGTGCTACACGTAATGTAGCACAGCTGTTTTAATCTTCTCTTATATTAGCATAACTTATTTTTAACATAACAAATTTAAATAAATATTCATATATTACACATAATAGATATATTGTATTAAAAAAATTTAATTATAAAATAAAGGAGATTGAATTATGAAATTAATTGAGGTCGGAGATTCTGCACCCGATTTTTCATTAAGAGATAATAATTACCAAAATGTATGTTTGTCAGACTTTAGAGGTAAACGTGTATTGCTTTCATGGCATCCTCTTGCATGGACACCTGTTTGTACAGATCAAATGAGAGCACTCGAAAACAATTGGGGAAAATTTCAAGCATTAAACACAGTCCCACTAGGTTTTAGTGTGGATCCTGCTCCATGTAAAAAAGCTTGGGCAGCTGCACTACTTCTTCAAAATTTAATTCTCCCATCTGACTTCTGGCCTCATGGAAAGGTTGCACAGGATTATGGAATTTTTATTGAAGAAAAAGGTATATCGCAACGCGCTAATATCATAGTAGATGAAGCTGGTATTGTTAAATGGGTTAAGGTATATCCTAAGGCTCAATTGCCTGATTTAAATGAGGTTTTTGAGATTTTATCCAATATGTAGATTGAATAAACTACATATGTTGTATAAACAAACAGTATCTAATAATAAAACAAAAGCCTCATACTAAATTAATAGTATGAGGCTACAGTTGTAAAAAACATTACTTCAAAGAAGGTGATGATTTAATCATTAATTTCAGATATTACTACCTCAAGGATATCCAAAGCCTCATCAATCTCATCCTTTGAAACATTAAGTGGAGGAAGCAATCTTACAACATTATCTCCAGCTGCAATAACAAGCAGTTTCTTATCAAAACACGATTTACAAAACTTCTTTGTATCTGTTTTTAACTTTATTCCAATTAAAAATCCCATACCTTTTACTTCATCTATTACACCATATTTTTCTTTAATCTTAAGTAACCTCTTTCTTAGATATTTACTTTTCTCATCAATTTCCTCTATAACTCCGCCATCAACTAGTTCTGTTAAAACTGCAACTCCAACTGCACATCCAAGTGGGTTTCCACCAAAAGTGCTGCCATGGTCACCAGGAACAAAAGCCGTTGAAGCTTTAACGTTTGTAATAGTAGCCCCTATTGGGAATCCGCCACCAAGGGCTTTGGCGATGCAAATTACATCCGGAATAACTCCAAATTTCTTATATGCGAAAAGACTTCCTAATCTACCCATGCCGCATTGGATTTCATCAAAAATTAATAGAGCATCAAATTTATCACAAAGATTTCTTGCCTGCTTTAAAAACTCTATGTCTGCTGTATTTATTCCGCCCTCACCTTGAATTGGCTCTATTATTATGCCACATACCTTCTCGTCGAAATTCTTTTTTAAATCTTCTATGTCATTAAACTCTACTTTTTTTACACCCTCCATTAAAGGACGAAAATCTTGTTGATATTTCTCTTGCCCAGTAACCGAAAGCGCACCTATGCTTCTACCATGAAAAGAATTATCCATATATATTAATTGGTTTTTATCCTTCTTCCCTTTTAACTTACCATATTTTCTAGCTATCTTGAGTGCTGCCTCTACGGATTCAGTACCACTATTACAAAAGAATACCTTACTATGATCACAATTATCTATTAATTTTTCAGCAAGAAGCGTGTGGGTAGTATTCCAATAATAATTTGATGTATGAATAAGCTTACTACTTTGCGTTACTATGGCATTTATTATAGCAGGATGGCTATGTCCAAGGCAATTTACAGCAACTCCTGAAACAAAATCTACATATTCTATTCCTTTATCATCATAAATTTTGCATCCAAGTCCACTCTCAAAAGTAACATCATATCTTCCATAGGTATTCATTATACAATTTTTCATCATTAATTTACTCCCTTCGCTGTTATAATTCTAGTTCCACAATTCTTAATTATATTTAATAATAAGCTGTGTTTTTTTCTTCCATCTACCAAATGAACATTTTTTGTTCCCTTATTAATTGCAGCAACGCAGCATTCAAGTTTTGGAATCATACCACCATAAACAATACCTTTATTTATAAAATCTTTAGTTTCCTCTATAGTAATGGATGACAAAAGCGTTGATGGATCTGTTATATCTGTATATACACCGTCAATATCCGTCATAATCAATAATTTTTCAGCTTTTAAAACACCACTTATGGCTGCCGCAGCATAATCTGCATTTATATTATAACTTTTCCCTTGCTCACTTATGCCAATAGGAGATATAACTGGGATATAATCATTTTTAAGTAATGTAATTAATATATTCTTATTAATATTTGTAACTTCTCCAACGAAACCTATATCAATATTTTTACCATCTTCATAAACAATCTTCTTTTTAGCCTCTATTAAATTGCTATCTTTACCACTTATACCAATTGCATTTAGTCCTTTCATACTTAAAATTGAAGATAATCTTTTGTTTACATTTCCTGATAATACCATCTCTACAATCTCCATAGTATCACTATCTGTAACCCTTAACCCGTTTATAAATTTATTTTCACCACCAGTTTTACAAACCCACTTATTAATTAAAGGCCCACCACCATGTACTATAACCACTTTAATTCCAGCTCTTGTCATAAGCGCTACATCTTCAACAAAAGCCTCCTTTGCAGCATCATTACTCATTATACTTCCACCATATTTTATAACAAAGGTCTTACCCTCATATTTATTAATTTGTAAAAAATCTTTTATATTTGTATCATCATCATTTTTTATATTCATTATAACCCCCAACCTTAATGTTTAATTTCCATTAATTTTTATTAATTTTTATTAATTGTACAACTATTAGAAGTAATGTACAACCTTTTGAATAATTATACATCATTATGAATAAATATTCAATATAATATTGATTTTTTTAAAAATTTAATGTATAATGATTTTTATAATAAATTTGAAAGGTGAGGCGTTGCGATATGATTAAGGCGGGTATAATAGGTGCCACTGGCTATGCAGGTGAACAATTGGCGTGGTTTTTATACAAGCATCCAGATGTTAATGTAGAATTTTATGCTTCACATAATTATGCAGACATCCCGTATAATGAAATTTATAGTAATTTCAATAGTTATATAGAAGATGTTTGCATTAATATGGAGACGGCTATTAGTAAATTATCAAATATAAATGTTCTTTTTATTGCTCTTCCACATGGCATGGCATTTAAAATAACTGAAAAAGCATTATCTCTCGGGGTAAAAGTAATAGATTTAGGTGCAGATTTTAGATTGAAATCTAAGGACGTATACGAGAAGTGGTATGGAGTTAGACATGAAAGTCCAGACCTCCTTAAGAGCTCTGTTTATGGTCTTACTGAATTAAATAGAGAATCTATAAAGAAGTGCAACTTATTAGCTAACCCAGGTTGTTATCCAACAGCTACTATTTTGGCACTAACTCCACTTCTAAAAAATAATCTTCTGGATTTAAAATCTATTATAGTTGATGCTAAATCTGGAGTATCAGGAGCTGGTAGATCTGCAAACATTGGATCGCTTTATGCGGAATGTAACGAATCAATTAAAGCTTATGCAGTTGCTAGTCACAGACATACTCCAGAGATCGAACAAGAACTAAGCAATGCTTGCGGCGGCGACGTAATGGTATGTTTTACTCCTCATTTAGTGCCAATGAACCGTGGAATTTTATCAACATGTTATGGTACTCTGACGAAAGGCCTAAGTGCAGAAGATATTATATCAATGTACAGAGACTTCTACAAAGATGAATATTTTGTGAAAATTATTGATGGCTTACCTGAAACCAGGTGGGTAAGAGGCTCTAATTTATGTCATATAGGAATTAGGGTAGATAAACGTACACATAGAGTAATAATAATATCTGCTATAGACAATTTAATAAAAGGTTCCGCAGGTCAAGCTGTACAGAATATGAATATAATGTTTGGCTTGGATGAAACTACAGGCCTTGAAATTATTTCCATGGCACCTTAAAATAGACACTTATTTTTAACAATAACTTAACGATTTATATGTTGATTTTTAATTAAAAAATAATATATAATTACTCAAAGAAATAATATGATATTGGGGGTAGATACATGGACAAAATGTTCTTTGAAGTTAGAAGAGCTGTCACTAGTGACATTGAAGAAATACGATTGCTTGCAAAAAAATCTTTTGATATGTATACCGAAAATGCAGGAATTACAGAATTAGTTGCTCCTCTCGCGGAGACATATAATGATGTATTAAAAGCTATAGAAACTACTAACGTCTTTGTTGCTTTATCTAACGAGGAAGTTATCGGTAGTGTACGAATAGAAATCAAACCTGATAATACAGCATACCTAAGTAGATTTGGTGTGTCAGCAATACATCAAAATAATGGTATTGGTAAAATATTAATGAATGCAGTAGATATCTCAATGAAAGAATTAGGTGTCACAACCTTATATCTTCATACCGCATCTAGAATGTTTTCACTAATTAGATTTTATTATGGAAGATGTTTTTATATACAATCAACAAATAATGATCGCGGATATATTAGAGCACTACTGTGCAAAGAATATGAATCAGTGCCATCCACGTGGCAAGTGGCAAGCTGCAGCTTGTAAAAAGGACTGTAATAAGACTCAAATTTACACTAGTCTTGTTACAGTCCATAATATTATTCTGTTTGTGTTATAAGTCTCTTCATAATATCCCTTAATTTAGGTTCTGTAGTGTCTTCAGGAGCTATAATTATAATAAGCTTTATTCCATCATCTGATCTATCCCATTTATAAGCTTTGATGTCCATAATAGCACCCTCTGGGACGTATTCTTCAATATCCATTGCAATTTCTTCTGCAAGTGACAAGTATTCGTCAAATAATTCATCTTCCGTTAATTCCTTTATGTTACATTCCTCTTCCATTAAATCATTTAAGGTCTTTATCTCTACGCTTAAATTATAAGCTAATATATCATCTCGCTTTGAACCTTTGCTCATGTCTTTAACTACAATAAACTCTGTATTTTCTTCAATAATATCTTTTATATCTTTGCTTTCTATGGTTTCACTATTAAATTCTACGTACATTCACTCATCTCCTTTTAGTGGCATCTATTATATTATACTATTATATTGTAGGAAATCAATTTACTTGGGCGCATTACACTAAAAACTGAAAATATCCAGAAGTTCTTGCTTTGTAAGTTTTCCTAGGAAATCACTACTCTTAAGTTCCCCTGTAATTACACTATCTATTAAATATTTTTTATTTTCCTGAAGTAAAATTATTTTTTCTTCTATAGTTCCCTTAGCAACTAGCTTAATTACTTCTACGATATTTCTTTGGCCTATTCTATGTGCTCTATCTGTTGCTTGATTTTCAACCGACGGGTTCCACCAGGGGTCAAAATGAATAACAAGATTTGCAGAGGTTAAGTTAAGGCCTGTTCCCCCTGCCTTTAGTGAAATTAAAAACACTAATGATTCATTACTGTTATTAAATTCATCTACCAATTTAATTCTATCATTAGATTTGGTTTTTCCATCTAAATAAAGGTATGGGATTCTTTGATCCTTTAAACTCTCCCCTATATTTTTAAGCACAGAAGTAAATTGTGAAAACAATAGCACTTTTCCATGTGTTTCTCTATGCTTTTGAATAAGTTCATTGGCAATTTTCAGCTTTCCACTTCCACCCGTGTATTCATTTATTACAAGTGACGGATCTAAGCAAATTTGTCTAAGTTTTGTTAAATAAGAAAAAACCTCTATTCTGCTATCGCTTCTATTTTTCATTTTATCCCTAATGAGCTTTATATAAGATTTATATACATTTTTTTGAGATCCTGTCATCTCAACTAAAAATTTCTTTTCTATTTTATCTGGCAACTCTTTAAGAACTTCTTTCTTAGTTCTTCTTAATAGAAATGGTTTGATTAGTAATTTAAGTTCCTTTAAATTATCTTGTCTTGTAGTAATAAAGTTTGATTCAAAAATTTCTTTTGAGTATAAATAATTCGGCATTATAAAATCAAAAATAGACCAGAGTTCTAATAAATTATTTTCAATAGGCGTGCCTGTAAGCGCAAATCTTACTTTGGCTCTAACCTCTTTAATTACTTTTGTGTTTTGTGTTAGATAATTTTTTATGTTTTGAGCTTCATCTATTATACAATAGTCAAAAATAATATTTTTATATAACTCTGTGTCCATCCTTAAAGTTCCGTATGTTGTTAGTATTATATCATAATCCTTTAATTTATTAATTAATTTAAGTCTTTCACTTTTCTCTCCATGTACAATCGCAACCTCAAGAGAAGGTGCAAATTTTTCTATTTCCGCTTTCCAATTATAAACAAGGGAAGTTGGACTTATAATTATAGATTTTTTATTTTCTTCTGATAAAAGAAAAGCTATGGTTTGAACAGTTTTGCCTAGTCCCATTTCATCTGCTAATATCCCTCCAAGACCTACCACGCTTAAACTTTTAAGCCATTTAAACCCATCAATTTGATATTCTCTAAGGGTAGCTCTCAAGTTTACTGGCACCATTATGTTTTTATTATTTATATATGAAAAAGTATCTTCTATATTCTTTAATAGCTGCGTACCCTTAATAAATTGGAGATTCTTATCTTTTATCTTTTCATTTAAATATAAAGATTTACTTTTTTCTATCCTCATAGAACTATTTTCTATGTTTTCATTAGAATTTAATACTTTTATTAGATCTAAGAAATTCCTAACTCCCTCATCTTTAAAATCCAGAAAATTGTTATTCTTTGTTTTGTAGAATCTTTTGTTTTGTTTAAATGCAGCAAATACACTTTTTAATTCTCTATTTCCAATGTCATATATACCATAGGAAAAATCATAGTAGCCATCCTTTTCCACAATTTCTGCCTTTATAGAAGTAAAATCATATATTCTCTTTTGTTTAAGTCCATTTTCAAAGGTGACCTTTCCAATAGAATGTAGATTGTTTTTACTATCATTTAACATATCAAACAGTTCCTCATCAGATCCTATAAATAGTAACTTATCATTTCTTTTTATAAACCTATATTTCTCTAACTCCATAAGAATTTTTTCTTCTTTTTTATAGTTGCGTATAATTATATCGAAACTTTTATCAATATTGCTACTTTTATCATTCTTTAAAATATTAATTCTCTCATTACCATAAATCAATTGTATATCGCAATAAATATCGCTTCCTATCTCATATATGCGAAACTCAGGTTTAATAAAATTTGAAACAAAGTTTTTTGTCTCTTCACTAATGTTAATATTATTTGAAATACTACATAAAAATGAAATAAGTTTATTATAGTTTTCTATGTTCTTTCGATATAAAATTTCGCCATTTTTTTTTAATTTTTCACATAGAAGAATATATCTTCTAATCTGATTTTTGGATGGCAAATAAAGCTTCCAATTAAATAAATATACATCATTCTCATCATTTAAAGAAATTGGAAATTGCTTATGGGTTGTTAAAACAAAATATTCATCTCTAATCTTTAATGTGAATGTTAATGGTAAATCCTTATGTAAGATTGAAGCTTCAAATTCAAAACTATCATAAGTTAACTTAATTTTGTTATGGTTAATTCCTATTAAAA
This sequence comes from Clostridium sp., assembly GCF_036569345.1. Lineage (GTDB taxonomy): Bacteria > Bacillota > Clostridia > Clostridiales > Clostridiaceae > Clostridium_AD. Next base: position 10,213 of record NZ_DATCQT010000131.1, read on the forward strand.
AACTATGTAAGTCTCTAGGTTCAAGTTTTGTTTTTTCCTTACCCATTTCATGTTGCACTTCATAATAAGTTGGGCCTTTGGAAACCCTGCGAACTAACTTTATATCACCTTTTGTATTTTCCTCAAATTTCATATTTTTATTTGATTCGTTTTTTTTCTCAGAAACATTGTTTGAAGATAATTTTAAAAAACTATATGCTGTAGCAGTTAGATGGCTACACATAAATAAATGGCCAGTATTCGATAATTCTTTAAAATCCTCACAAGTACATTTTACACCATCTATTTTTTTCAACAATAAATTTATTTTTATATAGGTATTTAATTCACTGGATTTAGTGTTGTTACTAACGCTTCCATATATATGATATATATTTTTTATATTTTTGCCATTAGTTTTAATAACTAATCCACCTTTAAAAGCCTTTTCTCCCTCTCTTCTCATTAGCTCTGAAGATGATTTAAATACTATATTTGTAAGTTCATTTAACTTCAAAAAACCACCTCCAAGTTAATGTTACACATGTATAGCCCTATTGCCATATAATATATATTATATCATATACTTTCCACCCCCTAATGTAGTGTCGCGCTCGTTGCAAGTAGTATATTTGCAACTATATTATAATATAATATTACTTCCCACTATATTATATAATTGTAAAGTATGTTAAAATATTGTTAGATATTTTATAAATGATTTATTTAGGGGGACAAAAGATGATAAAAAAGATATTAGCTATGGGAATGTGTTTGATATTAGTCCTGTCACTTGTTGCATGTTCAGACAAAAATAAAGATGTAAAGGTTGACAAATCAGCTACTAAAATGGATACTGTTATGCAATTAAGTGCCTATGGTTCAAATGCTACTAAAGCCATAGATGCAGCTTATACTAGAGTAGATGAAATTGAGCAGATGGCAAGTAGCCAAATTGCTACAAGTGATGTTAGTAAAATCAATGCCGCTGCAGGAAAAGGATATGTAGTTGTTAATCCTGAGATTATTAAGATAATTAAAACCACATTAATTTATTCAAAACTTAGCAATGGTGCCTTTGATATAACAATAGGCCCACTAATAAAACTTTGGGCAATTGGTACACCGCAAGAAAGAATTCCAAGTCCTGCTGAAATCAAAGAAAAATTAGCACTTGTAAATTATAAGGACATCAGCATAAATGAAGCAGATAATAGTGTTAAGTTAATGAAACCAGGTATGTCTATAGATCTTGGTGGAGTTGCAAAGGGCTATACTGCAGATGAAGTTATTAAAGTTTTCAAAAAATATAAAATTACAACTGCCCTTATAAACCTCGGTGGGAGCTCTATATATACAATGGGCGAAAAACCTGATAAAACTTTATGGTCCGTTGGAATTCAAAATCCAAGAAAAGAAAGAAATGAAGGATTTGTTGGTATAATTAAAATGCCTCAAACCGCACTTTCTACCTCTGGAGATTATGAGAGATTTTTCATAAAAGATGGAAAACGCTATCACCATATATTGGATCCATCTACTGGATATCCTGCATATGCTGGGGTTATGAGCGATACCATAGTTGTAGACAGTTCTATTCCTGATTGTAATATGCTCGCAGATACCCTAACTAAACTTACTTTTGTATCTGGTGTAGATAAAGGATTAAAAATTATTGATAATCTTAAAGGTATTTCATGTATGGCTGAAACTACAGATTATAAAACTACAAATTATAAAATTTATGAATCAACAAATTGGAAGACTCAATTGGATAATATAGATCCTGGATTTAAAGTAGTAAAATAAACTACGTTAAGTATTTTATCTATTTCAAAATATTTAACTTTATAAAAATTAATTATAGCATACTTATTTAAAAAACTTTCTTTTCATAAATAAGTATGCTATAATGTCATTACAATATTTTTTCATTCCATATATTGGTATATATATGTATTAATCCCCTACTTCTCATGCATCTTTTGAGAGTATTTTTATAATTATTCACTTAAAAATACTAGACTTAGGGCATCTGACTTAAGTAATTAAAAATCTTTTAAAAATAGACTATCAGACCGACAATCTGTTTTTTTAAAAGATACTGATTACTGAAATTTATAATAGGAGATGAGTATTATGGTCTACTTTTTAAAAAACAAACAAACGAAAATTATAATTGGTATAATGATGGCTACAATAATTGTAGCTTTAACTATTTTCATGAGTTTAGTAAGAAAAAATGTTACGGTGGTTGTGGATGGCAGCCAAATTAAATTAGTAACATCCCAAAAAACTTTTGGTAGCGCTCTAAAAAAAGCTAATATAAACGTAGACGTAAAAGATAAAATCGACAAATCACTAAACTCAAAAATAGTTAACAATGATGTTATTACTATAACACGCTCTGTAAATCTTAAAGTCTTTGTAGATAATAAAGAACTTAATATAAAATCTGCTGAGAAAGATATTTCCTTAATGTTAAATGCTCAAAATATAGCAATAAGTCCTAATGATAAGATTTCGCCATCAAGAGAAACCAAATTGTCAAAAGGCATGGATATTAGAATAACCCGTGTTAAAACCCAAACAATACAACAATTAAAGTCTATTGAGTTTAAAACAGTTCTTAAAAAAGATAATGGTATATTAAAATCTAAAAGTACTGTTTCACAAAATGGAATCAAAGGTCAAAAAAATGTTACTCTAAATGTAGTTTATGAAAATGGCAAAGAAGTAACTAGAAAAGTTATTAAAGAAACCATAGTTAAAAATCCTCAGAATAAAATTATAGTTCAGGGTACAAAGTCCGCTATAACTTATTCCAGGGGAATTTCAGAAGATCTTCTTAATGTCAATTCTCCTTCAAAATCAGAAAATACTCTTTCTGTAAAAGCTACTGCATACTGGGCTTTTAATGGAATAAATAACACTTATACTGCCTCAGGTCAGAAGGCTGTTCGAAATCCAAATGGGGTAAGTACAATAGCTGTAGATCCGAGTGTCATACCTTTGGGAACAAAATTATATGTTCAAGGATATGGAAATGCAATCGCAGCTGATAGTGGTTCCGGGATAAAAGGTAAATATATAGATTTATTTTTTAATACACGTGAAGAAGCTTTAAGCTTTGGTGTTAGGTACTTAACTGTGCAAATACTAGATTAATTCTTTATATGTTATTTATTACCATGCTCCCATGAAAACTGCCACAGAAGTTATTTCTGTGGCAGTTTTTTTATAAATGAATAATTCTTCATAAATGGATAATTTTGAATAAATTATCCATTTATGTTATCCTATAGATATAATGAAGATAAGGCGGGATAAATTATATGGCATTAAATATATCATCTGTTATTAAAAAATTTGGTGAAAAAACCGTAGTAGACAACCTTTCCTTTAAAATTGAAAAACCAGGAGTATTTGGTTTACTTGGCACAAATGGAGCAGGAAAAACCACTACAATTAGAATGATACTCGGAATTCTAGAAAAAGATGGTGGAGCTATTTCGTGGAATGGACACCCTGTTACAAGGGAAAGTGTAAAATTCGGATATCTACCAGAGGAGCGTGGCTTATATCCTAAGTCTAAAATAGTAGATCAGCTTTCATATTTCGGAAAACTTCGAGGTATGGATGGTAAATCAGTAAAAAAAGTAATAAACTATTGGGTTGACAGGCTAAAGGTATCAGAATACTTAAACTCTACAGCAGAACAATTGTCTAAAGGTAATCAACAAAAAATACAATTAATAACAGCACTTATACACGATCCTGAATTAATAGTTATGGATGAACCTCTAAGTGGACTTGATCCAGTTAATGCTGATTTATTCAAAAGTGTGATTTATGAATTAATAGAAAAGGACAAATTTATTATAATGTCTAGTCATGACATGCAATCAATTGAAGACTATTGTCAAGGTCTTGTAATATTAAAAAACGGAGAAACTGTTCTCAATGGTAATTTAAAAGAAATAAAAGCTAGTTATGGAAGAACAAATCTTACAGTGAACACTCAAGATGATATTGATGTCCTTATAGATGAACATGATATAAAACTTATATCAAAAAATGCAATAGGTTATGAGCTTAAAATCAAATCAGATGAGCAGGCTTATAACCTTCTTGAAAAAATTATAAAATTAAAAATAAGACTTGATAAATTTGAAATTCGTGAACCATCTCTCCATGAAATATTTATTGAAAAGGTAGGTAATCAATAATGAAAGGATTTTTTACTGTTTTAGCATACACATTTAAAGAAAATTCAAGGAAAAAATCGTTTATTATTTCAACTATAATTACACTTATCTTAACAATTACATTAGTTAGTATGCCAGCTATAATAAAAAGCTTTGATAAAGGCGCCACAAATAAAACTCAGCAAGGTTCCAAGGTCTCTGAAAATAAGGGACTTATCTTTGTAGTTGATTCAAATAACATTTTAAATGGAAATTTTGATAAGCTTGGTTCAACTTTTAAAGAATACACATTCAAGTCTGAAACTGCTACTAACATAGCTACCCTAAAAAACAAAGTAAAAAGTGAAAAAAATAATACTCTTATAATTTTAGATATAAAAAATGGAGTACCTGCCTTTAATTATATAGTTAAACAGGCTGGTGATGGGCTAGATCCGTCTGACGTAAGCCGCGTTATCAAAAGCATCTTTGTGACGAATTTATTAAAGAAGTCTAATGTATCTGATAACATAGCGCATTTGGTACAAAGTGATATTCCCTTTAACACTCAAGAATTAGGAAAAGGAAAAGCAATCAGTACTATTTCAAGTATGGTTGTAAGTATGTTACTTTTCTTTGCAATTTATTTTTATGGTTATGGCGTAGCTATGTCAGTTGCTTCTGAGAAAACTTCGAGAGTAATGGAGCTTCTTGTAACTTCAACAAAACCATCAATAATAATTCTCGGGAAAAGTGCAGCTATGGGTCTGCTTGGTTTAATACAACTATCTCTGGTTGTATGTACGGCTCTACTAACCTACAAATTTACTTTTCCAGAAAATTTTAAAATAGCCGGACAAGTTCTTGATTTTTCTAACTTTACTCCCTTAAGCTTTGTAATGATAGTTTCATATTTTATACTAGGTTACTTCCTGTATGCTATGATGAATGCCGTTGCTGGTGCCACTGTTAGTAAGGCTGAGGATGTTAATTCAGCTCTTATGCCTATTTCTATAATATCTATGGTTGAATTCTACTTGGGATTTTATTCACTTCCAGTCCCAAATGGAATTGTAGCAATCGTATCATCTATCGTCCCATTTTCAGCCCCATTTTCTATGCCATCTAGAATTTTAGCAACAGAAGTTCCTATTTGGCAAATTTCGGCCTCTATATTCTCTTTAATAATAACAATTATATTTATAGCTTGGATTTCAATTAAAATATACTCCTCTGCCATACTTCATTACGGCAAACGGTTAAACATAAAAGATTTACTAAAAATATCAAAATAGTAATAAGTCATAAAAAAGTGAAGATAATTAATAATTTATGAAAGTTATTAATTATCCTCACTTTTACCACTTAAGTGGCACTTGCCCTTCCTTTCCCATTTGACATAGTGAGTAACATATAGTAGAATTTATAAATATAAAACCTAAATAAGACAGTTCTAAACCATCCTGTCTATAAAAAAAACTAGGACGTAACTACCGTTTTAGGTAGTTTTTTTGTTTAAATACGGTTTATTCCCTTTTTTTAGGAGGAATTATAATGAAGAAAATAGGCTTAACAACTACCGTTCCTGTAGAGGTGCTGATAGCAGCAGGTTATACCCCTGTAGATTTAAATAATATTTTTATAACCTCTAAGGATTATTTGAAATATATAGACATTGCAGAAAGCGATGGTTTTCCTAGGAGTTTGTGCACTTGGATAAAGGGAATTTATGGGGCATGCCTAGAGAACGGAATTAAAGAAATTGTTGGAGTTGTGGAGGGTGAATGTTCTAATACAAAAGTCCTAATTGAAGTACTTGAGTTAAAAGGAATTACGGTCTATCCTTTTTCCTTTCCACATAGTCACAACCTAGATGACGTAAAACATGAAATAAATAAATTTATGAATGTCTTTAACGTAACTATAGATCAAGTTGAGGTGGTTAGGCAAAGGCTTAATAAAATTAGAACATTAGCTAAAGAAATTGATGAATTAACTTATATAGATAATAAGGCAACAGGCTTTGAAAATCATCTATATCAAGTAAGTGCCAGTGATTTTAATGGATATATAGACGTTTTTGAATCTGAACTAAAAAGTGCCATTATTAAAATTAAAAATAGAAAACCACTTAATAAAAAGCTTAGACTTGGTTACATAGGTGTTCCCCCAATGACATCAGATATATATGAATTTGTTGAAAATCTTAATGCTAATTTTGTATATAATGAGGTTCAAAGAGAATTTTCTTTTCCAAGATTTAATAACTCACTAAATATATACTATCAATATTATGACTATACTTATCCTTATGATACCCAGTTTAGAATTATTGAGTTACAAAAGCAAATTGACTTGCGGAAATTAGATGGTATAATTCACTACACTCAAGCATTTTGTTATAGAGCAGTAGCAGACATTGTCTTAAAGGAAAAACTAGATATACCTATCTTGAATATTGAAGGTGACAAATTAAATGTCTTAGATGCAAGAACAAAACTTAGGTTAGAAGCCTTTCTTGATATGATGCTAGATTTAAAGGAGGCTAAAATATGAGATTACTTGGAATAGACCTTGGAAGTCGGGAAGTTAAAATTATTTTAATGGAAGATAATAAGATAATACAAAAGGTACAAGTAAGTACTATGAACTTTTATAGAAATTATTGTGACTTTGATGGTAAAATTATTGTTAATCTAGAAAAGCTCGGTATTAAGAAAATCGATAAGGCTGTGTCTACAGGCTACGGTAAAAATAATATTGATTTAAAGATGTTCACTCCAATAAATGAGATAAAAGCTCATGTATATGGAGGACTGTATCAAACTGGCTTAAAGGATTTTATACTTTTAGATATAGGTGGGCAAGATGTGAAAGTTATGAAAGTAGAAAAAGGCATTACAACTGACCTAGAGCTTAATGAAAAATGCGCTGCTTCCTGTGGTAGATATTTAGAAAATATGGCAAATATACTTGAGATATCTATTGATGACATGAGTAAATATTACAAAGATCCTGTAGAACTTAATTCAACCTGTGCTGTTTTCTCTGAATCAGAGTTAATTGGCAAAATAGCTAAAGGTGTAAGTATAGAAAGTTTGTGTGCTAGTGTTAATTACTCTCTATACAAAAGACTTCTACCCTTACTTAGTAAATTCAAAGGTAAAAAATTAGTTTTAACTGGTGGCGTTGCCAATAATGTTGCTATAAAAAGATATTTAAAAAAAGATTATGAAGAGATAGTATCCATTGCGGAGCCACAGTTTAATGGAGCCATTGGATGTTGTTATTATGGGAATAAATTTCTATAAATTTATATTTTCTAATAGCACTAAAAAATAAACATAAATATTAGGAGGAGCGTGACCTATGTATATTTTAAAATCAGAACACAGCTTTGATAGTGCACATTTTCTATCTGGGTATGAAGGAAAATGTTCAAATATTCATGGACATAGATGGAAGGTTGAAGTTGAAGTTCGATCAGAGACCTTGGTAAAAGGTGGTCAAATGGCCGGCATGATAATAGATTTCGGTGATTTGAAAAAAGATGTTAAAGCTATGGTAGACTTTTATGACCATGCCTTAATTATAGAAAAAGGTAGCATGAGGGATGAGACCTTAAATTGTTTAAAACAAGATGGCTTTAATGTAATTATGGTGGATTTTAGAACTACAGCAGAAAACTTTGCAGCATTTTTCTTTAAACTAATGAAAGATAAAGGCTACAACGTACATAGAACTACGATTTATGAAACACCTACTAATAGTGCATCATATGAAGAAAGCGAGGCACAATAAAGTGAAATTTAAGGTAGTTGAAAAATTTATAAGTGTTAACGGAGAAGGTCCACTATCGGGTCAACTAGTAGTGTTTATAAGATTTGCAGGTTGCAACCTAAATTGTAGCTACTGCGACACCACTTGGGCTAATAAAAAAGATGTATGTTATGATTTAATGACATCTGTTGATATATATAATTATATTAAATCTACAGACATTAAAAATGTAACCTTAACTGGTGGTGAACCATTATTACAAGAAGGAATTATTGAATTATTAGAAGTTCTGTCTATTGATAAGACTATTCATATTGAAATTGAAACTAATGGAAGTATTCCTCTAGAAAATTTTTTAAGTATAGAAAATCTACCAAGTTTTACTATGGATTACAAACTACCCTCCAGCAATATGGAAGATAAAATGAATTTAAATAACTATAAGTATTTAAGTTATAAAGATACAGTTAAATTTGTTGCAGGTAGCATTAATGATTTACAAAAAACCAAATTTATAATAGATAAATATGATCTTGCTGTTAGAACTAATGTATATATTAGCCCAGTATTTGGGCAAATTGAACTAGAGGATATTGTAGAATTTATGAAGTGCAATAAAATGAATGGTGTTAATCTTCAAATGCAACTTCATAAAATCATTTGGGATCCAAATAAGAGAGGTGTATAAAATTATGGCAATTGATACAAAAGCAATTGAAGAACATATAAAAGGCATTCTAATAGCACTAGGTGATGACCCATCCCGAGAAGGACTTAAAGACACCCCCTCACGCGTTGCTAAAATGTATGAGGAAGTATTTGCTGGAATGTGTTATAGCAATGATGATATTGCAAATATGTTTAATACAACTTTTGAAGATGATTTAGTAGTTAAAGCAGACTCTAGTGATATTGTAATAATGAAGGATATTCAGATCTTTAGTCATTGTGAACATCATTTAGCTCTGATGTATGATATGAAAGTTTCAGTTGCATACGTTCCTAATAAAAAAATTATAGGTTTAAGTAAAATCGCAAGAATAGCTGATATGGTAGGTCGTAGATTACAGCTTCAAGAGAGAATAGGAACGGACATAGCGCAGATTATGCAAATGGTAACTTCCTCGCAGGACGTGGCCATAATTATAGAAGGTGAACATGCCTGCATGACAACCCGCGGAATAAAAAAGCCAGGTACTAAAACAATGTCAACTACTTTTAGAGGAAGGTTTAATACTGATGTAATTTTAAATAATAAATTAATGATGCTTTATAATAAATAAAAGCTTTATACAAAATAAGTGGAGGTGCGTGAATTATGAATAAAGATAAAGCAATAGTAGTATTTAGTGGTGGACAAGATAGCACAACTTGTTTATTTTGGGCGCTTAAGAAATATAAAGAAGTTATCGCTGTATCATTCGATTACAGTCAAAAACACATATTAGAACTTCAATGTGCAAAAAACATATGCAAAGACCAAGGCGTTGAGTACCATTCTTTAGACTTAAACCTATTAAATCAACTAGCACCAAATTCATTAACAAGAAAAGATATAAAAGTTGACATAGAAGCTCCGAAAGATGATGTACCTAATTCCTTTGTAGATGGAAGAAACTTATTATTTTTAACCTTTGTAGCGGTATTCGCAAAACAAAGAGGAATAAGTAATATAATAACTGGTGTATCTCAAAGCGATTTTAGTGGTTACCCTGATTGTAGAGATATATTTATAAAATCTTTAAATGTTACCTTAAACTTAGCTATGGGCTATGATTTTGTAATAGAAACTCCTTTAATGTGGATTAACAAAGCAGAAACTTGGAAAATGGCTTATGATTTAGGTGTACTAGGCATCGTTAAAGAGGAAACTTTAACTTGTTATAATGGAATTAAAGGTAATGGTTGTGGAAACTGCCCATCTTGTAAATTAAGAAAAAAAGGGTATTTGGAATTCAAGGAAAAATATCTTCAAAAAAAAGACCTCTTATTAATTTGATAACAAAAATGAACTGATATTACATTGCTTGACTCTGTAATATCAGTTCATTTATTATGGAGTATATTTCTTTCCAGTTATTAACCCGAACTACATTTTCATTTAATGGTTTTCGATTATATTTTGTTTAAATGTTAGAAATCTTAGTATTATCGAAACTACGAATATTAATCATTAAATATCAAATAATAACTATAAGAATAAACTACAAGGAGTTGTTGTGAATTGACAAAATTACCATATGCCGATTTCAAAGAAAAAGAATTATTAGTTAAAGGCCAACTAATTAACGCTTCAAATAATGAAGAAACTACAGCACATTGTAGTAATACTTGCCCTAAGTGTGGAGTAAGAAAATGTATATTAAGTGAGGGACATTCTGGTAATCATCAATGCTCTGAAGGACATACTTGGTGATAATAAATGAGAGAAAGCATAAAATTACTTTCTCTCAATTAATTTAGTGGATTAAATTTAAATCAAAACAAAAATGACCTTCATAAATACAGTTGAAGGTCATTATGTTAATATACTATATAATAGTCCATTACAGAAATTTCTTCAAAACCACAATCTTCATAAAGGCCAAGTGCAGTTTTATTTTCTGTAGCAACTTCAAGATAGATATTATCTACATTTTTCTTATTTAATAGATCCAGCGCTGAATTTAAAATTTCTCGTCCATAACCTTTACTTCTAAACTTCGGAAGCACTCCAAAACCATAAATAAAACCTTCATTATCAGTTATGCTAATATGAATTTTGCCTATAATTTCTCCCTTAATCTCAGCCATATAGTTAATAAAACTATCATCTAAGATTTTGTATGGTTTTTCTATGTCCTCTTCAGCCTCTTTTTCGGGAATCCCAGAATAAATAGAATTTTGCCTATAAACTTCGGCGGCATCATCACTAGTCTCTAATCTTAGTTTAATTCCATTTACATGAATAACCTCAGATTTTCTTTTATTTAAGCACATTTTGTACTCTGCTGAAGCATATTCGGCTCTAATGGAGTTTATAAAGGCTAAACCTGAAACAGATGTATGGTCACATAACAATAACACCTCTAATGGGCATGTCTTTTTCCATTCTTCCTTAGCTAACAAATATAGTTTCTTAAAAACTCCTTTACGTCGAAACTTAGGGTGTACCATACCGCTGACTTCTAGCGTATTTCCTCCAAAATTACATAAACCTAAATAACCAACTAAAATTTCATTTTCGTAGTAGAGAAACTCTGCCATAAATTTATTTTTTATGGCATTATTCCTTTGACAATTTTTAAAATCAAGTTCTAATTTTAAATTAGTTTTTTGTTTTGCATAACATACAGCTTCTAGAATTTTAACAGCCTCATAGTCTTCTTCATTTAATTCTAACATCATAGAAATAGTATTCTTATAATTGTCCATTGTTTCCCCCTGAATTAATACATTTAAATCCTACTCTTATTCCTTTTACTTTTCCTATCTCTAGAAATAACCTTCCAGAAGTGTCTAAGAGTATGTAACCCTTCATAAAAAAATCCTGTTTTACAAAAGAAAAGCTCATCCCCTTTTGTTTTTACCTTCTGTCTATATGGGTAATCCTTGAGATTTCCCGAATAAAAAGCAAATTGATTTAAAATTTCGCACATATCTGTTGGTCTTATCTGATAAGACTCTAAAGAAGTAAGCTTAATTCCCCCTTGCTTTAAAGCTTCCATGACAAATTCAGAGCATATGTATGTTTTATAAATAGCACGCTTTTTATTGAAAATAAGCCCAATGGCTTGAAGAAAATTATAGTAATACACTTCTTTATCATTATATATATCATATATAAATTTTTTTATTAATTCATATTTTTCCAAGGTTACAGGTATTCTATATACAATAATCGGAACATCTTCCTCCAGTCCTATAGTTAAAGTAAATACACTTTCCCTTATGATACCACCTACAAGAGGATTGCTTATTGATAGTCTACAAAAGGAATACATTTGGCTTAAATTTTCATCTAAACTTATTGAAGAATGATTATATTTTCCTTTTAAAAATTTCCTTATTATCTTTCCTGTAGAAGTTGGTGTTCTTGAAATAACAACATAAACATACTTATCCATCTTACTTCTCCTTGTTACCACTTAATATAATTAAACTTATCATAACTCTTGAAAAAACGAAATCATTTATATTATAAACCTTACCTTAACTATTTAAAATAATTTTTTTATTTAATCTTTTTCCATCTATAAAAGTCTCATTGTAGTATTATTTACTTATTATTCATTTTTTAAGCATATGATTATTATAAATACAAAGAGATTTCTAATTGACAAAATTCTAAATTAAACATAATATTTTCTTAATGGCTATTTAAAATAAAGGAGCGATGACAATGAGAAAAGAATATATAAGTTATATGAATGATTTACCTATAAGTATCTCCCTTGAGAGTATAACCGAGTATCCAATACATTGGCATAATTCTATAGAAATAATTTTTGTTCTTGAGGGTACTATTAATGTACTTATAGAATCTGGGAACTACGAAGTCTTTCAGCGTGAACTTGAAATTATAAATTGTGATGAGGCCCATAGAATTTATTCAAAGGATAAAAATAAGGTTTTAATTTTCCACTTGGACCTTACATTTTTCGAAAAGTATTATGATGATATGGAAAATATCTATTTTTATACAAACTCCAGTGAAGAAGGTGCACAACAGGAAGAAAAGTATGATGTTCTTAGGAAATATTTATCTATTCTCGCTTGTGAAGTAATACAAAAAAGCGAAAATTTTGATGATCAAATAGATGATGTTTTAATAAAGTTATTATTCCATTTAATAAACAACTTTCACTATCTTACTTATGATGAGAAAGAAATAAAAGAAAATCAAATACAATTTCAAAGGTATCATAGAATTATCAAATACATCTATAACAACTACATGAATAAAATAACCCTGCAAGATTTATCTAACCTTGAATATTTAAGTTCTTATTATTTATGTCATCAAATAAAAGATATTACTGGAACAAATTTTAAAGAGTTAGTAAATAACGTACGAGTAGATGAATCTATTAAATTACTATTAGATACAGATAAAACTATATCAGATATTTCAGAAGATGTTGGATTTTCTCATACTAGATATTACAATAAGAGCTTTAAAGATTATTATAAATGTACCCCACTACAATTCAGGAAAAAGTATCATATACCTGAAGATAAATTTGATAGTTTTAAAAAAATGCAGACTTATGATTTATCTGAGTCACTGGAGTATTTGTCTTATTATTTAGAAGACTATGATAGATTCAACTATACTAACAAAATTATAAAACTTCAAACAGATTTTACGCTAACAAGTACGATGTTACAACATAGATGGAAAGAAAAAATAAATTTAGGTGAAGCAGTAGAACTCATTAAAGCAAGGGAACAAGGATATTTGAGATCTATTCAAGAGGCTATAGGATTTAAAGATGGTATAGTTCAAAACCTATTTGTAAAAGAAATGAAAATATATTTTAATGAAAATGTAAAGTTTCTTAATTGGAATGAAGTTGAAAAACTATTAGAATTTTTAATGGACATATCCCTTGTACCACTAATAATTTTGAACAAGATTTTTGAGGATAAAAATTCTTTCATAAAACTTTTAGAAAGCTTTATACTATATTTTGCTGATATATACGGAATTGAGGTGGTAAAACTATGGAAATTCCAGGCCTCAAAAGATTTATCTACAGAGTATATTGAAACTACAAGAAAAATTTTTGAAAAATATGAATTGCAGAATCTAATAGAGGATCCCTTTAATATTACACCAGCAATAAATACTATTTATGATTCTTCTTATATGCTTCCATATATTATTCATAATTTTATTAACAATACTAGTAGCTTACTGACTCTAAAAGCTTTTGATACTGTAGAGGAAAACTCAATTTTAAATAATGAATTGTTCTTTGGCTCACCAGGATTACTTACCTTAGATGGAATAAAGAAGGCTTCCTACTATGCATATTATTTATTGTCAAAACTTGGAGATGAGGTTATAGATAAGGGTGATGGATATATTATCACAAGGCGAGATGAAGATATACAGGTCTTACTCTACAGTTATAGCGATGAACTTAATACCCTAATTAAGTTAGAAGATTTATATAAAGGTAAGGGCAGTAAAAATATTACTGAGAAAAAGATATCCTTATCCATTAAAAATTTAATTCATGACTATAAAGTTATTAAATATGAAATTGGAGAAAAATTTGGTTCAGCTTACGACATTTGGTTACGTATGGGTAAACCAAAAAGACTTGGTTATGATGAGTGGAAAATTTTAGATAAAATTTCAGAACCCAACATTTCTTTGTCTTTCGCTAAAAAAACAGCAGTTTATAATAATATAATAAAGATGGAAGGTTATAGTTCTACCTTAATAGTTCTTCAAAAAGTACAAAAACACCTGTTTTAAGGTGTTTTTTTGTTATTTAAGCATTTTATAAACTTACATGTTAGCAACTTCGTACTTTTTATCTAGCAATTGTGTGAATGTAAATATTTTCATAATAGAGTAGAATTATATTATAGAAACAAAAATTTTTAAGGAGTAGTGGATTTCATGACAATGACAAGTGTCGCAGAAAGTAATAGAATGTTTGGAGAGGAGAAGATTGGAAAATTATTATTAAAATTTTCTGTACCAGCTATAATTTCTTTAATGGTAGCAGAAATGTACAACATGGTGGATTCTATGTTTTTAGGGCAAGCCATAGGAGCTAATGCAATTGGTGCTTTAACCATAGCCTTTCCAATTCAAAGACTGTTTTTTGCAATATCTATGCTTATTGCTATTGGTGCTTCTACTTCCGTTTCAAGAAGTTGTGGAGATAAAGATTTCGAAAATTTAAAAATCATTATACCAAATGCTATAGTTCTAATGCTTATAATAGTATCTGTAATTGGCACTGGTATATTTATTTTCCAAGATAAAATTTTAATTAGTCTAGGTGCTTCAAAAAACACATTCCCTCTTGCAAAAGAATATGTAAGTATAATATTGATTGGTGTACTCTTTCAATCTTTCACAGTAATAGCTTCTTATATAATAACTTCTTTTGGAAACACCAAGATAGTCTTATTAAGTACTTCTATTGGAGCAATTTTTAATGTAATTATAGATTATTTTCTAATAAATGTATTTTCTTTTGGGGTAAAAGGAGCTGCTATAGCAACAGTTATATCTCAAATAATAGCTTTTTTATATGTGTTAATTGTATTTATACAATTAAAAATGGGATTAAAATTTTCTTTTAAATTAACCCTTAATAAAGTAGTATCAATTGGAATAATATATGTTGGATTTTCAACCTTTATAATAGAGATATCAGACGCAGTAGTAGCTGCTATATTAAACAATCTACTATTCTCCTATGGTGGAGATTTGGCCATTGTAACAATCGGCCTTACTACAAGAGTTTCAATGTTTTTATTTATGACAATCATGGGTATAAGCTCTGCTATGCAACCTATAGCCGCCTATAATTATGGAGCTGGAAATTATACGAGATTAAAAGAAGTTGTTAAAAAATCTATAATTGCAGTCTCTGTAAGTTCAACATTATTATGGGCACTATTTATGATTTTTTCAAAACAACTTATAGGCATATTTATAAATGATAGTGCCATTATAGATCAAACCACAAAGGCATTTAGAATGGTTATAGCTGTATTCCCTTGCATTGGAGTATATTATTTAGCAATATCATATTGCCAAGCTATAAATAGGGTTAAAACCTCTTTCAAGTTATCTATCTTTAGGCAGATAATAATATTTATTCCACTGGTTTATTCATTTGTAGGTGGTTTAGGAATGGGAGTACCTGGAGCATGGCTCGCTTATCCTGTATCGGATATGATATCCTTTATTACAGCTACTATATTTATTAATTATACTTATATCTCTTTAGAAATATTAGAGAGACATCAAATTTTTAAAATTAATAAAGCTAAACTTGCTCATGCGTCTATTTAAAATTCGCTAAACCTGCTCTATTTGCCCTTCTTTTATCATATTTATATCTCCATAAAAGTATACTTTTTTATTCATTACAATGATTCCGTCTCCATCATTACATGTATAAATCGTTTTACCCGTATTATTAGAATATTTCTTTAACTCCTCCAAATAATTGCACTGCTTATTCCAATGTGGCATAAAGTCAAAATCAACTAGATCTAAAGATGATAGGTTTGATAATCCTACTATATCCTTTGATCCAAATTGTGCAGCTGAAATATCTTTCGCCATCATTATTGCACCTGCACATAATCCTATAATATAACCGCCATTTTCCACATACTTTCTTAGTTTTGTTATGAAATATCTTTTCTTTAAGTTATTTAAAAAATAATACGTATTCCCACCTGATAGATATATTACATCTGACCTAAATATTTTATCTATTTTATCTATATTACAAAAATCATCTATATCAAAATAATTAACATCAAAATCTCCATATTCACTTAATTTAGTTTTTGCCTCTTCAAAATGTTTTAGTTTTGCATCAGTCATTGAAGGTATATAGCTTAAAGTATACTTTTTATCTAAAAATATATCTTTTATTTTTCTTTTTAAATTTACATTATCTTTATCTGTAAAACCACTGAGAAGAATTAATGCTCCCATATTATTGTCAACTCACTTCCATCTTATAATTATAACACGTTTTCTTGTAAACCTATACATTCCTGAGTTTTTATCACTATAAAATTTTATAAAAACACCTAACATATATTTTTCTAACGCCATTCGGGCACGTAATATTTATATATATATAAATAAAAAAGCTCTACGAAATCACTTTGGAAGTGACTCCGTAGAGTTATCTACGTGTAGGAAAGTCCCCTGTACCTCTAACAAATGTTTGGTGCACTCACTTTATGTGTTATATATTATCATATTATTAATATAATGTATATAAAAACACAATAAAAATACAATTAAGTTAAATTTAAATTTATTAAACTTATATATTTCTATAATTTATATTCAAATTATAAAATGATCTATGTTGACATTATAAATAATACATGTATAATTAAAACTAAATGTTATGAAAGATAAAAGTAAGTAGCTTTTCAATTTAAAGAGAGCCAATGCTGGTGGAAATTTGGTGATTGAAACTACCCAAAGAAGCTCTGGAGCAGTGGACTGAAATATTTGAGTAAGTTCAACGGAAACTTTCCGTTAAAAAAGTGCAATATATTTTTTATTGTTTCGAGTGGATTTAGACATTTAAATATGTCTTTTCATCAATTTAGGTGGTACCGCGGAAGTTTACCTTTCGTCCTATTATATTATAGGACGAGAGGTTTTTTTATTCCAAATAGTTTTTATAAGAAAGGATGATTAAAATGGATTATTTAAAACTAGCAGATTTACTGTTACCTACCATACATGAAACTCCAGAATACTATAGAAATCTTTACCCAAAAAGGAATCTTAAACCGGATGCTAAGGTTACAAGATATGCCCCAAGCCCTACTGGTTTTCAGCACCTTGGAGGCGTATTCGCTGCTCTCATTTCTGAGAGGGTAGCTCATCAAAGTGAAGGAATATTTTATTTTAGAGTAGAGGATACTGACAAAAAGAGAGAGGTGGTTGGTGCCATTGAAGATAGCACCAATACCCTAAGGGATTTCGGAATTAATTTTGATGAAGGAGTCGTAGATTCAGGTAGTGAGAAAGGTGCATACGGACCTTATAAACAAAGCGATCGAATTAATATATATCATGCTTTTGTAAAATCACTTATAAAACAAGGTTTGGCCTATCCTTGCTTTTGCACTGAAGAATCTTTAGATATCACAAGGAAAATTCAGCAGGAACTTAAAATCAATACAGGGTATCATGGGAAATGGGCTGTTCACAGAAATTCTACTCTTGATGAAATTAATAATGAATTATCAAAGGGTACCCCTTTTGTTATAAGACTTAGATCTCCTGAGGATTCCGGCAAAAGAGTAGTTTGTGATGATTTAATTAAAGGAACCATAAGTATGCCAGAAAATGATCAGGACATTGTAATCCTTAAAACTAATGGGATTCCAACATATCATTTTGCCCATGCTGTAGATGATTATTTAATGGGAACAACCCATGTAATACGTGGTGAGGAATGGCTTTCATCTCTTCCTATACATCTGCAATTATTTGAAATGCTTGGTTTTACTGCTCCACACTACGCACATATACCAACAATTATGAAAATGGATGGAACATCAAAACGTAAACTAAGTAAAAGAAAGGACCCTGAAATTTCAGTAGATTTTTATAAATCGCAAGGCTATCCTTTTATATCTGTAACTGAGTATCTTGTAAATCTTATTAACTCTGATTTTCAAGAGTGGAGATCTGAGAATGTTAATATTCCTTGCACGAGCTTTAAAATCAAACTTGAAAATATGAGCAAAAGTGGAGCTTTATTTGATATTTTAAAACTTAATGATATTAGTAAAAGTGTTATAGCTAACATGGATGCAAGCACAGTTTATAATCTTTATCTAAATTGGGCTAAAGAATATGATATAACAATTGCTGATTTGCTAATTAAGAATGAGAACTATTCGAAAAAGATATTTAATATTGAAAGAGAAAATGAAAAACCAAGAAAGGATTTCGTAAAATGGTTAGATGTTGCAGATCATATTAAATACTTCTTTGATGATCTTTATAAAATTAGTATTAATGAAGGTTACAACTTTCCTGCTCATATACCAATGGAAAACGTAGTCGAAGTTCTTAAAGAATATATAGACGTATACAATTATTCTCATGATAATGACACTTGGTTTGCAACCGTTAAAGAACTTTCTGAAAAATTAGGGTATGCAAAAAATGCAAAAACTTATAAAAAGAACCCTGATTTATATAAAGGTCAACTCTCTGATGTTGCTACAATTATAAGAGTTGCTTTAACCAATAAAACACAAACTCAAGATTTACATGAAGTAATGCAAGTTATGGGTGAGAACCGTGTTATAAAAAGATTAAGTCAAGA
Organism: Clostridium sp.; assembly: GCF_036569345.1. Lineage (GTDB taxonomy): Bacteria > Bacillota > Clostridia > Clostridiales > Clostridiaceae > Clostridium_AD. Next base: position 29,219 of record NZ_DATCQT010000131.1, read on the forward strand.
TTTTATTTAATATATATAAACTAAAGTCCAGTAAGAAATTTTTAAACAAACTTCTTACTGGACTTTTAATTGTTTTTAGTTCTATGAAATTTGTTTATTCACTAAACCTGAAATGCATTAACTGCTTCAGTAAGCTTAGCTGCGAGACTTTTTAAGTCTTGAGTGTGTGATACTATTTGATCTATGCTAGCTAATTGCTGCTCAGTAGTTGCTGCAACCTCCTGAGTAGCAGCCGAATTTTCTTCCGTTGAAGCCGAAAGAGTCTCTAAAATGACCACTATCTCATTTTTCTCTGTTTCCATATCAATGCTATAACCCTTAATGCTCTCCATATCTTCTGAAACTTTACCGATAGACTTTAATATTTGGGTAAATATACTTTTAGCATCTATTACAGATTTACTTTGTTCTATAGCAATTGCACTTCCATTTTCCATTGCTTTAACAGCATCTTTTGATTTTTTTTGTATTCCATCGATTAACTCTCTTACTTTTGCGGCAGACACGGCAGACTGTGAAGCAAGCTTTCTTACTTCTTCAGCAACTACAGCAAAGCCTTTCCCCTGTTCACCTGCTCTAGCAGCTTCTATAGCAGCATTAAGTGCCAATAAGTTTGTTTGCTCTGATATCTGGCTAATTGCCTGTGTTATTGCTCCGATTTCTATGGAGTTTCTATCAACCTCTAATATTATATCACTGACCTTTTTCGAAGCCTTGTTGTTTTCTTCTGATTTTTTTAGAAGAAGTTCAAATGTATCGAGGCCCTTATTCCCTATCCCAACTGTAGCAACTGTTGCCTCATTAGTTTTTATAGAAAGTCCTGTAACAAGCTCAATTTTATCTGCTAATCTCTTAACCCTATCTACTCCATTCTGAGTTTCTGTAGCTTGTTCACTTGATCCTCTTGCAATCTCATCAACAGAAGCTGCTACTTCATTTATAGAAGCCGTGTTTTCATCAACAATGGCATCTAATACTTGAGTTGAGTTAAATACAACAGTAGCAGATTTTTTTACTGAGCTTGCTAATTCATTTACATTCTCAACCATTATATTAAATGATTCATTCAACTTTCCAATTTCATCCCTGTTTTTTATATTTAAATTAGGAGGATTTAAGTTACCAGAAGCTACAATATCCACAGCTTCACCTATTTTTCTAATTGGAGCAGATATATGTTTTGCAAATAATACAATTACAGTTGATCCTAAAACAAGCACTGCTAAAAGTACATAAAGTGTAATATCTAAAATTTTATTTGATCCCACATTAAAATCATTTACATAGGTTCCAGCACTAACAACCCATCCCCAATTAGGGTCTGTCTTCTGATAAGTTATTTTGCTTGAAATCTTATCTGATTTAGGAAGAGTCCACCAGTAAGTTAAATATCCTCCTCCAGCATTACCTATTTTAATCTGATTTTGAACCAAATAGCTACCATCTTTCTTATCTTGAACATTTATTACACTTTTTCCCTCTAAAGAAGGATGGGCTGCTTCAACTCCATCTTTTGTATATGCAAGCAAATACCCGTTCTGTCCAAGACTAATGTTTTTATTAATAGGTCTTGTACCGTCTGGATTTTTTTTACCTAACATATATTCCCTGGTTTTCTCTTGCGCTTCTTCAAGCGTTAACTTTCCAGCATCTACAAGTTTTTGATTTGCATCAATTACCATAAGCGTCATTTCTACGCTATTTTTTAACAAAATTTTTCCACTGTTTTCAAGTTCTCCTTTTGCAACTATATAACTAATTATTCCCAAAGCAAGTACAGGTATAAGTAACAGCATCCCTGTCACTAGTATAAGTTTCGTCTTAATATTTAATCCTTTTGTTTTCTTTATTAACTTTAATTTTTTTGCCACCTTTGCCATAAGTTTATCCCCCTCGATTTTAATTCTCTTTATTATCGACAAGTTATGACATTTACTTAATAGCAAATAGAAAATAATTTCTATATTATATTTTATAACCTAAATTTATTCATTTTCTCTCTAAATTCGAATTTTCTAAGTCCACGTTAATTTAATGTTAAAATATAGAGGGGCGGTTAATAACTTTAATATAAGTTATTAATCGTCCCTCTATATTTTCTGAACTTGCCACTTGCCATGTTGGTGACACCTAATTTTCACTTTCCTTTTCCTTCTCTTCTAAGAGCTGATTTGTATACAGGTCATAGTAGTAACCTTTCTTTTTTAATAGTTCTCTGTGATTTCCTGATTCCGTAATCTGTCCATTTCTTATAACAAGAATTGTATCTGCAGATACAATAGTTGAAAGTCTATGAGCAACTACAAAACTAGTTCTACCATTTAGAACCTTATCTATGGCATTTTGTATCATTCTTTCTGTCTCGGTATCTATAGATGATGTAGCTTCATCAAGAACAAATAATGCTGGGTCTGCTACAATGGCTCTAGCAAATGATATAAGTTGTTTCTCTCCAGTAGACAGATTGCCTCCACCCTCGCCAACTTGCGTTTCATAACCTTTTTCTAGTTTACTTATAAAATCATGAGAATTTACAAGCCTTGATGCATTTTCTATTTCACCTTGCGTTGCATTAAGTTTTCCATACATAATGTTATCTCTTATAGTTCCACTAAATAAATGTGGACTTTGAAGCACATAACCAATATTTGATTGAAGCCATAATAATGATCTTTCTCTATAATCTTTTCCATCAATTAATATTTCTCCACTAGTTGGCTCATAAAATCTACAAAGCAAATTTACTAAGGTGCTCTTACCAGAACCAGTTTCTCCAACTAGAGCTATAGTTTGTCCTTTTTCTACTTTTAGATTAAAGTTCTGAAGCACCTTTTCACCGTTTTTATATGTAAAACTCACATCTTTAAACTCTATATCTCCATGTATTTCTTCCCAGTTTTCTTTTTTTGAATCAAATAAATCTCCGTATTTCGCAATTACATCTTTCCTGTCCCATATTTCAGGCTCAGTTTCTATAAGTGATATAATTCTCTCTGCGGATGCCTGTGCATTCTGAAGTTCTGCAATAGTCCCAGCTAACTGACTTACAGGGTCAAAAAACTGTACTGTATATGCGATAAACATTACAAAAGTACCATATGATAAAGAATGCGATATAACGTCTTCTCCACCTATCCATAAGGCGAACCCTGCTCCAACACTTCCCATAGATATGACAATTGGAAGAAACAGAGCCGAAAACATAGCCGCCTTAACTGATGAATTTCGCATTTTACCCGCATCTACCTTAAATTCTTTTAAGTTTTCCTCTTCACGAACAAGAGTTTTAGTAGTTTTAGCTCCAGATACTTCCTCACTAAAATCTGCAGTTAATAAAGAATTTAATTTTCTAACTTTTCTATAAGACTTTAATATTTTCTTTTGAAAAAATATTCCTATTAAAAACAAAATTGGAACAACACTCATACATATAAGAGTTAATCGAACATTATTATAGAGCATTACTCCTATAAAGCCGCTCATCATGACCACTGCCCATACCATATCAATTAATCCCCAGGATATTATTTCACTCAGCCTTGTAACATCTGAGGTCATCCTTGCCATAAGCCATCCCACAGAGGAATTATCATAATATGAAAAAGATAACTGTTGAAGTCTTTTAAACCCAAGTTTTCTTATATAATAAGCTAAATGTGTTTCAATTTTACCTGCCTGTATTATAAATAATCTTACATTTAATGCTTGAAAAACAATTATACAAAAATATACCACTGCAAATGCTGTAAGTCCATTTATAGTTTTTTTTACTATAAAATTATCTATTGCATATCTCGTAAGAAGAGGCATTACTACATCAATACCTGCGACGCCTACCATTAAAAAGGCCAAAAATATAAGTCCCTTTTTAAATTCTGAAAGATATTTAAAGAGTTTTCTCCATATACCTATATCTATCTTTTGAGTTTGTTTATTCTCGTCTATCCTAGCCATAATATTACCTACCTTTTAATCATAACTTACATACATTCATCATTTAGTGCATCTAAAGACGTCTGTATCTCCCATATCCTTTTATATATGCCATCTTTTTTGATTAGCGTCTCATGAGTTCCTATATCTTCTATCTTTCCATGGTTTATTACTATAATTTTATCTGCACCCATTACTGTTGAAATTCTGTGAGAGATTATGAAGGTTGTGTTATTTTTACTTTTCTTTTTAAGTTTTCCTCTTATAACCTTGTCGGTCTGCGTATCTACAGCACTCAATGAATCATCAAATATTAGTATAGGCATTTTGTTAATAAGTGTTCTTGCAATTGCAACCCTTTGTCTTTGTCCACCTGATAATGTAACACCTTTTTCCCCAACTATTGTGTCATACCCTTTTTCAAAGGAAGTAATAACATTATGCACTGCAGCTATCTCAGCTGCATCACGAATTTCTATATCTTTAGAGTGTATTTTTGCCATTTTAATATTTTCCTTTATAGTTCTTGAATATAGAAAAGGCTCTTGAAGCACTATTCCTACCTTACTTCTCATATGCTTTCTTTCAATATCCTTAAGCTCTACTCCATCAACTTTTATAGATCCACTACTGTAATCATAAAGTCTTAATAAAAGATGTACTAGAGATGATTTACCTGAACCTGTTGGTCCAACAATAGCAACCGTTTCACCTTTTTTCACTTTAAAAGTAATATCTTTAAGAATTGGGTTATTTCCCTCATATTCGAAGTTTACATGTTCAAAGCTTATATCTCCTTTAATCTCACTCTTAAGTGCTTGTCCATATTCCTGTTCCACAGGAACATCAAGGATATTTGTTATCCTATGCAGAGAGACTGACATTTTTCCCATATCAGAGAGAATTCTACCTAGCTGCCTTACAGGCCATAATAACATTCCTTCATAAGTGTTAAATACTACCAACGTACCCAAACTTATCTGTCCATTAACTGCAAAATATATTCCTGATACTAAAACCAAACCAATTTGACTCATGCAAAGTATATCTGATGTAGACCAATAACTTGATAATAGCTTTACCAATTTAAAATTTAAATCCCTATATTTCATATTTTCTTTTTCATATTTTTCAATTTCAAAGTTCTGCCTTCCAAAAGCTTTTACTACCCTAACTCCACTTAAATTTTCTTGAAGGACTGTTGTTAGAACGCCCTCTTGTGCATCTGATTTAGTAAAAGTGTTTTTAATCTTGTAAAAAAACACATATGAATATATAAATATAATCGGCACAACAACCATCGCAATAGCTGTCATCTTTTTATTAAGTGACAGCATCATAATAATTGCAAATCCTACTATAAAAAATGCTCTTCCTATTTCAACCATTTGAGTTGCAAAAAACTTTCTAACTGTTTCCACGTCAGATGTACATCTTTGAATAAGATCACCGGATTCTGCTTTTACATGATATCCATATGGTAGATTTTGAATATGATCATAAAGCTTCATTCTCATATTCCTCGCAATGTTTTCAGCAGCCTTCGCCGAAAGGTTTCCTCTTAGAAACAAGAAAACCCCTCTTAAACATGTTAATATTATAAGACATAGTGCGCATATCCATAAATTTCTAGAAAGCACTTTTGTACCACCAAGTACAATAACCAGCTTTTGCATAACTCGTGGAACATCCATAGGTTTATTCCCTATTATTGAATCTATTGTTACTTTTATAACCATAGGCTCTAGCATTGCGATGAATGTAGCTACAGCTATAGAAAGTATTGCTGCAGTATATAATAATCTATTTCCCTTAGTTAACTCTAAAAGTTTCTTCATATAATTTTTCTCCTCGTGGCCAGTCCTAACAAACGATAATCATTTTTTCAGTTTTTCACCTATTTCAATTCTTTACCTATATACTTCCTAGTCTCATCTTCTGTGCTAGTATACGCTGTACTCATTTTGCTTCTGAACTCATCTTCGCTTGTGCAAAAGTCTGGGATTCCCAACGTCTTTATAACCCCGTGTTTAACTTCAGGAGTTACATACGAAAATGTCATATTTAATACATCTTCTTCATTTCTATTGAAATTTTCAAATTCTCTTTTTAAATCATCAATAGTTTTCCTTGACCTACGATGTATTTTTGCTTTTCTTTTAATTTGCTGACCTTCATTGCCACTTCTTAAAACCCTCAAAGCTTTCAAAAATTGTTCTTTGTCCATACCTCTTAGTTTTAAAATAACAAACGGATCTTTATCAAATTCAAGCCCAAGCATGTAATGAACTGCCGCTATATGTTTGCATGGATTTGCAACATCGTGGCATGTACACTGAGTTATTAAATGTATTTGTTTTTTGGGAAAAAGGGAGACTCCCCCTTCCTTAAAAGCTTCTTCTATATTTTCCGGCATTTCTCCATTCAAAAGCTTCGCACAAAATATAGATTTTTGAGACATAATATTCATGATTTTTTTCCACTGTTCCTCTGAAAAACTATCAATTTCCATCTTTACTTTATAAGGAATTAAACTAACACCCTGAACTTCAGCCTTTACTTCGCCCTTTGAAAATTCTAAACTAAGTACATTGCCCGCTCTTGCGTATTCACGCCCTTTATCCATTCTAGAACTTATAGTAAAACTAGAAATCGCATTATTCCATTTTTTAGACCACCAATTACTACCAAATTCATTTCTTACTCTTCCATTCACGAGCTTACATCTCCTTGCCTCAATCAATACGCAAATAACAATTATTAAAAATCCATATTTTTGTTATCTACTATCTGTAAGTTTTAAGACTTATTATCATTCTCTAATACAAATAATTCTTTAAGTTCCTCATTGCTCATCTCTGATATCCAATTTTCATTTGTAGAAACTACACTCTCGGCAAGTGCCTGTTTACGTTCTAGCATTTCATCAATTTTTTCCTCGAGTGTTCCCATACATATGAATTTATGCACATGAACGTTCTTAACTTGCCCTATTCTAAAAGCTCTATCCGTTGCTTGATTTTCCACAGCAGGATTCCACCATCTATCAAAATGAAATACATGATTAGCTTTTGTTAAGTTTAGTCCAAGTCCACCAGCCTTTAGTGATAATATGAATATCATAGGCTCCGTGCTTTCATCTTGAAAAATATTAATTAACTCTTCTCTTTTTTTTCTGCTGATTCCGCCATGCAAAAATAATGTTCTTACTCCTAATTTTTCCTCAAGTTCTGCTTTTAATATGTGTCCCATTTCCGCAAATTGAGTAAATACAAGCGATCTATCCCCTTCTTCTATAACAACTTCTAACATTTCCAGAAGCCTTTCAAGTTTGCCAGATCGACCCTCAATCTCCCCATTATCCTTTAAAAACTGAACAGGATGATTACATATTTGTTTGAACTTTGTTAAGGAAGAAATAATAAGACCCCGACGCTGTATACCCTCTGAATTATCAATTTTGTTTAAACAATCAACTACTACCGCTTGATATAAAGTAGCCTGCTCCTTTGTTAATGATGCATATTCCTTAGACTCAATTTTATCCGGTAAATCTTTAATAATGTTTGTATCAGTTTTCAATCTCCGTAACACAAACGGAGCTATTATTTTTTTCAGTTTATTGCTTTTTTTAGGATCTCCATCCCGCTCTATAGGCACCGCAAATTCGTTTCTAAATGTTGACCAATTATATAAGTATCCTTTATTTAAAAAATCCATGATAGACCATAAATCTGAAAGTCTATTTTCAACTGGCGTTCCTGTTAGTGCAACCTTATATTCTGATTTAAGAGTTTTTATATATTGGGTTTGTTTTGAAGAACTATTTTTAATGTTTTGTGCTTCATCTAATATAATTCCTGCCCACTCTTCTTTTTGAAACAAAATTTTATCTCTTACTATCAGTGCATAGGTGGTAATAACAACATCATTTTTGTGTATCTCCTCACTAAAATGCTCATAACTCCATCTACTATTTCCATGATGAATTGCTGATTTAAGATTTGGTGCAAATTTTTCGATTTCCTTTTCCCAATTCCCAACAACAGACGTCGGGCATATTATCAAAGTAGGTTTATCAGTTAAACCCTTCTCTCGTTCATAAAGCAAAAGACATATACTTTGCACAGTTTTTCCAAGCCCCATATCATCAGCAAGGCATGCACCAATTCCATGAGTTCGTAAAAACGTTAACCATGAAAAACCTCTTTTTTGATATTCACGAAGAGTACCTCTAAATCCTAAAGGAATATCAACTTGTTCTATATTATTTAGATTAAATAATTTTTGAAAAAAATGTCCCACAGCTTCTTGATTATCAATATCTTCAACGCTAACTCCAGGAATTATTTCCTCCTCACTTAAGTTGAGCCTTAATAATTCTCCCACAGGTATTTTCCCATTTAAGCCTTTATTCATTTTCATTTTGGAAAGAGTTTTAATTTGATGTATATCAACCTGTACCCATTGACCTCTTAATTGGATAAATGGAACCTTTAAATTTGAAATTTTTTCAAATTCTTTCTCACTTATCTCATTACCATTTAATGCAAGCTTCCAATCATATTCAAGAATAGTATCCATATTAAATGTGCTCTTTACCGCTAAGTTAGTATTTGTAACATGGTTTTTATCTTTTAATTTAACAGAAAGCCTTGATGGTTTTTTCCACCAAGCTGGTGCTATAATTCCAAAGCCTTTTTCCTTTAAAAAATAAGCGGATTCTCTCAAAAAAGAATAAGCTTCTTCTGCGGATAACTTGCACTCTATAGGTACTGCATCATATAAACTTCTTTCAATAGGAATAAAAACTTTTGATGCAACAGCTAAATCTTCTAATAACCTTTCCTGTGGATTATTAAATTTTTTATTTAGATAAGTTATGGTGTCCACAGATTCTTCAAAAATCATCTTTGCTGGTAACATTAGGCTAGGATCATCCTTTGCTTGAAGCAAATACTCAAGTGTCCAATCCTCTTCTCTTCTTGGTGGAATAACTTTGAAACATGTTCTAAATTTGAAATTGCTATTTTTAATTTTTATAGGTTCTATCCATTTCTTATACTCATTTAGCATTTTAATTTGGTCGCTTGTATCAATGGGTATTTCTGGTAACTTAGAAAAAAGAGAAGACATCCAAGTATTACTTAAGCTATTAGACTCATGCTCTATATAATCATTATCTTTATTTATATCAGTGCAGCTTGATCTTACCATGCTGTCAATCATAGAATCCATGAAATTACTTACCAGTTTAGTACCATTTGTATATACAAATTCCTGATTTTCTAAATGAAAATATGATTTACATTCTGTAGGCATATTGCTACATAGAATCTTTTTTTTATCAATATAATAAGGGTCACTTGTATGCCACCTCCACTGAGAATTTACCTTTTTAAGTAACCTATCTATAGTTAGAGATGGCAAATATTTATGATTAATAATTAGTTCAGCCGTAAATTTGGATACTGTAATCCAAAACTTTAATTCACTTGATAACTCTATCTCCTTTGAGATGTTTGACTCTATATTTAAAATCATATCAAATGCATCTAAATTATTAAAAGTAATACCCCTAATTTCTCTCTTAAGGAGTTCTTTAGATTTATTATCATATTTATATTTTCCATGTTTTATATCTATTGCGTTGTTATTTATTTTGCTACACAATTCTATAACTGAAGACAATTCTTCAACCGAAGCCATCCCTTCATATAGTGGAAGTGCATTTTTAGGTTTCCTACCACGCCTTATGCATTTGGTCTCTCCACCCTCACCCCACAATATGAATGTATGTTTTCCTTCTTTAGTTTCAATCCATCCGCCATTTAATATCAATTTTACTTCACCCTCTAATAATGCTGTTAACATTTTACTACGTACTATACAGTTTACCATATTTAACTGAAAGATTTCACCTTTATATTGTGTTTTATTATTTTAAAATTCGACTTCTCTATAAAAATTTTATTAAATCATTTAAAAGTAAAGTTATTGACGTTTTGTTCGAAATATAAAATACATACAATTATTTATGAAAAGCATGTTTATATCTATTTGAAAGCGAGGGAAATTATGAATAATAATAACATACTATTAGAATCTGGAACTGGCGAGGTTGAAATATTAGAATTTATTATAAATAATAAAAATTATGCAATTAATATTATAAAAGTTAAAGAGGTAATACACTCAAATAACTTAACGAAACTCCCTGAATCTCATCCTGCCATAGCAGGTCTTACGCTTTATAGAGATAAGATAATAACCTTAATTGACTTAAAATATGTTTTAGAGAAACAACATAAAAATGAAATAGATACAACAATTATTCTTTGTGAATTTAACAAACTCAAGGTAGCCTTTAGCATTGATAGTATTGTTGGTGTTCATCGTATTAAATGGGAAGAAATAACTAAACCCGATGACATATCTACTAATTCACTTGTTATAGGAAATATAGTTTTAAGCAACAAAATAATATTATTGCTTGATTTCGAAAAAATAGTCACCGATATTAGTCCCGCAACTGGCATAAGTGAGGACAAAGTTGCAACCATAGCTTATAAAGATAGATCAAAAATTAAACTTGCTTTAGCTGATGATTCTCCTTTAATTAGAAAATTACTAAAGGATACTCTTCTAAAAGCTGGCTTTAATAATTTAAAAATTTTTAATGATGGTAAGCAAGCTTTAGATTATTTACTTACTCTAGTAGGCGAAAAAGGAATAGATTTTATGGAAGATGTTCACGTACTTATAACCGATATTGAAATGCCCCAAATGGATGGTCATACTTTGACAAGAAAAATTAAAGAACATAATATTCTTAGAAAATTGCCAGTTATTTTATTTTCTTCATTAATTACAAGTGATTTAAAACATAAAGGCGAAGCTGTTGGTGCGGATGCACAAATGAGCAAACCTGAAATTGCAGAACTTGTAACTTGCATTGATGGGTTTACTAATAATTATTATAAATAAAAAATATTGATAAAATAATAGAAGCTATTGAATGATTTCTACATTCAATAGCTTTTATTGCTATATAACTATATCTTCTATTTCATTTGTATAGTTATTTAGGCCTTCTTCAAAAAATTCAATAGTTCCCCTGTATATTGCTCTATTAAAATAATCATTATTATATAATTTAAAATCACTTGGAGAATACACTACAAGATTTTGCAGAATATATATAAGTTGTTTACCGTATAAATCCATGCAAGCCTTTGGGTTAACTCCTGGCCAAGCATTACAACTCACTACTGTTCTTTGATTAAGTGTACTCGAAATATTGGGCACAGTGTTATACTCCTTGTCACTCGGATAAATAACAATTTTATCAAGTGTTCCATGTGGTATACCTTCTATTGCTTTTACCTGAAAAGGGAAAATATCTGTTAAGTATGGATCTGATGTTAAATCTAAAATTACTGAATGTTTCTTTAAATACCCTAATAATTCATTGTTTACAATATACTGTGATGCGTCATTTCTAGTAGTTGCATCTACTAAAATGTCTGTTTTTTTCAATATATCTATCATATGCTTTTCATCATCAGTTACATTTCTAGGCAACATATTAACAAGCACCCCTCTAGTTTTCTCTAGAAGTATGACTTCACTTGCTTTGTTATTTCCATATTTGCCTGCCAGCCTTGCTGCTGTTAAACCAACTCGTCCCATCCCCATTATACTCACAATTATAGGTTTTTTCTCTTCAATACAAGTATTTTTATAACCTTTTGCAAGCTCAGTAAATGCTATATTAATTCCATTTCCTGAAGTTCCCTCATAATCTACAACTATTCGCTCTAGAAAGTCATTTCTAATAGAATCCATTGAAACAGCAAATATGCCTTTTTCTTTAAGCTTTTCTACTCTTGTAGCTCTAGTTGGATAATGAAGCATGCTAAGCAAAGTACTACCTGTACTCATATAACCAATTTGTTCAAACTCTGGTGACCTTAAAACTACAACTATATCTTTTTCATAAGCTTCTTTATTTGATACAAACTTTATTGTGTTGTTTTTTATTAAATAATCTTCTTTTGTATAACCTAACGCTGAGCCATATCCCTCTTCAAGAAATATTTGTACTTTTTCCTTTTTAAGAATGCTAAAAAAAGCCGGCAGAAAATCCCTTCTCTCATTTGTTTCTTTATGCATCCTTGGAAAACCTATAGTTTTCAATAATATCATCCTCCTTGTTTTTCGTGGCAATGATAATAACATTAATTATTATCTGTCCTCCTATTCCTTTGGGGTCTAAAAAAAAAGTATAAATTGGGAAATCATTAAATTTTCTATTTTTAAATTTCTTCATTTTGGAAATTAGATATAACACTAAAAGAATTTTGACATGTTTAAAGCATGAAAGTGTTTATGTTAAGTTGCATTATGAAGTATAATATGAATTATTACCAGCTTTTTGACAAGTAACAATTTGAATTGTATAATTAAGTTGTTGCTTACTATAACTTGATTATACAAGACATATTGTAAGTTTGCAATGTTATATTAGGGGGGATTGATAATATTTATGAATTATTTTTTAGATAAGTATCTTAAACAACTAAATTTTGGTTTTATTTTAACTATAGATTGCGAAGGCTACAACTTTGATAAAAACTTAAAAAACAATGTTTTAAACTTAGAAAAAATATTAAAATTGAATTCAGAAAACAATATATATACTCTTTTATTTATAACTCCATATTTTGCAGAAATGATGAAAAAGTTAGACTTAATAGAAAAAATTAAAAATAATTATAAGGTCATATTTGGCCTTCATATTCATCCAAATAATTTGCCAGAAGACATATTAAAACTTTGTCCATTTATAAAAAGTACTGAGGATCTATTATCGTCTTATTCTTATAATGAGCAAAAACTTATAATTACATTATGTTACCAATTTATTTTAAACCTAGGAATTCAGCCTATTCAAGCTTTTCGTGGTGGATATTTTTCAATTGATGATAACACAGAAAAAATATTAAAAGAATTTACTCCTATAAAGTATGAATCTCACAATATTTACAGACCTGAGTATAAAGTTCGTACGAAAATACTAACTTCACTGCCAGTTTATTCAGAAGATGAAAGTGAGGAGTTAAGACTGGAATACTTCAATATTAATAAACTTTCAGAAATGCTAAAAAAAGCAATTGCTAAAAAAAGAAAAGTGTTTGGAATAACTCATAGTTACTTATTAGACCCTTTAGATTTCCATTATAAACGTGATAACATCCAACCAAATATTCATGAAAGAATGAAGATTTTAATAGATATCATAAATAAAGATATATAATATATCAAAAAATTAGATTATTCTATGTAATTATATTTTTTCATTATAATTCCACTGGATTTCGGTTTTTTGATAATTTATTGAATTTGTATTTAAAAAGAATAAACATAAAAAATGCATCTATTCCCCATTGTAGTGCAGTAATCCACCATACCGCTGTAACTGGATACTTTAGCCTAATAATAAAATAATATGTTAATGGCAATCTGATAAACCAACTTGTAAAAAGAGAAATGAAAAACGGACTCTTAACATCTCCTATTCCTTTTAACGCGCCAGCAAATACTAATGATATACCTATAAATGGTTGCTCTAGTGCTCCAATGGCAAGACATCTTCCTGCTAAATAAGCAACCTTCTTTTCATTTTCATTCACAAAAAAATCCACCAAAATATTGGGCATAAATAAGAAAATCATTGCAAATATGCTCATCATAAATAAAGAATAAAAAGCGCAGTTATAAGTAACTCTTTGAGCTGTTTTGTAATCTTTTTTTCCTACATTAAATCCTATTAAAGTGATAACAGCTATACCAAATCCAATACTTGGCATAACTGAAATTCCTTCTATCATATTAGCTATTTCATCAGATGCAAATGCAACACTTCCAGAATGAATTATAATAGAAACGCATATTAATTTGCTTATACTAAAAGCTGCTTCTTCCATGGAGCAAGGAATAGCCAGGGATAATATCTTTTTTATATCTTTAAGAGAAATGAAAAATATAAAAAAAGGTTTGAACTTAATTTTTGACTTAAACACGGTATAATAAAAAGAAAAAGTAAATCCACATAAATATGCAATTGTAGAGGCTATAGCTGATCCATCTATTCCCCTTGGCTTAAACATAATCCCAAAAATTAATAAATAATTAAATATTATTTTAAAAGAAATTACAACTAAGGAACAAACAAATGGTATAAAAGTGTTTCCATATCCTGTTAAAATAGAATTTAAAAGCCTCATATTCATAGAAAAGAATATAGCTATAGAGTTTATTTTTATAAATGAATATCCTATTTCCAAAATTTCATCCCTAGCTCCAAGTATATATAAAAACTCTTTACCAAAGAAAAAAACTAAAATTGTAATAATTATACAAAAGCCAACACCTAAAATAAATCCTATCGATGCAAATTTTTCAGCAGTTTTATGCTGTTTTGCGCCCACTAATCTAGAAACTAGTGAAACAATACTTATACAAAATCCCCCTGAAATAAATACCCCTATAAAAGCATTTGTTAAGTTATTACTTAAACCCACAGCACTTACTGCTATATTCCCCCCATATCTCCCAATGATCATTAGATCGAAAATAGACATTAACGTATATATCGTTATCTCTGCAACTACTGGTAGCGAAATACATAGAACTTCATTGGTTGTATTCTTATTCAGCATACGTAAGCTACCTCCTAATAATTAATTTTCATTATTAAGTATATTAATTAAATCTATTTTAATGAACAATTTTTCAACCTATTAAATCCTACTGAGATATATCTATAAATAAAAATACAAAAAATAAGGATACCAACCTTGGCACCCTTATTTCTTGTATATTCTTATTCTAATTAAAAACGATCTTTTTTAAGCAGTTTTTCAAACTCCTCTGGTAATACAGGGGGACTATAATAAAATCCTTGAATTTGGTCACATTCATTTTCCTTTAAGAAATCAATTTGGTGTTTTGTCTCCGCTCCTTCAGCTATCACTTTGATCCCTAAACTTTTAGATAAATTTATAATTGTTTTTGCTATTGTACCATCATCATTTCCCGGATAATCTTTAACAAATTCTCTATCTATCTTTATCTTATCAAATTTAAATTTTCTTAAGTAACTTAAAGAAGAATAACCTGTACCAAAATCGTCCATTGCAAGTTTTACCCCAATTTTATCAATATTACCGAGCTGTTCCATTATATCAGGATCATTACCTAGAAGTAGCCCTTCAGTTACCTCTATTTCAAGTGATTCGCCTAATAAATCATACTTTTTTAATGTATCTTGTGTTATTTTAAAAACATCTACTTTCTTAAATTGCACCGGAGAAATATTTACTGCCATTAAAATAGGTTTAAGCTTATCTCTTCTCCACTTTTTATTTTGCCTTAAAGCTTCATCCAAAACCCATTCACCAATTGGCAAAATAAGCCCTGTTTTCTCCGCAATAGGAATAAATTTAACTGGTGATATATTTCCAAGTTCTGGACTTTTCCATCTTATTAAGGCCTCTGCTCCCACTATTTGCTCGGTGACCAAATCCACTTGAGGTTGATAAGTTAAATATAATTCACCATTATCTAATGCTCCTCTTAGTAAATGTTTCATTTTAATATCTTCTAGGTATCTCTCCTTAAGATCATCCTTGTAAAACTGCACGTTACTCTCGGCTTGCTCTGCTGCATATAGCTTTGCTAAATTAGCATTTTCGATTATTAACTCTACAGTATCTAAGTAATTATCAAAACTTGCAACTCCCATAGCTATTTGCACGTATATTTCCTGGTCATCAATTACAAAAGAATTTTTGAATCCATTTAAAATATTAGAAGAGAATTCTAAGACATTAGAAGAGAACTCTAATATATTATTTTCATTCTTATCATCTTCTAAAAGAATCATAAATTCATTTTTCCCTGGAGAACCTATTATAAAATTGTCCTTCATATGACTATTTATTATTTTTAACGAAGTTATTATTAAGCCATCCGCTTTTTTTAAACCCAATCCAGCTTTTACAATATCATAATTTGTAATTGTTAATGATACTAGACTATATTTATAATCATTACTATTAGAATTACTATTAATTTTTTCACTAATTAACTGTTTCATTAATGATAAATTAGGAAGTGATGTAAGTCTATCATAATTTTTCAATATATTAATACTTTTTTCTTTTTCCTTTAATAATGTCAAATCTTCAAAAATACCTACATATTGTATTTCCTTATCATTATCCCCTTTTATTTGGAGTATCTTCAGCCACTTAGGATAAAATTCTCCATTTTTCTTTCTGTCCCAGATCTCACCATGCCAATTCCCATAAATTTTTATAGTTTTCCACATGTTTTTATAAAAGTTAACGTCATGTTTTCCTGATTTAAAAGCAGAAGTCTTAACCCCTAAGATCTCAGTTTCTTTATACCCTGTAATATGTAAAAATGCTTTATTCACATATGTAATATGAGTTTCTGAATCTGTAACTAATATAGCTTCCTTGGAATTATCAAAAACATTGCTTGCTGCCTTTATTCTTTTTAATTCTTCTTGCCTTTTAGATAATATATAAGTAATTAAAGAAGAGCATAATAAGACAATTATTAAGAATATATAGCCTACTCCCAGAAAACCATTCGCTCTTAAGCTCTTTATAAAACTAAATTCCTCACTAGGATAGCTAATGATAGTTTTCCAATATGGATATCCAATACTTCGAGTAAAATTAGGGTCTTTTTTATCTCTAATATTGGATAGTGGGTAAATTGTATCATAATAATATATATCATTTTTATTTTCTAATTGTCCACGTTCATTGTGACGTGTTATATCCCACATATCTTTATTTTCACTTTTAAATGATAAAGCTTCTTTACCTTTATACATGAACCCCCAATTATTCTTTTCATCTATACTTCTTAGAAAAAATCCATCAGAATTTATTAATTCAATATTAAACTTATTAAGTTGTTTTACATTCTTATTAATTATGTCTAATACATTTTGACCTGAATAGTTAAAAATTAACACACCGGACTTTTCACCTTCACTACTTGATATTGGCAATCCAAATCGTATTGTAGGTTTAATAGGCTCCTCTATTTTTCCTTTTTCCACATTTAAATCGAATTTTGAAACATATATTTCATCTGGTTTTAAATTAGATGTACCCTTAAAATACTCCTCATTTTTTTTGTTTTTAAGTTGATTTTCTGAAGTTATATACACATTTCCCTCATTATAGTTTACCCTGGCTATCTCCATGCCTTTTATATCTATAAGTCTTAACTGATCATAAAATATTTTATTTTTACTAAATCTCATTAACATTTTATTTAGCTCAGTGAGATTCTTTTTTGTAGGATTATCAACATAATTATTTAGTTCAACTGAGTCCTTTATACCTTTCAAATCTGTAGTTACAGACGTAAAAATAGTCTGAATATTTAATTTAGTAATTTTACCTATGCTATTTTCTCTTTCCATAATTATTTGCTTATCTTTTTTTATTTTCCAATTATTAACTGTAAATAATGCTGATACTAAGATTATCATTAATGGTAAAAATATGACCACAAAATACTTTAATGATTTTGTTTTCTTGTACCAAACTTTATTTTTCTTTTTAATCATTTGACCCCCTCCTCAATGATTATTATACTACACTTTTATGAATATTATGCTATATTTACCATCAACGATGGCATAAATATATATTTGTAATTCCATACAAAAAAAATAACCCTATAGGATTAATCCTATAGGGTTATAAGTGAAATTTCTACTATCTTCTAAATCCATTATCATTTTGTTGTTTTCTTGCTCTTCTGCAATCAACACATCTTTGAGGTTCATTGTCGAACCCTTTTTCTTTATAAAATTCTTGCTCACCTTCAGTGAATACGAATTCTTTAGAACAATCTTTACAAACTAAAGTTTTATCTGCCATTTTAAACATTCCTCCTTTTTCAAATATTAAGATCTATCAACCGATTAACAATTATATTCTAAAAAGAGGATATGTTGTTATCTAGTTTAATCTCAGTAATAACCACTATATAGTAGCTAATATAAATTTATATTACCATAAATAGTGGTAAAAAACAATAAAATAATCATTTATGTATTGGATAAAATATTTATGTATTGGATAAAATATTTATATAAAGTTAATTATTCTAATATAAAGGATGTCAAATTTATGAATACAAATGATTATTCAAATATAAAACTAGTAAATTCATTAAATGAAAATGTTATTTTAATAAAAAATATCTTCAGTAATGATACAACACTTATATTTAGAGAGCTATCACTAGGAAAACTTGCTAACACTAAGTGTATGCTTATCTACATCGACGGAATGGCAAATAAGCCTACAATTAATGAAAATATTATAAAACCAATTTTAATAAGTGAAATATCTGATATAAATAGCAACATTATGGATGTTTTAATGCAAAAAGTGCTTTTAACAGGTGACAATCAAAAAACCTCCATTCTTGATGAAATTGTCAATGGAATTATATATGGGAAAAGCATGCTTTTTATAGATGGTTTTGCTGAAGCAATTTGTATAAATACAATTGGCTGGGAAACCAGGTCAATTTCAGAACCTCAATCAGAAACTATAGTTAGGGGGCCAAGAGAAGGTTTTACTGAATCCATGAATTTAAACCTTTCACTTATAAGACGTCGAGTTATTAATCCAAACTTAAAATTCGAATTTATGAGAATTGGTAAACAAACTAAAACTCAAATATGTGTATGTTATATAAAGGGCATAGCACAGGAACCTATACATGAAGAGCTAATGACGCGACTTAATAATATTGATATTGATGGTATTTTGGATTCTGGTTACATAGAAGAACTTATTAAGGATGCTCCCTATTCTCCTTTTAGGACTATTATAAATACAGAAAGACCAGATGTGGTAGTAGGTAAACTTCTAGAGGGAAGATTTGCGGTTATCTGCGATGGAAGTCCTGTTGTTTTAACTCTTCCAACTATCTTTATAGAGGCTTTTCAGAGCAACGAAGACTATTATGACAACTTTTTATTTTCATCCTTTGTTAGATTACTAAGATGGCTATGTTTTTTTATAGGTACTAGTATTTCAGCCATATATGTTGCACTTGTTACATTCCATCAAGAACTTATTCCTACTCCACTTCTTATAAGTATATACTCAGCAAGAAAAGGTGCTCCTTTTCCATCAATTGTAGAGACTATGGTTATGATGATAGTTTTTGAGATACTTAAAGAAGCAGGACTTAGAATGCCCAAATATATTGGTGGAGCTATTACTATAGTAGGTACCTTAGTTCTTGGTGATGCTGCTGTTAATGCAAGCCTAGTAAGTGCCCCTGTGGTAATAATTACTGCTATAACTGGAATTGCAAGTCTTATGCTCCCCCAAATTTTAGGAATAGTAGAAATACGAATAATTTTTTTATTATTATCTTCTTTTCTAGGTTTATATGGTTACATTTTTGGTGTAATGGGCTTAGTACTGCATATGATGTCTATTCGTTCCTTTGGTATACCTTATATGCTTAACGTCCCTTCTTTTTCCACTCAAGATATAAAAGATACGATAATTAGAGCCCCCTGGTGGGATATGTATTTAAGACCAAAAATGTTTTCTAAAAATAAAAAACGTATGAAAAAAAGATGAAGGAAGGTAAACAAATGAAAAAAAAAAATTAGTTGTGATATTTTTGATTTTAATTATCTGCCCCATTATATTATGCGGGTGCTGGAACTATAAGGAAATAGATCAATTAGCAATAGTTGCTGGTATAGCAATAGATAAAGATGTTGTAACAAATAAATATATACTTACAACTGAAATTGTAACCACACAATCTCAAGGTGTCTCTTCAATCATTAATTCTCAGCTTTTCACCTCTGAAGGTGACAGTATATTTAGTGCAGTAAGGAATGCCATAGAGATAACTGGTTTGAGGCTGTTTTGGAGTGATGCAAAATTGGTTATAATAAGTGAATCAATAGCAAAAGAAGGTGTTATTCCTGTACTTGATTGGACGAATAGATCCAACTTTGTTAGACCAGATATGTGGCTACTAATAGCAAACGGTAATAGTGCTGCTGAAATTTTAGAATATAAAATTAAGCTTAATGAAGTAACTTCCTTCCATCTTGATGATACCATGAATTCTTGGAAGGTTCTTTCTAAATTTCCTGGTTCAATGGTATGGTCATTTATAGATGGGTTATCATCTCCTGGAAACTCTCAAGCAGTAGCTACAGTTAAAAATGAGCAAAACGCTGGCATTATATCTCCTCTTATTGAAGGTTCTGCTATTTTTAAGGCTGATAAGCTTATCGGTTATCTAAATGGAGATGAAACTCTATATATGCTTTTGGCTGAGAATAAAATAAAACAAGGATTAATAGTTTTAAAAAATGTTTCAGGTTCAAATACCAATGTAACCTTAGAAATAAATGATAATAGAACAAAACTAACGCCCCTTTATAATAATGGAACCGTATCAATGATAATCGATATATATCCTGTTGTAAGTATACATGAAATTCAAGGAACTACAGATTTTATGACAGAAGAAAATATAAAAATAGTTCAAGATGAAACAGAAAAAAACATTAAATCTAATGTACAAGAGTTAATAAATAAATTCCAGAAAGATTACAATAGCGATGTTTTGGGTTTTGAAGATACCTTTAAGAAAGAAAAACCAAAAGTTAGTGAGAATCTAAAAAATAATGGAATAGATATTTTTACCAACATAAAAACTATAGTTAACGTCCATGCGCAAATAAAGGGCAGTAATAAAACAATGAAACCTATTATAATAGGGAAATAATTAAAGGAGAATTTATAGATGTTTTTATTTGTAATAATTTTATATGTCATAGTAATGATTTTTGAATCTGTTCCACTATTTAAAGAAAAAAATAGTGGAAAAATAATATTTTATTTTTCTCTTATTACTTTTTCAATGATAATAAGTGTTCTTCTAACTTTAGGAGTAGAGTTACCAAGTCCATCAGATGGAATAAAAAATATTGTAGTTGCAATATTTGGCAAAAACAATTAGTTTTTTAATTAATGTTTACAGTTACAGTAAATGGTGTGGGAGGTTTAAATGAAAAATGAAATTATCTCTGAAAGGCAAGGTGTAATACTTATTATACTTTACATAATTGGGAGTACTTTTTTAATAGGATCTGGAGGAGCTGCTAAACAAGATGCATGGATTGCAGTAATTATTGCTATTTCATGGTCTATACTATTATTAATTATGTACTCTAGAATTTTATCTTTATATCCTGGAAAAGATTTATTTGACATTATTGAAATTCTTATGGGAAAGTTTATAGGTAAAATAATAAGTATACTAATGATATGGTTCGCCTTTCATCTTGGAACCTTAGTTCTTAGAAACCTATCGGAATTCACTAATATTTTAGTGTTCGCCGATACGCCAGTAGTAGTACCTATGCTTTTTTTCACTCTACTGATTATATGGAGTATAAAAGAAGGTATAGAAGTTTTAGGAAGGTGGTCTGAATTTTTCATTTGGGTTGTGTTTATAATATCTTTATTTATAACTGTTTTATTAATTTCTGACATGAATATAAGTAGAATAAAACCAATATTAAACAATGGCGTCATGCCTCTTCTAAAAGGTGCTTTCTCAAGTTTTTCTTTTCCATTTGGTGAAGTCGTAGTTTTTACAATGGTATTTTCAAATATATCAAAAGTTAGAAATTTCAAAAAAACATTTCTATTAGGCCTACTCCTAGGAGGAGGAATTATATTTTTAGCAACATTAAGGAATCTTTTAGTATTAGGTAATGAAACCCTGTCTAGAATGTATTTTCCGACTGCCATGTCAACTACCATTATTAACCTAGGACCTATGATTCAAAGACTTGAAATTACAGTAGTTATTGCATACTTAGTCTGTGTATTTGTTAAAGCAAGCATATGTGCTTTTGCAGTTTGTAATGGAATTGTGAAAGTTTTTGGGCTTAATGATTACAAATTTATTGCAACCCCTGTATCTTTTTTGATGTTAAGTTTCTCTTTTATCATTTACAAAAGTACCATGGAAATGTCATTTTGGGCTTTCAATGTATACCCATATTATTCTTTTGTTTTTGAAGTTATAATACCTTTTGTTATTTTTATTTTGGCGGAGATTAAGAATAGGCACTTAACAAATAAAAATTTAATTAAATAATTTTTATAACATGAAGAAAGGACCACGCCAGTGTTCCTTTTTCTTTACTTACTATTAAAAAACATGAATTTTGGAAATTGTAGACGCATACAATTTATAACTCTTATTTTCTATACAAAAAAATTTTGATAATCTTTGTGTAAATTGATACAATATACTTTGAAAGGAAGTGTTATATATGTTGAAAGAATTTAAAGAATTTGCTCTTAAAGGAAATGTTTTAGATTTAGCAATTGCTGTGGTTATAGGTGCTGCATTTTCTAAAATAGTTACGGCCTTAGTTGAAAATCTTATAACGCCTTTACTTGGTATATTATTAGGTAGAATTAGTTTGAGTAGTCTAAAATATGACTTGCCGTCATCTATATCTGGCGGAGCAGCTGTATCAATTAAATATGGTTTATTTATTGACGCTATTATAAACTTTATAATAGTAGCATTTGCACTTTTTATATTTATAAAAGCTATAAACTCTGTTAAAAAGAAAAAAGTTGAAAAAGTTATCGCTTCTGTACCCTCAAATGAAGAAGTTTTATTAAGTGAAATTAGAGACTTACTACGAGAAAAACATTAAAATAAATTTTACAAGTAAAAATTCCACTTAGAACTTTTCTATATATAAAGGAGGTTTATCTTGAAAAAATTTTCATCTAAAACTCAAATAGTATTAATCTTACTTCTACCCTTAGGAATTATTTCCACTCAGTTATCTAGAATCTTTCCTAACTTTATTGAAAAATACTATTCCTCATTTTTTTATAAAATAATTGCAAATATTTTAAGTACAATTACCGGATTTTTACCCTTTTCTCTTGCTGAGCTTATAATTATATGTTTTTCATTTTTCATGTTATGGTACATTTTAAAAACATTTTTGAAGTTATGTAAATGTAGAAATAAAAGATTTGAGATTTTAAGAAATTTTTTTTTAAATATACTTGCTACATTCGGAGTAATATATTTTTCATTCCAGATTTTGTGGGGATTTAATTATCAAAGACTTACATTAGATAAAATATTTCAGTTAAATGTACGTCCATCATCTTCAAATGAGCTTGCTTTGCTTTGTGAAAGTCTTATAAATAATTCAAATTCTCTAAGAGTAAAAATAAAAGAAAACAAGTACGGAGTAATGGAACTGCCCTATAATAAAAAGTATATACTAAAAACCGCTCATCTTGGTTATGATAAAATTTCAAAACAATTTACGCAATTAAAAGGTAACTATGGGTCACCTAAGGCTATAGTTCTCTCAATTCCAATGAGTTATACGGGAATTACAGGTTTTTATTTTCCTTTTACTAATGAAGCAAATATTAATATGGCTCAACCCGATTCCGATCTTCCATTTACTGCTGCCCACGAAATGGCTCATCAAAGAGGGTTTGCCAAGGAAGACGAAGCAAACTATATAGCATATATAGTCTGTATAAATCATCCTGATATCAACTTTCAATATTCTGGAATACTTGCGGCATTATCTTATTCATTTAATGCATTACAAAAAATTGATCCTAGAAAATATAAAGATTTGCTTTTGACATGTAGCCCCGCTGTACTTAGTGACTTTAAGTACGACCAAGAATTTTGGGAGTTGTATTCTGGTCCCGTAGAAAAAATAAACGACAAAATTAATGACACATATCTTAAATCTCAAAATCAACAATCTGGAACAAAAAGCTATGGTGCAATGGTGGACTTACTTCTCGCTGCTTACAGAAAAAAGTGATTCCTTAAATAACCCACCTATAAATAGACGTGGTATTTAAGGAATCATTTACTTGATTCCTTAATAGATTTTATAAATTCCTTAATAATACCTTGCTCAATATTTTCCGAACCTACTATGGGGTTTATAAGTTCTGTTTTATCTACCAAATTCATAACATCACTTTCTCTTCTATTCCCATTCAAAATATAAATACATGCTAAAATTACAACTATAATATATAAAAAGCCATTATTACTATTTATAATTCTACCTTTATTTTTAATTTTATTTGTAACTTTAGTTTTAACTTTTTTATAAATATTTGTGCTTATAATATAGTCACCTAAAATCATTTTTTTTTCTTTTTTTTCTTTTTTTATTACTTCTAAAATTTCATTTTTTAATGTCTCAACTGAAGTATATCGATCTTTAACATCTATTTTAACACACTTCTGCATTATTATTTTTAGATCATTATTGAAATTTGCTTCATAACTTTCATCCAAAAGGGGTTCAACACCAGTTAAAGGAGACCTTCCTTTAACCATAAAATACAGTAACATCCCAATCCCATATATATCTGTTTGCTTGCAGCATTTGCCCACCCCATATTGTTCTGGAGCTGCATATCCATTTGAACCTGCACATAGCGTATCTTGAGACCTGTCATTCTTATAAATCTTTGAAATTCCAAAATCAATTAAAACGACTTTTTCATTGGTCGTTATCATTATATTAGATGGTTTTATATCCCTATATATGATAGATGGATTTAGATTATGTAAATAATCTACAATATTACATAAATCACATGTAATATTGCAAATTTTTTCTATTTGCATTTTACCATTTACCTTAACATACTCCTTAAGCGTTTGACCCTCTACATAGTCTTGAACCATATAAAAATTATTATTCGCATAGAATGTATAAACTATTCTCCGGATACCTGGATGGTTTAGATCCTTTAAAATGTTTGCTTCTGTGAAAGTATCTATATTTTTTGTATCTTGTTTTACTTCTTTAATTGCCCAAAGGTTCCCAAGTCTTTTATTTTTACATAAGTAAACTACGCCCATTCCACCCTTGCCTAAAATTCTAATTACCTCATATTTTTTATCTAATACATCTCCACTAATTAGCATAATTCACCTCTTGTATAAATGTCTCATAGCTTGTCCATCTGATATTTTATATTATTCTACATTTGTTAATAATATATCAGCAAATGAGAATATAAATCCAAGATGATTATACCAAATTTTCTTTGCATTTGCTAGTTGTTTAAATTAAACATTACAAAAATATTACAAAATGATTAGCATTAAAATCTTTATAAAATTCATAGTATTTTTACAATATAGTTAATAAATAGTTAATAATGTTTACTATTTCTTGTAAATAAAAAAATTTCTTTATTTTAAGTACTATTATTAACATTCTGAATATAATAATACAATAAAGCGATTTGATGGACATTACTCACAATGCTTTATATAATAATTTAATATAATTTTATAAGGAGGATATTTTATGTTTATATCACCACCTAACAATTTTGATCAATCCTCAAAGTGGAATACTAATCCTATCTTTTCAGAACCTCCAATGACACCTATGCCAAGATTTGGTATGAATGATGATGAAAG
Source organism: Clostridium sp. (assembly GCF_036569345.1). Classification (GTDB taxonomy): domain Bacteria; phylum Bacillota; class Clostridia; order Clostridiales; family Clostridiaceae; genus Clostridium_AD. The sequence goes on from NZ_DATCQT010000131.1 coordinate 54,794, forward strand.
ACAAAATCCTATGTCCACCCCACCTGTTGCTAAACCTGGAAGCTCTGCTACTAGCCCAGACTATGAAATTGCACCTACCTCGCCTATAGTAAATAATCCACTCTATAATCAAGGCTGGTTGCAATCTCAAATAGGTAAATATGTAAAAGTAGATTTCTTACTTGGAACTAGCACTTTCCAAGATAGACAAGGCACTTTACAAGAGGTTGGAATTAGTTTTATTGTCCTTAAAGAAAGTAGTACAAATAATTTAATAATGTGTGATATATACTCTATTAAATTTGTGACAGTTTACAGTAATCAAAATATATGTGCTATGTAACATAAATTATTAATATAATTTTCTACATGTAGCCATACTGGTTTCATCTATGATAAAAGCTATAACCCGATTTTTTTATAAAAAAGGTACACATTCCTATAAATATATTTTATAGGAATGTGTACCTTTTAAGTCTGCTCCATTATCTTTCAATTTCTTGTTATTTTATTTTACTTTTTCTACTTCACCATATTTTACTCCAAATGTGTCCACAGTAACTTTTTTCATCTTTTGATCTTTTATAGGTTTGTCATTATCACCAGTCTTTACAGAAACTATTTTATCTACTGCTGCCATGCCTTCTGTAACCTTACCAAACGTAGCATATTGACCATCTAAATCGCTTCTATCTTTAACCATTATAAAAAATTGTGAGCCTCCTGTGTTAGGCTCACTACTTCTAGCCATGGAGATTACTCCCCTCTCATGTTTTAAAGCATTCTTAAACCCATTTCCGCTAAACTCACCACTAATTTCATAACCGGGTCCACCAGTGCCTGTTCCTTCTGGGTCCCCACCTTGCACCATAAAACCTGGTATTACTCTATGAAAAATTAATCCATTATAAAAACCACTCTGAACTAGTGAAACAAAGTTTCTAACTGTATTAGGCGCGATTTCGGGATATAATTCTATCTTTATAATTGAGTTATCTTCCATTACTATAGTGACCATTGGATTTTTGTCATTAGCTCCTTTTTCTGTTGCTTTAGTAGCACTACCAACCTTATTACCACACCCTCCTACAAAAATTACAAAAATTAAAGTAAATAACACCATTGTTTTTTTCATAAACTTTATCTTTTTCATTTTCAAAATGCTCCCTTTTATCTCGCATAGCATTAACACTACACGCTAGATTTAATTAATTCCATATTTCCTTCAAGTATATACTCTATTCCGTTTGCTATATAAATTGTTTCTTCATTTTTTAATTCTATTGTGTTTTTATTAGCTCTTATAACCCCCTCCCCACATATTACCGTATAGCTATGAAAACTCTCATTAACCTTGTCTGCATAACTATTGTGAACAATAACTTTCTCCACTTTGAAATAAGGTGTCTCTAATTTATCAAATTTATCAATTTTGCCACCTTTATTCTTCCCTTCATAATCTATCACGTCTAATGATTTTTCAATATGCACTTCACGTCCTCGTCCCCAGTCATGAAGTCTATAAGTGATATTGCTATTTTGTTGTACCTCAATAAGCTTTACCCCTGATTCTATAGCATGTACAGTACCCGCTGGTATATAGATGAAATCTCCTCTTTTAATATTAATTCTATCCAAATAATCTTCTAACTTGCCTTCTTGTATAATTTTCCTTAACTTCTCTTTATTTAGGCCTTTCTTTATTCCAGATACTAAAGTTGCACCTTCTTTTGCTTCTAATATATACCAACACTCTGTTTTCCCATTTGAGTTTTCAACCCTTTTGGCATAATCATCATTTGGATGTACTTGTACTGATAATGTATCCTCTGCTTTTATAATTTTATTTAATATAGGAAAATTACTGCCACATCCTAAAATTTCAGATAATTCTTTTCCTTTATAAATTCCTTCTTCGATTGTAGATTTTCCATCTTCATGGCATGAAAGTACCCATTTCTCCCACCCCCATATTTTTTCACTTAAATATGGTTTTAATTTTAAAATTAATTTTCTAGACATTATAATTCCTCCAATAACTCTTAATTACTTTTTTCCATATTTATTGTAATCGCTTTTGCCTCTTCTTTAGTACTACTAGGACCACAAATATTAAATTTGCCATTATATTTACTGTCTATTTCATCCAACCTTATAAGTATTTCATCGAAGTTATTTGATATATTAACTGTTCCAACAACTTCATATTGGCCTGTCTTACTATCTTTGGTTTCTATGAAATTACTATATCCCATAGTTTTAAAAATATTGTTTTTAGCCCATATTCTATTTGCAATAACTGGTTTTTTAATACCATCAACCTCAATGCTTCCAGTAAATATATAATTTAATGATAATTTCTTTTTTAACTCTCCCACAAGTTTAACTTCTGTTGTTTTTTCAACTCCGCCATTCTCAGCATACATATATCCACTATAATTTCTTTCAATATTTATGGGTCTAAAATATACAATAGCTATCAAAACTATTCCTATAATTGCAATTACTATTGATGCTTTTAAGGATGTCCTATCCATGTTTATCACCTCGAATTTTAATCTTTTAATAACATTTAGTATACATAATATTATAAACTAAATTATCTTATTATGCATTACAAAAAAATAAAGTAGTGTAGACAGTAAAAAACAGTATGTCATGAATATTTTAGTTATATTTAAAAGGCATTATACTCTGAATGTTGGAGAAACTAATATAAACAAAAATAAATTAAGCAGTTTATTAAAATTTAGAAAGGTGGCAATATCTATGGCGAGAAAAGATTCAAAAAATTATAATTACACTACTCAGGAGCAAATTATAATCAAGAAAAATGATGATGCTAGATTACCTAAAAAACTTGGTAGCGATGAAAAAATCCAAGCTGCTTCAGAAGGAAGTAAAATAGAATGATTTTACTTGACACTATGAAGGGGCTGTCTCAAAATAGAAAGTGATTTCTACAGCGAGATGGCTCTTTTTTTCTTTTCCAAATACAAAAGTGGGTCCCGAGGGATCCACTTTTGATGTATAATTTAAATATGATAAATAAAGAAATTACACAAAAGAAT
>NZ_DATCQT010000132.1:0-2378 GCF_036569345.1 Clostridium sp.
ATATAACTTCCATAGATAATATGAAATATGAAAATAAGTATCTTGAAATAAAAGCATTGGTGGTGGATAGCAGTAGCTAGATTTGGAATTGACAAAATAACAAATTTACTCAGTAGTTAAAGATTAGGAACAAATACTGACTGGTGATTAACAAAACAATAAAAATACTTTAGAAAATAACATTTTATAGAGGATATTGGAAATTAATGTAGAATATGTTGTTAAGGTAGGTAATTTTCATTTTTAAAATAAGAAGGAAAGAGAGTATTATAGATGCCTACAATGTTAAGAGTGAAATGTGAAAGATGTGGAAGTGGGATAATTATTAACGTTGGGAATTATATTTTATAATTGGAGGGTTAACTATGAAAGTATGGAGAAATATCATGAAATGGTTTGTTGAAAAGGCATGGCCTACGTGTGTCCTGAAGAAACAATTTAAATTGTTTCATGCTATATAAAAGATGAGGGTGGGCCCCTCGGAATCTCTATACAGGTAGAGGTTTCAAATCACCTTAAGGTGCTATTGTCAAAAGCAATGGTATTGAGCGTTAAGGAAAAGGTAAAACAGAAGATTTTATCAGATATGTGTTATAGAGATGAACGAAAGTGAACTGCTGAAGACGCTTCGAAAGGCTCAGTTGTTATCAAAACCGAAACGGTAGGCTGTTTTGGGATAAGTTTAGAAGAAACCTGGTTACTGACTAAACGATAGCCGGAGTAAAGGTGGCATGAATATAACATAGGCTTTTATATGGAACAGGAGAACCTACGATTTTGATGTAAAGGGAAAAGTCACAAGTAAAGAACTTACGAGGATGAAAGTACCAATGCAAGATATAGGGACGGAACAGCTTATAGTAGTGATGAAAATTCTGTAATGGAAAAGGAGCAAAGAGGCTGTATTATCTGGTTTTGTATTTTGGTCAACCAATTATTTTGGGAGGAACTAAATGAACAAAACAAAGTCGTTTGACATTTCCAAGAATTTAGTCCAAGAAGCATATAAGAGAGTAAAAGCAAACAAAGGTTCTGCTGGGATAGATGATATTTCTTTAGAACAATTTGAAAGCAATTTGAAAAAGAACCTATATAAAATATGGAATAGAATGTCATCAGGAACTTATTTTCCGCCACCAGTCAAAGCTGTTGAAATCCCAAAGAAAAATGGTGGTGTAAGAGTGTTAGGAATACCAACTGTCGCTGATAGAATTGCACAAATGGTAGTCAAACTAAAATTTGAAAATAAAGTTGGGAAGTATTTTCTGCCAGATTCATATGGGTATAGACCAGGAAAATCAGCACATGATGCCATTGAAATAACAAGAAAAAGATGTTGGCAATATAATTGGGTGCTAGAATTTGATATAAAAGGTCTTTTTGATAACATAAACCATGATCTTCTAATGAAGGCTGTTGTGAAACATACAAATTGTAAATGGGAATTACTTTATATTGAAAGATGGTTAAAAGTTCCGTTTCAAAACATAAATGGTGAAACAGTTTCAAGAGAAATCGGCGTACCTCAGGGTGGTGTCATAAGTCCAGTTCTCTCAAATCTATTTTTACACTATGTTTTTGATAAGTGGATGCAAATAAATCTTCCTTTAAACCCTTGGTGTAGATATGCGGATGATGGAATTGTTCATTGCAAAACAATGAACCAAGCAAAATATATAAGACAATACCTTGAAGAGAGACTCAGAGAGTGCAAACTTGAAATTCATCCAGATAAGACTAAAATAGTTTACTGTAAAGACAGCAATAGGAAAGAAACCCATAACAATATAGAATTTACGTTCTTAGGTTACACATACAGACCTAGAAAAGCCAAAGGTAGAAATGGAAAGGAATTTACTAGTTTTCTTCCCGCAATAAGTAATAAAGCTAAAATACACATCCGTCAAACAATTAAAGAATGGCGATTACTATGGATGACAAACAAGGAACTTATGGATATTGCAGAAAAATATAATCCAGTAATCAGAGGATGGTTAAATTATTACGGCAAGTATGGGAAAAAGGAATTAACAAAAGTACTAGAACATATAAATCTACACTTGTGTTTTTGGGTAAGAAGAAAATATAGAAAGTATAAATATAAACCTAACCAAGCTAGTAAATATCTAAGAATGATATCAATGAAATTAAAAATCTTATTTGCTCATTGGAAAGTTGGAATTTTACCGTCGACTGGATAATAAGAGCCGTATGACATGAGAGTGTCACGTACGGTTCCGAGAGAGGCTAAGGGTGAAAGTCCCTGGTCTACTCGACTTCGCGAGAAACCTCAAATAAAGAGATTTCTATTTATCAAGGCTAATCGCATGAACTACCATATAGCGAAGCTATGCATGGTTCTATCCGTTTCTAGGAGC
>NZ_DATCQT010000133.1:0-7789 GCF_036569345.1 Clostridium sp.
TAACTATATGTCACCTGATGAGTTTGAAATGGAATACGAGAAAGCAAACAAACTTAATATATCAATAGCAATTTAAGTTTAGTGAATTGCTAACATAACCTTCTCATTTTAATTTGTACTTTTTCTTGACAGAGGACCAATAAATTCCAACTCGTGGTCCAAATAAAACATTATTTCCTATGTATATCTCTCCACCATCTAACATTACGCAATCGAAATTGGCATAAAAATTATCTCCTATTGTAATATTAAAACCAAATTCACACCGAAAAGTTGGTTCAAAATGAACTCCTTTTCCAATACTTTTCAGTAGTCTTTTTAATATTTCCTTTCTTTCATACTGCTGACTACCAAAACTATTATTATATTCATTTGTAAGAAATATCGTATTTTCTCTTGCTTGAATTAGTTCTTGCGATAAATCATTATACATTTTACCTGATAAAATAAATTGTTTCTGTTCTTCTAAATTCATAAGATAACCTCCAAACCTACTGTGGTATTTTTTAATCATGCAAATTTTATTTTTTATATAATCACCATGAATTTACAAATTTTACATTACTCACTTTTTTAATTATATCATTATTACTTTAAATTGGTAACCAGAACTGATGTACATTGCAGCCAGTCAATTCTGATTTAAACTTTGGATTAATTTCATTGACAAAGATTACGTATACGTATATTATAAATGCACATCACTTGCAACAACGTATTTTAAAAAGTGATGAAAATTTAAGTATAATACTTTATTATTGAAATAAAGTAAGAAAAGATATTCTGGGGGCTTAAAATGAGAAATATAAAACAGTATCTGTGTCTTCTTTTGGGATTAATGCTCACTTTCAGCTTAATTGGCTGCTCAAGTATAGCTAAAAATACCACACCAACAATGAAACCTCAAAAAATAGATGCAAATAGAACTAAGAAATCACCTAATCAAAAGAAAAATGCAACATCAATTAGTAATGATAAAAGGTCTGTAAATGGTATTTTTAAAGTTTCTTATATAGACGTAAGTCAAGCAGATAGTATTTTAATACAGCAAGGCTCAAGCTCTATGTTAATAGATGTAGGGAACAATGCTGATTCAGAAATAGTTAAAAGTTACATGTCAAATCAAGGAATTACCAAATTAGATTTTCTAGTAAGAACCCATCCTCATAAGGACCATATCGGAAAATTAGACTACGTAATAAACAGCTTTCAAACAGGTAAAATATATATGCCTAAAAGGACTACAACAACTAAAACGTTTAAAAATGCAGATAATACTATTAAGAGCAAAGGATTAAAAGTTACAGCGCCAAAGCCAGGGCAAAGTTTTAAGTTAGGTAAAGCTACATGTACTGTATTAACTCCTAGTGGAAGTGGATACGAAGATGTTAATAATGAATCTATAGTTATTAAAGTAACTTTTGGAAATAATTCATTCTTATTTTCTGGAGATGCAAAAGATGTATCGGGAAATGAGATGTTATCAAAAGGTTACGATCTTAAAACAGGCGTATTGAAAGTTGGTCAACATGGAAGCTATTCTTCTATTACACAAGGATTTTCAAATAAAGTTAGTCCCAAATATGCTGTTGTTAGTGTTGGAACTCATAAAGAAAACAAAGATAGACTTAAAGTAAAAAATAGTTCTGTATACCGAACTGAGGAGAGTGGAACTGTTATTGCCACTAGTAATGGTAATATCATAACTTTTAATTCAGTAACTTCGCCTAATACTGTAAATTATAATATCATATTTAAAAACGATGTATTTGTGGGTGATTCTATAACCTTACGTATGGCGCTATATAAGTATATAGATTTAAGCAGATTAATAGCCAAAGGTGGGGCAACAGTTACAGTTATAAAAAGCTTATTAGTAGCCTCCACTATTAAAGCACCAACAAGAGTAATAATATCTTGTGGCGTAAATAATTTAGGTGTAGCTAAATTAAATGAGGCTGATTTTAAAAAGCAGTATAGTGACTTAATAGTAGCCGCAAAAAAGAAATATTCAACATCAAAAATAATTGTGGAGCCAATATTTAAAGTTGCTACTGGTTCTAAATTAAGAAACAGCGAAATAATAACATGTAATACTATAATAAAAGGGTTAGCAGCATCAAATAAAATAACATTCTTAGATACATCAAGTATAGATGTAAGTTCATCAGGTATACGAAAAGGTGATGGATTGCACTTTAATTCAAACTTTTACCCAATTTGGTTAGATTTTATAGCAAAGAGGACATAGGTTATTAAATAAGTTCATTGAATGTGTTGATGGAAAAATATTAGATATTTTTTGTATATTTTTAGAAAGAATATCTAAAGGCATCATAATGCCTCCAAGTATCATTGAAGGTATAAATATAAATTGGGCTAAAAGTACGGTTATTCTACTATTGGGAGAGCAAACACCCAATAATGTTCCTAACCCTAAAAATGAAAATAATATAATAAGATATGATATGACAAATCCCAAATAATTTTGTGGCATTGACGCATGAAACATAGTTACACCTGTTATTATTATAATTATTGAAACTATTGTGATATGAATAGCAGTTGTAATAACTGGTATAAATAATACAGCTTTTGAGTCTACTCCATATATCTTGTAGCTTCTGTAAATCCCTTTTTCCCTGGATGATACTATTGGATTAGGCATTCCTAATAGGGTACTAACCGTTATTGTAAAGACTATCATCGAGGGTATTATAGTATCATTAAAGTTCTTGTTAATGTTGGGCATAATTATTGACATCATAAAATAAAATGCCAATGGGAATAAATAATTCATTAGCAGTAAAGACTTATCTCTTACTCCACTTTTAAATTCAAATTCTAAATGATTTAATACTGCTTTCATAATTTTCCTCCCGACTTGTAATATCTATAAATCTTTCCTCTAAAGTAGCCTTTTCAATGATAATATCTACTAATTTATCATTATTAGCTTTAATATAAGTTAAAATATCTGTTAGAGTTTTCTCAATGTCCAGACATTTGAAAATTACATAATCCTTATTTTCTTTATTTGCGATAATTTGTTTTAAATCTAGTTTGATTAATGAATTATCTCTTGTTTTTACAAGTATTTTTACGACATTATTCCCTGAGGTAATAATGTCATTAGGCGTACCTTCTGCCACTATCCTACCTTTACATAAAATTGATACCCTGTCAGCTAATTCTTCAGCTTCATTCATATCATGTGAGGCAAGTAATATGGCAGTTCCCTTTTGTTTTTCTTCTCTCATAACATTATGAAGTTCAACCCTTGTATATACATCAAGTCCAGCCGTAGGTTCATCAAGAATTAGGAGTTTAGGATTATTGGACAAAGCAATAGCCAGTACCAATTTTCTTTGTTCTCCTGTAGACAAATTTCTAAACTGAGTTTTACGTTTACAAGTTAAATTAAATCTTTCAATCAGATCAAATCTTATCTTATTGCCGAGATATAATGAAAACATTTTAATTGCTTCTTCAACGGTTATCATTTCAGGTAGCGAGGATGCTTGTAATTGAACTCCTAATATTTTAGCTATCTTCTTATAATCTTTTTCTGGACTTATTCCATTAATTAAAATTTTACCGCCACTAACTTTTCTAATTCCTTCAATACATTCTAACGTACTTGTTTTACCTGCTCCATTAGGTCCTAATAATGCAAATATTTCACCAGAGGATACCCTCAAAGCTTACATTATCTATAGCCTTAAAATCTCCGTAATTTTTTGAAAACTTATCTACTAACAAAATTGATTTCATGTTTACCCCCTGTATACAACAATTACTTTATAATAACAATAATAATATTATGCTACGTAAATATCATCATAAGATAATACCAATGGAATTTAGTTTTTAAGTAAATTATACCATTATATACATAATATTTATATTGATTAAAGTGTAATTTATTGGAAATGTTTACTTTGTTTACTTCATTAATTGGAAATGAAAATATTTGCTATATAAACATTCTTATGTTTGAATATTCATAATATGGTATAATTTATATAGAATTGCATTGATTTTGTATTTTTTTACAAATTAAAATTTAAAGGGGGTATAAAAATGTTTTGTCCAAAATGTAAATGTGAATATAGAGAGGGATTTAATTTCTGTTCAGACTGTAAAATCGAATTGGTTGAAGAATTACCAAGTGATGAATTGCAAAGTGAAGAATCTAAGTACTCAGAACTTGTTACTATAGCAGAAACAATGGACTTTTCTATAATACCTATTGTTAAGTCAATTTTAGATTATGGGGAAATAAGATATTTTATTAAAGGAGAAATGATTAGAAGTATTGCTGTATTTAATAATATTATGGAAATACAAGTTCCGCTAGAAGATGTTCAAAAGGCAAAAGACTTGGATATAAAGTAGACTATATCTGGTAGAGTGAGTTTAATAAAATTTCTATTCTTTCTTTGGATAATGCTACTTTAACCGCCACTAAAAATATGGTTAATATGTTGGTATCAAAGGGTATGCACAGCATTCTCATAATAGTACCCCTTTTGAAAACTAATACTTACTCTCTGAACGCAGTTCCGACAATCTTATTACTTTTGATATCCACCAACTTTTGTATATTTCCAATTAAAGGTTCTTTTTTTGATTTGAACGTAATTAGATATACTTCTTTACCATCAAGATTTTTATCTTCAAGCGTAAAAGTAGTTGAATCTTTTTTAGCGATACTTTTTTCTATTTTTCCATCTTTCCAAGTACCGATAATTTCATTTTGTTCTACTTTTGAAAGTTGGGTCCACACAATTTCTCGAACATCTTTTTTGTTAATAATTGAACTGTCTTTATTTCCACAACCAACCATAATGCTAAATACTAATAATATTAAAGGTATAAGTCTTATCCATTTTTTCATAAATGTTAATTCACCTCCATTTTTCTTTCTTAAACATTAGACGTGTATATTGGATGAAAAGTTCTCAACTAATACATTTAAGTTTAGTTTATTAAATTTGTTAAATTTTACAATTATATCCTTACTTAACTATACAACATACTAATACAATTATCTATCAAAACTAGACCCCAATAAGAATATCTTGTGAATATTTCAAAAATTATATTTAGTTATCTTCCTAAATAATTAGGTTTTCTTTTTTCTAAGAAAGCTTTTAATCCTTCCTTAATATCTTCTGTTTTGCTACATTCTATCTGAGCTTTCACTTCTTCTTTTATATATTCTTCAAAATCAGAAAATTGAGCTTTGTAAATTAACTCTTTAATATTTTTATAAGCAACAGCCGGACCGTTTGCCATTTTCAATGCGAGCCTATTTGTTTTCTCATCAAGTTCCTCAATTGAACACACCTCGGTTACTATTCCCAAGCCAAATGCTTCTTTTGCAGATAATCTTTTTCCTGTCAAAGCCAGTTCAGAAGCTTTTGATACTCCTACAGCTCTTGTTAATAGATATACTCCGCCCGTATCAGGTATAAGTCCTATATTTACAAATGCTTGTATAAACAGAGCATTTTCAGCTGCGATGCAAAGATCACATGCAATTGCAACATTAAATCCGGCTCCAGCAACTGGACCATGTACTGAAGCGATTACAGGCTTAGGAAGTTTTTTAATTTTTACCGCTAATTCTGCAGCTTTTTGAATTAATTCACCAAACCCTTGTCCTTCGTCTATAGCTTTATTCATTGCACCAATATCTCCACCACCGCTAAACCCTTTTCCAACACCATTTAATATTACTACTCTTATTGCTGGATTATTTGCACATTCATCCAACGCCATATTTACCTCTGATACCAAAGAATAATCAAACGCATTTAAATTTTCTTTGCTATTGAGTGTAATTTTTGCAATACCATTGTCATAATTAAAAATAACTTTTTCGTAACTCATCCTATTACTCCTTATAATTTGATAAAATAATTTCTAAACTAACATAGTATCCCCTTTATAAGCCCCTAAATCAATGAAGAGTTCATTATCTGATAATGTCAAAATATCTTCATTGAAATATTGCACACTGTCCGTTTGAATCTTTTGTAACGAAGAAATATTCCCACCTATTGGATTTTATATTTACATGCATAACATTTTATTATTTTTCTATTGCCATATCATAAATTCCCCATTTGTCATTTCCATATGGGAAGATACCTTCACGATATTTCTCGTCTACAATTCCTGTTGCTTTGTAACAAAAATGAGCAGAAAGATTATTATCAAATACGCCCAAAGTAACTCTCTTTACCTTTAATATGTCAAAAGCATATCTTATGGCTAAAGATACCATCTCTTTTCCATATCCCTGTCCTCGGATTTGTGAATCTACAATAATAAATCCTAAGTGGATGCTTTCATTTTGGTAATCTGCCATACGCATTAAAAAATGGCCGACTGGTGTTCCTCCTTCATTAAGAGCTGTCATTATCCACCCATTATCATCTTCTTCATATTTTTGATAATACTCATTTAATTGCTTCTTAGTTAATGGATATGTAAATTTATCTGCACACCATTGTGTAAAAGTAAACTCATTGTTAATCCACTTTAAAATGTATTCAGAATCATTTAATTTATATGGTCTTAAGCGGATCATATTTACCCCCTATTATATAAATTATTTACTGTAGGTCTATTAATAAATTGCTAATCTGTCCCGTTATTTTGAGATCTACATATAGCTGATTGCAAAGTCCTTCTATATAATCACGTTTGGCTATTACACAAATCCATTCTTTTGGAATGCTTTCATAACCGTAATATATCCCCGCAAGGCCTCCTGCAACTGCAGCAACTGTATCAGTATCTGCACCAAGATTAACTGCCATAAGAATACAATCCCTATAGTTTTTTGTATTCAGTAAACACCAAATAGAAGCTTCAAGTGTATCAACTACATATCCACTGCTTTTAATATTTTTAAGAGGTATTTTAGAAAACGTCTTATTACTGAGTCGTTTATAATAAAGCAGTTCATTTGCAAACTCATCATGTTTTTTATAATATTCTATTGCATTATAGATGCCCATTTCCACTGCTGACTCAAGGTCCTTATCCACTGTTAGCATATTAGCAATGGATATGTATATGCCACACGCAATTAAGCTGCGTTTATGTGCATGAGTAAGTGATGAAACATTGTGAATTATGTCCATGGCTTTATTATATTCAGTGATTTTTGTTCCATAAATAGATTGTAGATAAAATAAAATAGGCAAAATTCTCATAAGTGATCCATTGCCGTTATCATTATCACTAAGTCCACCGCACTCTAAAGGAGTTGTTCCTCTTTCAAAACAAAACAATGCTTTTCTCGTAACATTTCCTACATCAAAAATATGTCCATGTGCAGCGTAATCTCCGTTATTAATCCACTTTATAAATTTTGTCATTATATCATCGTAATCGAGCCCCTTAGAAAGGCTATCTATAAGACATAATGTCATACTTGTATCATCAGACCATGTCCCTGCAACCTGATTATGAGTACCATAGGATCGCATATTAATTACAGGGTTTTCCCTAAGCGTTTCTCTATTTTCAAATTCAACTGGAACACCTAAAGCATCAGCAACACATGAGCCCATTATCCCATTTAATATATTGTTTTTCATTATCTCACCTCTTTCATATTTTTAAGTGTACTCTCGGAAACTCTTAAGGCATTGCTAACTCTTGATTCATTTTTGCTCAAAAATCAACTTCACCTCAAAATTTTTTCGTGCTATATATTGTACGGATAGCCTAGATAATTCATGCTATTCGTAGCATTACCTATTTATTT
>NZ_DATCQT010000134.1:0-81396 GCF_036569345.1 Clostridium sp.
AAATCATCCCTCAAAGAGGTGATTTTTTAGTGTTCGCCCTAAAATAAATAAGAAAAAAAAGGCTATCTCTTAAAATGATTTTTTAATCATTTTGAGACAGCCCCTTTTTACAATTTTATTAAAAGGGTTAACTTAAAGTCATTAATATTGCAGCTTCGAAAAAGATGATTTAAACTTTATGGATACGAATCTCAAGTAGTGGGTAAAATACTTATACTAATAAATAGGAAAGGTGATTAAAATGGGTAAAATAATAGCTTATGTTGCAATGCCACATCCCCCTATAATAATTCCAGAGGTGGGGCATGGAGAGGAAAAAAAGATAAAAAATACATATGATGCTTGTGAAAGTATTGGGCGCGAAATAGCGGAAATAAAGCCAGAGGTAATAATTATAGTTACTCCACATGGGGTTATGTTTTCAGATGCTATAGCGCTTTCCTTTGAAAATAATATTTCGGGTAGTTTAAAGCAATTTGGAGCACCAAAAGTTTCTATGAAATTTGAAATAGATATGGATTTGACACAAAAAATTATGGAGAAGTCTGATGAAAATAATATACCAACAGTCAAGGTAACGACAAGCAATCTTAAAAGGTATGATAGAGAATATGAATTAGATCATGGCAGTATAGTTCCACTTTATTTTATTAAAGATAAATATAATTCATTTAAGCTTGTTCATATTACTTATGGTGGGCTTACTCCAATACAATTATATAAATTTGGTAAACTAATTAAGGAGACTGTAGAGGAAAGCAATAAAAATGTTGTGTTTATTGGGAGTGGTGATCTTTCTCATCGTCTTAAAGATGAAGGGCCTTATGATTATAATCCATATGGAGAAAAGTTTGATAAGGAAATAATAAATCTACTAACAAGTGGGGATGTAGCAGGGGTATTTAATATAAATTATGAAATGATAGAAAATGCTGGGGAATGTGGTCTAAGATCATATTATATAATGATTGGATCAATGGAAGGCAACGAGATAAAGGGGGAACTTCTTTCCTATGAAGGCACCTTTGGGGTTGGATATGCTGTAATGAAATTTAAGCTTAAAAGTAGTGACCGTGATATGTTATCAGAAATTACTATAGAGAAAAGAAAAATGCATATGAAAAGAATAAATAATGAAGATTGTTATGTTCGGCTTGCCAGAGAAAGTCTTACTCATTATCTAGCAGAAGGCAATTTAATGGATTTACCAAGTTATGTAACAGAGGAAATGATAAATAACAAAAGAGGAGTTTTTGTTTCTCTTAAAAAATTTGGGGCTCTTAGAGGCTGCATAGGTACCATTTTCCCTATAACAGACAGTATTGCAAAAGAAATAATGCGAAATGCTGTTGAAGCGGGAGAAAGTGACCCAAGGTTTAGTAATGTATCATTGGGAGAGCTTGAGGATATTGTTTTTTCAGTAGATGTGTTAACCGAGCCTATTGAGGCTTTGAAAGAAGAACTAAATCCTAAAAAATATGGAGTGGTTGTGCGAAGTGGGAGAAAGAGTGGACTGCTTTTACCGGACCTTGAGGGTGTAAATACCATAGAGCAGCAGATAAGCATTGTACTAAATAAGGCATCAATTTCTCCAACTGAAAATTACTCCATAGAAAAATTTGAGGTTATTAGGCATAAGGGGTATGAAAATGGATAAAGAAGCTTTATTTTATGAAAAACAAGGAGATAAAATAAGATGCAAACTTTGCCCTCATAACTGCCTTATTAATGGTGGCGAATATGGCAAATGTAATGTCCGTATAAATAAAGAGGGAAAGCTTTATACAATAAATTATGGGGAAATAACTTCCTTTGCAAAGGATCCAATAGAAAAAAAACCTTTATATCATTTTAAACCGGGTAGCAAAATACTTTCTGTAGGAAGTTTTGGGTGCAATTTTAGCTGTGGCTTTTGTCAAAATCACTCCATATCCCAAGAAAGAGCAAGAAGTGAATATATATCTCCGGAAAAATTAGTGGAAGTATGCAGAAATCTTGAAGATAATATTGGGGTAGCATTTACATATAATGAGCCTTCTATATGGTATGAATATGTATATAATTCAGCAAGGTTATTAAAAGAAACACTTAAACATATAAATATAGTATTGGTGAGTAATGGTTATATAAAAGAAGAACCACTAAAGATGATTCTTCCTTATGTGGATGCTATGAATATTGATTTAAAAGCATTTAATAACAAATATTATAAAGACATGTGTGGGGGGCGTGTTAAACCTGTAATGAATACTATTAAATTGGCTTCAAAAGAGTGTCATGTTGAGGTAACTACACTACTCGTAAATGGTGAAAATGACTCTAGTGAAGAAATTGATGAGATTTCAGCTTTTTTAGGATCCTTAAATAAAGATATACCACTACACTTATCGAGATACTTTCCAAACTATAAGATGAAAAACCCAGCTACAAAGGTGGATGTAATGTTTGAAAATAGAGATATAGCAAAAAAATATCTTAACTATGTATATATCGGAAATGTAGCTAATATTGATAACTCAACATATTGTCCAAAGTGCGGTTATAAGGTTATAGAAAGAGATGGAAACCATATTAGTGTTAATATCAGTGATGAGTTATGCCCAAAGTGTGGCTATAAAATTAATCTTATACTTTAGGTAAATGAAAATATAAACTTTTTACTTGAAAATAATCTAATTATTATGTAAATCAAGAAATCCATTACTATTCTGTTGAATTTTTTTTGATTTTATATTTTACTTTATAAAAAGGTTTACAATTGCGTATTATATGATTATTATTATCCTTTGCATAATAAAACACTTCTTTAACGCCATGATCACTGGATTCTTCGAACTTTGTTAATATTTTAACAAAACATAGGCATAATATTAAAATTACTAAAATAAAAAAGTTTATTATGGTATAATATTGTGGTAAAATATTATAGTAATGTAAGATAAATATTTCACAATTCTATAATATTTTATATTGATAAAATCAGTAATATTGATAAGAAAAAAATACAAAAACCAAAGTTGTACAAAATATTTTGTATCAATTTTTAAAAGAGTTTTTTATATATAAAACGAGTGGAATATTCAATAATAGATTGTTAAAAAAAAAACTATCATTGACTTTTATCCTATTTAATTCTACATTGAGTAATGGAAACTAAAATTTATATATAATTCGACAAAAAAAATCTTAAACTTATAATGTAATTAATTTTTCACTATAAAGGGGGGAAAATTTTAAAAATGGTAAAAGAAGAAGAAGGAATCATAATAGAAATTTCTGAGAACAACATCGCTAAAGTAAAAGTAGGTAGGCATAATGAATGTAAAAATTGTGGAGCATGTCCAGGTGATAGTTCAGTTATAATTGATGCTAAAAATTTACTTGGAGCTAAAAAAGGACAACGAATTGCTTTTCAAATGAAAGAAACAAATATGTTAATGGCAGCGTTTGTTGTATATATAGCCCCTCTTATTTCAGTTGTATTAGGTGTTATTCTTGGACAAGTAATAGCTAAAATATTTGGCCTTTCTGTTCGTGGTTTTCAAATAGGCGGAGGGATACTAGCATTTATATTGTCCATAATAAATATAAAGTTTTTTGATAAATTTGCTCATAACAATGACAAAATGCAACCTGTTATTACTCGAATTTTATCTTAAGATAAAATTTTTAAGATTTAATATATATATATAATTTATTAGGGTTTAAATATGTTAAAAGAGGTGTGGAAAAATGCTAAAAAGTTTTCGTGGAGGAATACATCCAAATGATAATAAACGTTTTACAGCCAGTATGCCTATAGAAATAGCCGTACTTCCAAGTAAGGTTATTATTCCTGTGAGGCAGCATATAGGTGCACCATGTTCACCCATTGTAGCAAAGGGTGATTTGGTGAAAAAGGGACAAGTTATAGCTAATAGTCCAGCTTTTGTATCTAGTCCAGTACATGCATCTTTATCTGGAGTTGTTACAGATGTTAACGAATACCCTCATCCGGTATTTGGAAAGTGCCTTTCTATCGTGATTGAAAGTGATGGAAAAGATGAGTGGATAGAAGGAATTCCTGTTGAAAGAGATTGGGAAAAATTAAATGGCAATGAAATCAAAGATATCATTAAAGAAGCAGGTATAGTTGGAATGGGGGGAGCAACATTTCCTACTCATGTAAAATTATCACCACCAAAGGAAAAGAAAATTGATACTCTTATTATTAATGCAGCAGAGTGTGAACCATATTTAACTGCAGATCATAGAATGATGCTCGAGCATTCAGATAAAATTGTTTTTGGCGTAAAAATAGTTATGAAGGTTCTTGGAGTTCAAAAGGCATTTATAGGTATTGAAGATAATAAACCTGATGCAGTTATTGTTATGAAAAAGGCATTTGAAGGAACTACAGTAGAAGTTGTGGCAATTCCAACTAAATATCCACAAGGCGCTGAAAAAATGCTTATTAAAGTGCTTGCGGATCGCGAGGTTCCATCTGGAAGTTTGCCAATGGATGTAGGTGTGGTTGTGCAAAACGTAGGTACTATTGTTGCAATATCTGATGCAGTTGTAAACGGAATTCCTTTAATTCAAAGGGTGACTACAATAACAGGAAGTGCAATTAAACAACCTAAAAATCTTTTGTTAAGACTCGGAACATCATTTAAAGATGCAATAGACAATTGTGGCGGTTTTGTAGAAAAACCAGCTAAAGTTATTATGGGTGGTCCTATGATGGGATTTGCTCAATCTAATTTAGATATTTCTATTATTAAGGGAGTTTCCGGAATACTAGCTTTAAATGAAAAAGATATTAATAATGGAACACAATCACCTTGTATTCGTTGTGGGAAATGTGTAAGCGTTTGTCCATGTGGACTTAATCCAAGTATGTTAAGCATATTGGGAGAAAAAGATATGTATGAGGAAGCAAAACTTGAACAAAATCTTTTTGACTGTGCAGAATGTGGAAGTTGTGTTTATGTATGTCCCGCTAAGCGAAACATTGTACAATACATTAGATATTGTAAAATGAAAAACAATGCTGATGCTGCAAAAAAGAAGGAGGCACTAGTTAAATGAGTGAAATAAAATTACAAGATAATCTCTTTACAATTTCAACATCTCCACATATACGTGCAGATACATCTATTTCTAAAATTATGTGGACTGTAAATTTGGCTTTAGCACCAGCTGCACTTTTTGCAATTTATCATTTTGGAATTCCTGCTTTGCTTGTATTACTTGCGGGAAGTTTGTCCGCAGTTGGATTTGAGTATGTAGTACAAAAACTTAGAAAAAAGCCAATAACTATAGCTGATGGAAGTGCATTTTTAACAGGATTATTGCTTGCAATGTGTTTACCACCATCAATTCCACCTTATATGGCGATAATTGGATCGTTTATTGCTATTGTAGTAGCAAAACATGCCATGGGGGGTCTTGGGTACAACATTTTCAACCCAGCTCATATTGGTCGTGCTGCTCTTATGGTGTCATGGCCTGTTGCTATGACAACTTGGACAAATTTGAGTGGAAAGGTAGACGCCGTAGCTTCTGCAACTCCACTAAATATTTTAAAACAAGAAGGATACTCAAAACTTATTGATACTTTTGGAAGTGCACCTCAAATGTATAAATCGATGTTACTTGGTGTTCGTAACGGAAGTATTGGCGAGACCTCAACGATTTTGCTAATGCTTGGAGGTATATTTTTAATTTATAAAGGTTATGCAAATTGGGTAGTGCCTGTATTTATGATTGGAACTGTAGGTATTTTGACTTGGATATGTGGACCAACAGGTTTATTTAGTGGAGATCCGATATTCCATATGATGGCTGGAGGCCTTATCATAGGAGCATTCTTTATGGCTACAGATATGGTTACCATTCCAATGACAAAGAAAGGGCAGATAATATTTGCTATTGGTGCTGGAGCAATTACTGTCTTAATTAGGCTTAAGGGCGGTTACCCAGAAGGGGTTTGTTACTCTATTTTGTTAATGAACGCAGTTACACCACTTATTGATCGCTTCATGAAGCCGATTAAATTTGGGGCAAGGGGGTAGTGAAAAATGTCAGATGAGAAAAATATTAAAAATAAGGTTAATCACGAAAAAAAATATAGTATATTTCAAATTGCTATGAATTTAACAGTTACTTGTTTGGTTTCAGGTGCGGTAATTGCTGGAACATATTTTATAACAGCACCAGTTGCATTAAAAACCGCAGCAAAAATCAAGACTGATTCAATGAAGTCATTGGTGGTTGAGGCACAAAAATTCAATCCAATAAAAGGGAAAGCAGAATGGTTTACTGCAGAAAAAGATGGGAAAATAATTGCGTATGTTGTTCCAGCAGAAAGTAAAGGATACGGCGGAGCAATAAAAATGCTTGTTTCTGTTACACCACAAGGTAAAATTATTAACTTTGATATATTAGATAGTAAAGAAACACCTGGACTTGGAGATAATGCAAGTAAGGATCCTTTTAAAAATCAATTTAAAGGTAAGGAAGCAAAACAGTTAGAAGTAACAAAAGACCCAACAAAAATCGACCAAATTCAAGCTATGACTGGAGCTACCATTTCTTCTAAAGCGGTAACTAAAGGAATTAAAGAAGCTGTGCAGAAAGTTACACAGTTTGTAGGGGGAAAATAATATGAGAGAGTTATGGGATATATTTAGAAAAGGAATAATTGCAGAAAACCCAATTTTTGTTCTTGCACTAAGTCTTTGCCCTGCTTTAGCGGTAACTAGTAGCGCAATAAATTCACTAACTATGGGACTAGCAGTAATGTTTGTTATTACTGCAAATAATACAGTTGTATCTATTACTAGAAAAATAGTAAATCCTAAGGTTCGTGTACCAGTGTATATTACTTCAGTCGCAACAATTGTAACTGTAGTACAGTTGGTATTACAAGCATATTTACCAGTGCTATATAAGGCTTTAGGTATATATCTAGCATTAATTGTTGTTTTCGCAATCATTTTAGCCAGAGCAGAAGTTTTTGCTTCAAAGAATAAAGTGACTCCATCCTTTTTTGATGGACTTGGAATGGGATGTGGATTTTTACTCGCACTTTTATCTATCGGAATAATTCGAGAACTTCTAGGTACTGGAGCTATATTTGGAATAAAAGTACTTGGTTCTTGGTATAATCCGGCACTTATCATGATTTTACCACCAGGTGCATTTATACTGATTGGTTACATGGTTGCTGGTTTTAAAATGTTAACAGAACATATGGAAAAAGTTAAAATGGAAAAAGTTAAACTCGAGAGAGGTGAAATATAATGGGTCATTATCTAACCCTGCTTGCCAGTAACATAGTTGTAAATAACTTTGTTCTAACAAGATTTTTAGGACTTTGTATTTTCTTTGGAGTTTCTAAGAGTTTAAATGCCTCAATTGGTATGGGAATGGCTGTAACTTCTGTTATGACTTTGAGTTCCATGCTAGCATGGGTAATATATCATTTTGTATTGGTACCATTTAATTTACAATTTTTAACAACAGCGGTATTTGTACTTTTGATTGCTAGTTTTGTTCAGCTTTTAGAAATGATTATTAAAAAACATGCATCTACACTATATAATATGTGGGGTATTTATTTATTACTAATTGCTACAAATTGTATTGTATTTGGTGTACCACTCATAAATGTAGAGAATAACTATTCATTTTTAGAAAGTACGGTAGCCGCTGTCGGCGCTGGTTTAGGGTTTGCTTTGGCAATCGTACTTATGGCAAGTTTAAGAGAAAAATTAAGACTTGCAGATGTCCCTAAAGCATTACAGGGACTCGGCATTGCGTTTATTTTAGCAGGTATGTTATCTTTAGCATTCCTAGGTTTTTCTGGAATGATATCAGTATAGAAGGGAGATGAGTGATTAATATGAGTAACATTGAAATCGCAATTGCAGTTGTAGTTGTAATGACATTAGTTGGACTAATGTTTGGTTTAGTTTTGGCATTTGCTAATAAAAAATTCGCCATAGAAATAAATCCATTGATTCATATTGTTGAAGATATATTACCAAAAGGCCAGTGTGGAGCTTGTGGATTTGCTGGGTGTATGGCATATGCTGAAGCTGTAGTTATAAACCCAGATGTAGCGCCAAATCTTTGCGTTCCTGGTAAAGCACCAGTAGCGAAAATGGTTGCGGAATTAACAGGTAAAGCAGCAGCAGCAGTGGAACCTAAAGTGGCTTTTGTAAAATGTGCTGGTGACTTAAGTAAAGCTGTTAGATCTTTTGAGTATAAAGGGGTACAAGACTGTGTCGCAGCATCATTATTACAAGGAGGACCAAAGGGGTGCCAATATGGATGTCTTGGTTTCGGAACTTGTGTGAAAAATTGCCCTTTTGATGCAATGACAATGAGTGATACGGGATTACCTATTATTGATGACGATAAGTGTACGGGCTGTGGAAAATGTAAGTCAGTTTGTCCAAAACAAGTTATTGAATTAGTTCCCCTTGGAATTCATGTAGCTGTAAATTGTAATTCAAAAGACAAAGGTGCTGTAGCACGTAAACTTTGCAGCGTATCATGTATTGGATGTGGACTTTGTCTTAAAAATTGCACACACGGAGCAATTAAAATTGAAAACAGTTTAGCTGTAGTAGACAGTGCAATTTGTATTTCAGAGTGTAATGAATCTACTTGTTTAGCTAAATGCCCAACAGGAGCAATAACAACTTATATAAAAGCTGTGCCGAAACAAGCATAGAAGAAAAATCAAATAAATTTGTAAAAAAAGATGCACCTAATTGCTAGGTGCATCTTTTTTAGTATTTTGACTTGTTATGTATTTCATGTCCTTATTTTACTTTTAACACAAAAACATGAGGTGTAAGTCTACCACTTTCAATTTTTATCTCTTGAAGTAATTCAAGCTTATCATTATCTATTAGAACTTCCTTAAACAGTTGTTTTTCTATTGTATAAACAAATGCCATTCCCCCTGGTCTAATAAGCTCAGGGATTTTATTTACAAATTCCTGATATAAGTCCGCGTACTTGTTATGGGTGGTGGACTTATTGTCAAATGGCATATTTGTTATAAGTTCATCAAATTGACCATATGGAATATATTCTAATATATCTTCAGCTAAAAGGTCTATGTCAACATCAGCTAACTTAGAATTTATTGTTGCAGATGATATAGCTGTCCTATATATATCTACGCCTGTTAAAGTTTCAAATTGCTCTAATTTAGCCCTTTCAATAAGCATTGTTGAAACACCACAAAATGGATCTATAACTTTGGCACTAGGTTCTAGCCATTTTTCTATAGATTTTATTACTATGGCTGCAGTTACAGGATTTATGGATGTAGCTAAATCATTTTTTCTATAGTCAAATCTACTATCCTTTGTGGAATACAGTTTGACATATACAGTGCAGAGATTATCTCTTTCAAGTATCCGTACCTCAACTTCATATGAAGAGGGGCTGTTTCTTAAATTTCCACACGAAAGTTCGTCTAATTCTCTAGATAGGTTTTTTACGAATTCTGAACGTTCGCGGCTTAGATCCGTAGTTTTAAATTCAATTCTGTATCCAAAAGGAGCATTAGAATCATTAACATGACACTGATTTAAAAAACCTACAATATTTGCATTTATAATTGCATCAGCTATTACCTTATAATCAAATTGTAAATACACGCAGTCAGCTAAAGGATACAAAAGTTCGTAAAAGGTTCTACAGGTATAAATCTTATCTAAATCCTTTTCGCAAATAAGTATACCGTCATCTACAAGTTTACCATCTATCCATTTATCGTCTAGCTCAGTTAAAGTAAGCTGATACTGATAATTCATAACTGTGAGTAGCATTGGCACGGGAGTTTCAAACCCCTTAAATTCATGACGCACAGTGGGTGATAATTTATCTATAGCTCTTGTAAGTGCAAGCTTCTCTTCATTAATATGTTTATTAGTTGTTACTAGTGAATCATTTTCTTTTAATGCTTGTTCATTCATTACTACATCTTCAAACATTTTCTTTAATTTATCTGCATCACTTGCAGTGCCGCAGTTACCTATTGCAAGAACATATGAATATCTTACAAAAAGTTTATCCTCGGCGGTGTAGGCGTTATATAAAGCATCTAAATATTCAGGGTCTCCAAGTTCTCCAATAACACCACATACATTTTTTCGTACCTTTGGATCTGGATGCGAAAGAAGGGCGCTAAGTTTTTCCTTTGAATTACCAATAGTTCTTTTGAACATTCCCTTTGGTTTTTCCTTTTTTAGAATATCACGCATAACAGAAAGTAATACCCTAGGGTTTTCCTCAGTTATTATTTTTGACCATAACATTGGAATTGCATTGTTATAATCAAGGGATAGTTTATTTATTATAGCAGACCTTTGTTTATCATCTGAAGTTTTTAAATTTTCTATGAAAGCTATAATTGTATTATTTTTTTCTGATGTATCATTTATCTCTATCATTTGTTTCACCTCTTATGCTTAAATTTATTAACTATAATTATATCATATATTCGATTTTTATAGTGTGATGCTTATTTTTAATATATAAATTATGAAAATGGTATTCTTTTAGAAACTATCTGTTAAAAAAGTGTCTACTTACATTAAACTTTAGTTTGTTGTAGTGTAATTTAGAGTATACTAATATTATTAAAAGGATTTATAAAAAATAAATTATTAAATGGAGGATTTTAAAATGAATGAAACTTTAAAAAACATAAGAAATAGAAGAAGCATAAGGGCATTTCTACCAGATCAAATTAATGGTGCACACCTAACAGAGATAATAGATGCAGGGATTTATGCACCAAGTGCTACAAATAAGCAACCATGGCATTTTACAGTAGTGCAAAGAAAAGATATTATAGACAGATTAAGTGATGCTTTTAAAGAAATTGCCGCAAAATCTGATAATGAATATATTAGAAGATTTGCTGATAATGAAAAATTTCATGTGTTTTACAATGCACCAACTGTAGTATTAGTATCTGGAGATAAAAGTAACCAATCAGCCCCAGTTGATTGCGCAACAGCAGTAGAAAATATGCTAATAGCTGCAGAATCCTTAGAAATAGGTTCCTGTTGGGTTGGCCTTATTGCCTATTTATTAAATAGTGAAGAAGGAGCAGAATTTGTTAAGGAACTTGAAATACCAGAAGGATATAGACAAATACATGCATTTTGCCTTGGATATAAAAAAATTGAGATAACAAATGCACCAGCGAGAAAAGAAAATACAGTAAATTATATAAAATAAGAAAGGGTTATGCATTTTCTTAATGAAAACTAATAAATAAGTAGTAATAAATTAGTTTTCATTAAGAAAAGTATTTACATATGCATAAAAATAATATATAATATAGAAGTTGTCGAACATGCTTCATTAGCTCAGCTGGTTAGAGTACCTGACTCTTAATCAGGGTGTCCAGGGTTCGATTCCCTGATGGAGCACCAATATAAAAACAGATATCTCAAGCGTTTGAGGTATCTGTTTTTTTATACTTTATTGAAAAATGCTTAAATGGGTACCATTAGTAAAGGTGCATTAAGTTATTTTACTATAGTATAGTTAATACTTAATACCCCAGACATATTTCCTTTTGCATCAACTGCGATAACCTTAAGTGTACAAGTTGATGCTATATTTATATAGCCATTATAAATTAAACTCTTAGTTGTTGGTGTAGTTCCGTCTAAAGTGTAATAGGCCCTTAGTGGTTTTGCATATTGATCAAATAGTCGTATAACTAAATGTCTTTTATATGAACCTGATGTAATACTAGCAGTTGGCGTAGGTATTACTATAGTTTGTGATATTGTGTAAGATAAACTTAATATTCTAGATGAAGTGGTATTTGCTACTGCAATAGCCTTTAAGGTTTTAGTTGCGGTTATTGTTATAGGTGCTGAATATATTGGACTGCTTGCATTAGGAGTAGTTCCATCAAGTGTGTAATGTATTACAGCCCCGGTTGTAGCATCGGCTAATACTACAATCTGACTCGACGTGTACACACCGGCTACTAAACTTGAAGTTGGTATAGCTGGTATAACTACGGGAGGTACTGCAACTGGTGTTGTGGCAGTTGTTGGTGATTGTATTAAACCAAACCCATATAAAGAATCTCTACCAATTATCCCTAGATCTGTTACATTAGTATCTAATAGTTGTCTTAATTGAGCATTAGTGTCACTCGGATATTCTTGTTTTAACAAAGCTAAATCTCCAGCAACAAAGGGTGTTGCCATAGAGGTACCGCTCATTGCTTTATAACTATTATTCAGATAAGTGCTTTCTACATTAACCCCTGGTGCAGATACTTCTACTTTACTACCAGTGGAAGAAAAATAAGCTCTATTGTTATTGGAATCAACTGCCCCAACCGCTATAACAGAAGAATAGTTAGCAGGATATTCCGTATTAGTGCCTGTACCTGAATTATTTCCATCATTACCTGCTGCTGCTACAATTAATAAACCATCATTATATGCTGTATCAACTGCAGATTGTAATGCTGTATCAGACTCAGCAGAACCAAGACTCATTGATATTATATTCATCTTATTATTTATAGCCCAGTCTATACCCGATATTATATCAGAAGTATAACCATTACCGGTTGAATTAAGTGCTTTTACCGCATATATTGAAGCTCCTGGTGCTACGCCTTCTACACCGCCATTTAATCCTTTTGCTGCAATAATGCCTGCTACATGTGTACCATGTCCATTATCATCGGCATATGAGGTTGTGGTTGAACCGTTTATTACATTGGTTCCTCCAGCCATTAACAAGTCAGAGTGTGGGCCTGCACCTGTATCTATAATAGCAATATTTATTCCTTTTCCAGTTAACCCTGAGTGCCATGAAGTTGGAGCTTTTATATCAGCAACACCCCAATTTGTTAGTGTTATTTCTGATGCCTTAACTATATTGTCTTGTTCGATGTAGTCAACATTAGGGTCTTTTTGTAAACTAGCAAGACTTTGTGATGTCATATCGGCTACTGCTGCATTAATATGCATATACTGATGCCTGAAATGTCCATTATGCTTTGATACAACTTGACTTCCATTAACACTGTTTGTTTTAAATTTAATTATATACCGTTTTGTGGCTGACTGTTTAGTAGTACTTGCAAAGGTTGCCCCCCCGCATGTTAAAGTAACGATTAGAGATGCAAAAACAATACCGATAAATTTTCTGGATTTCATTTTACCCTACCTTCCTATATACATTATTATTAAAATTAATTACTCTAACAACACATTTATTACTTTGAATTTTTAATAATATATTTTATAGAGTTATCAAAAATAAATGATATAAATTATATCGTTTATTTTAAATAAAACTTAACAAAGTTTTGGTGAAAAATCAGAAAATTCATTCACAGAAGGGGAAACTCATAAAAAAATTAAAATTACAGATCATTTGGAAAAAATGATCTGTAATTTTAATTTAAATAACATAAAATTAAATATTAATTTACAACATTAATTAGTTTGTTTTGAATAAGTGATTCGATATTAACAGCTATGAGCTCAATAAGCCTTTGCCTGGATTCAAAACGTCTCCAACCTATATGTGGAGTGAGGATGACATTTTCCATGCCAAACAAGGGATTTGTAGTTTTCGGAGGTTCTGGGTCTTGAACATCTAGTGCTGCACCAGCAATTGTTCCATTTTGAAGGGCATAAGTTAAATCGGCTTCTTTTATTATTGATCCTCTTGAAGTATTTATAATAAAAGCTGAATGTTTCATAAGCCTTAATTTGTCCTTATCGATTAGATGCAATGTATCAGCTGTTAGTGGGCAGTGGAGGGTGACAAAATCACTTTGTTTTAGCAAATCTTCAAGAGAAACAAAGTGCACATTTGGGTCGCCGAACGGTTTCTCGGTCCGACTAGATATAAGAATATTCATTTTAAGAGCTAGAGCAATTTTTATTACCTCTCGCCCAATTGCACCGTAACCACCAATGACTCCAAGTGTTTTACCTTGTAACTCGAAATGGGGTAATTCTAAGTGTTTAGTGAAATTATTAAAATTCTTCGCTCTAATCATAATTTGTTGCTGAATCATTGAGGAGCTGAAATTTAAGATGGAGGTAATTACTAGATGCGCCACGGCTTCTGTGCTGTAGCTAGGAATGTTGCAAACGGCAATATTTTTTTCTTTTGCAGCTACAATATCAATATTGTTATAGCCAGTTCCGGCTTCGCAAATTAGTTTAACGCAAGGGGGGAATTGAGAAATTAGATCTCTACCCAGTGTTAATTCCTTCGTAATGATAATAGTCTGATTTTTAACCCGTTCTAAAATTTCTTTATAACTACTTTCATCGTATTTTGTGATGGTAGCTAATTTCGATATGGTCGTAAAATCAAGTTTGTTGTCAAAGTTAATTTTTGCGCTATTGAGAAATACTACGTTTTCCATATGTACCTCCTAAGATTTAGATTAATATAAATCTAAGTATATTCCTATTCTAACTGGTGGTCAATTGAAGTGAATATACTTAAGTAAAGTACACAAAAATTTGTATAATATATTTTGAATATTAACACATATTACAATTGTATGTTTATATTTAATATGGGTTAATAGTATTTTTATTAAAGAAAATTATGAATATAAATATATTTTTTGAATAAGGGGATAAGATATGCAAATTAATTTGATATAATATATATATCAAAACATAAATTTAAGGGGGAGAAATTATGATTCCGTACAAGCTTATAATAATAGCCGTGATAGTGGTAGTAGTATTAATTCTAATTACTTATGGTATAGGGTCCACAAGTATTGGAACTGATGAAGTAGGTATTGTAGAAAAGTGGTGGAGTTCAGGTGGCTCAGTGCCAGCTGATGGTCTTATAGCACTTAAAGGAGAAGCGGGTTATCAACCAGAAGTGCTAAGGGCTGGTGTTCATTTCAAAACACCTTTTAAGTATAAGGTTAAGAAGGTAAGGCTTGTAACCATACCACAAGGTCAAATAGCTTATGTGTTTTCAAGATCTGGAGAAAGTTTAGGGGATGGTCAAACTTTAGGTAAGGTTATACCACAAAGTAAGTCATTTCAAGATGTTGTAGCATTTTTAAATAATGGTGGACAAAAGGGACCACAAAGGCAAATTCTTCGTGAGGGTACTTATGCATTTAACTTAGCACAATTTATTATAATAACAAAAGATAGGGTACATTCAATATTCACTTCAAAGGATGAAACAGCACAAATAGAAACAATGCGAAGTGACTTAGCTAGGGAAAGTGGTTTTGATCCCGTACTAATATCAAGTTCAAAAGTTGTTGAGCCATATTCAAAGCAAGATGATGGTAGTTTAATGGATGCTGTATATAATAAAGTAAGCAACAAGGCAGGTAGCCGTGATACTATTGGTATTGTAACTATTAATGAAGGTCCTACACCAGACAATGGAGCAATTATAGCACCTATTGTTGGGGAAGGTATAAATAATGAGTTCTATCACAACAACTTCCAGGAACCAGAGAAATTTTTGGCAGCAGATGGTAGAAAAGGTAAGCAGATGCAAGTACTTACTGATGGAGTTTATTTCATCAATAGAATGTTTGCAAGTGTAGATATAGTACCTAAAAGCATAATAGATATTGGTTATGTAGGGGTTGTGGTAAGCTATTTTGGTGATAAGGGTGAAGATGTTTCAGGAACAGGTTATTCTCACGGAGAGCTTGTAGAACAAGGTAAAAAAGGTATATGGAGAGATTCAATGATGCCAGGAAAGTATGCATTTAATACTTATGCTGGTAAAGTTGTGCCAGTTCCTACTACCAATGTAATTCTCAAGTGGATTAGTGGTCAAACTGGGGTACACAAATTAGATGATAATTTAAAAGAAATTAGTTTAATAACTAAGGATGCTTTCGAACCCAACCTGCCGCTAACCGTAGTATTTAACATTGATTATAGAAAAGCATCATCAGTTATACAAAGGTTTGGGGATATTAAAATGCTTATTGAACAATCTCTAGACCCAATGATAGCTGGTTATTTTAAGAATATAGGACAAACAAAGACACTTATTGAATTAGTTCAAGATAGAAGTCAGATTCAACAACAGGCAGCAGATGAAATGACGGGTAAGTTTAAACTATATGATTTAGAGCTACAAGAAGTATTAATTGGAACACCTGCAGCTTCTGCTAGTGATACAAGAATTGAAAAAATTCTTGCACAGTTAAGGGATAGACAAGTAGCTATGGAAGAAATTAAGACAAATGAAGCTAAACAAAAGTCTGCTGAAAAGCAAAGAGAATTAAATGAAGCTCAAGCAAAAGCAACCGCGCAGTCAGCGCTTACTCAATCAAGTATTGATATTGAGGTAGCTGATAATAAGGGTAAATCAGAATTAAGACTAGCAGAGCAATTAGCATTAAAAATGCAGAAACTAGCCGAAGCAGACAAATATAAGAGAACTCAAGAAGCGGATGCTGAAAGATATACTAGAGAGGCTCAGGCAGCGGCGCAGGCAAAAACTATTGAATTAACAGCAAGCGCTAATGCGAAGCAAGTGGAACTTCAAGCAAGTGCAGAGGCATTCAAACTTGAAACAGTAGGTAAAGCGACAGCGTTAAATATTAAGGCAGTTGCAGATGCTACTGCTGAGCAAGAAACAAAGGTAGGTATTGCTAAGGGAACAGCTGCAAGAGCTTTAGTTGAGGCATATGGTGGCCCAGATTTACAAGTTAGGCAAAGCGTTATGATAGCATTTGCAGAGGCATTAAAAATAAGCAAATCGCCCCTTGTGCCACAAACCATAATAATGGGTGGAGCTGATGGAAAAACACCTAATGCAATGGAAGGTATAATGAGTATGGTTCTGGCAAATATGGCAAGTGAGAAAAGTGCAGTAGTACAAAAGTCTATAGAAAATATAAATGTTAAAGATGTAATAAAACCACAAAGTAAATAATATATAAATAAAATAAATCCAGCAGAATAAATTATTCTGCTGGATTTATTTTATTTACATAATCTTATTGTGATTCATTTTGGTATATCTAACCTATAAAGTTTTGAATCGTAAGAAAAGCCTTAATATCTATCTTCTCATTTGAATTTATTAAACTTTTAGCTTCGCTCTTAGATAATAACATAACCTCAATATCCTCATCTGGTTCTAAATAATCTTTTGATAAATTTCCATTGCAAGTACAATACACTAAGGCTACTGACTCATCTGTCATACCAGTTGAAATATATGCCTTAGATTTAGTCTTTTCATAATCAATTTGGATTAAATCAAGTCCTGTTTCTTCCTTTAACTCACGTCTTACAGTAGTTTTAAAGTCTTCTCCATAATCTACAAGTCCCGCAGGAACTTCATAAACATAATCATTAAGAGGAATCCTAAATTGCTTTATAATCACTAACTTATTCTCATCAACATGAGTAGCTACTATGATAACAGCATCTATATTATCTTCTGCTCCATTAAAATAAGTATTTTTTAATGTATCTAAATCTTTTCTAGAAGCTATGGACCAATTTTTGGTTTCTCCAATTTTATTAGTATACTCCGCATTATAAAGCTTTAAATATTTTGTATCTGCTAGTGTTGTAATATTTTTTATGCTCATTTATTCATCTCCAATAAAGTTGTATTTTATGATTATATTATTTTATGTAGTTACTCAAAATATTCAAGTTTTAAATTATTTATACAATTTGATGATATCACTTTGTAGGAAAAAAAACAAATAACAGGAATGTTATAATCAAAGCGATATTATTAATAACACTTATGCGTATTATCTTGTAGTTTTTATAAAAAAAATTATTAATACTTGGAAATATTCGTATTAATAGTAATAATAATTATATCTTGGATTTAATCAATTATAGAAATAATAATGAGTTTTTGTTATAATGTACATGATTTACAATGCTTTGTGATGTAAACATTATAAATTAAATGTACATTTTGTGGAGGTGTGAAAAATATTTTATTTTGTAAAAGACATAGAAGATAATGTAATGAATATAAATTGTTTACATGAGGTTCCTTTTTTAGAAGAGGCGATATACAATATGTCCATGGTTAAGATGATAAAAGAATATGAAAATTTAAAAAAGTTGTTTATGATAAGTAAAATGGCAAATAACTTTCAGATTAAAGGTGTCGCAGGAAAAGAGTTGGAATTTTTTCTTCTAGAAAATATTCCCTTTGAGGATATGGATTATACTCATGATATTCTACATAATAGAATTAAACAAAGAATGGGACCTGGATTTGATAAATATGAATATGAATTAAAATTAAAATTAAGTGGGACATGCTCTAGAATTTTATTTAAGGCTAAGATAAAATATATTTTAAAAGAATGGATGTAATTCCTTTTTTATTCTTTCACTAATTGATTCTAATTATAAAGTTTTTTTTCTAGCATACGATAACGGAATGTGAGATAATAAACGTATAAGAAAAAAATTTATTAAAAATGGGTGATAGTGATGGCATTATCTTCAAATATAATTTATAATGCGCTTTTAAAACAATATGAATCTAAAACAAAAACTAATATAGTTTCTGATGACAGCACAAACAGTGGTTACAATGAAAAAGGAGTGCAGGAATCTACTTTTAAAACAATGCTTATTCAAATGATGAGTAGTTCAGGTAATTCAATGATGGCAGAGCTTGTATCTAATGCTTTATCAAATGAAAATTCTTATAATTTGGATGATCCACTGAGTTATATGAGTAATTTCAATTCAACTATGAGAGATGCGACCTTGTCATTATCTAATAATAACGGAGAAAATGCTGTTAATAAATTAAACGAATTAGGATATGCATCGGCTCAATATGAATCGAATGCTAATCCAGGGGCAATAAGTAATACACCAGGAGATTATGGTGGGAAATCTTATGGAGCATGGCAATTTTCCTCTAAAACGGGGTCCTTAGATTCATTTATAAGCTCACTTAAAGGAAAAGATAATGAAATTTATTTGAAACTTACATATGCAAAAGCTAAAGATGGTAATAAATTTGGTGAGAATTTTGATAATGCATGGACTAGTATTGCTTCAGCGGACAAAGTTGAATTTTTAAAGTTGCAGCAAGATAATATAAAAGGCAGTTATTATGACACAGCAGCACAAGCTTTAAAATCTAAATATGGGTTTGATATAAGTAAAAAAAGTGATGCTTTAAAAGAAAGTTTGTTATCTACGGTAGTTCAACATGGTGTAGGAGGAACTTTATCTGTATTCTCAAAAATTAATTTAAATAATACAGATGGCAATATTATAAATGATTTGTATAATGAACGGCAAAAGGTGAACGTTTATTTTAAAGATAGTTCATCTTCTATAAAACAAAGCGTTTATAACAGGTTTACTAGAGAAAAGCAAGATATGCTTAATATGTTAAACGGGTAGTCCATTTAATTTAGAAAAAAATCCAGTAGAATTTATTCTACTGGATTTTTATATTTTATAAATGATTATGAATTACAAAATGTTAATAACTATTACAAGAATATAATTCAGGATAAGTTTATGTATTATCAATAAAATAGGATATATGCTAATTAATGCCTTGAATATTAAAAAAAAAGTAAAACATACTATTTATAACACAAAAAATAATAATATTACAAAAAAATTATATTAAAGGGGGAGTAAAATGAGGAAGTTTACAAAAATAACTTCTATATTACTTACAACCGTATTAATACTTATTAACTTCAGTGGGTTAGCTCTAGGAGCACAAGATGCCATAAATGGAAAAGGTAGGCAGGTTGTGCCTAGTCATTATGTATCTGAGGTAAGTATAAAAAATGATTTGAAAGTAGGAAAAAAGGTATCAGGATTTGAATTAGAATCTGAAAAATGGCTTTCCGATATACACTCTACAGCCATGATATTTAAGCATATTAAAAGTGGAGCTAAACTCATTTATTTACGAAATGAAGATCAAAATAAAGTGTTTTCAATAAGCTTTCGTACACCAGTGAGTGATAATACTGGGGTTAACCATATAATCGAACATTCAGTTTTATGTGGTTCAAAAGGGTATCCTGTTAAAGATCCATTTTTAATTATGACTAAACAATCACTCAGTACATTTTTAAATGCATTTACAGGAACAGATTTTACAATGTATCCAGTGGCTAGTAAAAATAACAAAGATTTCGAAAATTTGATGAGTGTATATTTGGATGCTGTTTTTTATCCAAATATATTAAAAGACCCTAAAATACTTAAACAAGAAGGCTGGCATTATGAAATTAATAGCAAAACAGGAGAGTTAAATTATAATGGAATAGTATACAATGAGATGAAAGGTAACTATTCTTCACCAGAGGTAATTTTATCAAATACTATAAATGAGTCACTATTTAACGATAATTCATATAGTTTTGACTCTGGAGGTAATCCAGATAATATTCCTGATTTAACTTACGATAAATTTATAGAAACATATAAAAAATATTATGTCCCATCAAATAGTTCTATATATTTATATGGTAAATTGGATATTGAAAATACATTAAAATTTATTAATGATAAATATCTAAGTAAACTTAAAAAAACAACTGTTAATAGTAAAATTAAAACTCAAAAGGGATATAAAAAAGATGTTGAAAAAATAGCATTATATCCAGTATCTATTAAATCAGCCACTAAAAATATGACTTACCTATCATCAAGTTATGTGATAGATAAGGTTGCAGACGTAGAAAATATGTTAGGTTTTCAAATTCTACAAGAAATTATTTTAAATACTAAAGAGTCACCTTTAAGAAAATCTTTATTACAAAGTGGTATTGGAACTGATGTATATGTAAATTTTAATCCCTCAACCAAGCAACCAACTTTCAGTATAATTGCTACAAATGCAAATGAATCACAAAAATATAAATTCAAAAAATTTGTAGATGAAGCATTAGCACAAGTTGTTTCAAAAGGGTTTGATGAAGAACTTGTAAAATCTGTAGTAACTGCTGTAGAACTAAATATACGTACTCAAAATTCAGATGCTAATAGAGGTATGAATTACATGTCTTCTGCTTTAAATTGTTGGAATTATGATGTGAATCCTACAGAATATTTGGAGATTACTCCTGCACTTAACAAAATAAAATCTGAAATATCTAATGGTTATTTTGAAAAATTAGTACAGAAATATTTATTAGATAATAAACATAATTCATTAGTAGTAGTAAAACCTTCTAATGGATTAAATGAGAAAAAAGAATCAGACTTAAAAAAGAAACTTGAGGAGTATAAAAGATCATTATCACAACCTGAATTAATAAAAATTAAAAAAGATGCTTTGGATCTGAAAAAATGGCAGGGGACTTTGGATTCAAAAGAAAATTTATCGAAAATACCAACACTTCAACGTAAGGATTTAAATTTAAAAGCAGAAGAGATACCAACACTTGAAAAAACAGAAGGCGGTATAAAGGTGATAAGGCATCCTATATTCACTAATGGTATTACTTATTCTAATTTTTATTTTGATAGTTCAAAGGTGCCTCAAAATAAAGTATTATATTTAAAATTACTTGCGAGTATTTTGGGGAATATTAACACGGAAAAATATAATATTGTAGAGCTATCGAATAATATGATGAAATACACTGGAGGAATTAGTTTCAGTTCAACTGCATTTAAAAATAATACTAGCAATAATCTATATACCCCTAAAATGAGCATTTCCGTAAATGCCATTGATAGTTCTTTGCCAAATGCATTTGAACTTTTAGATCAAATAATAAATCACAGTAAACTAGATGATAGGAAGCATATGAAAAGGCTAATTAAAACATTAAGAGGGAACTATGAATCCATGTTTGTTAATTCTGGGAGTACATTTGCGATAAATCGTACATTATCATATTTATCAGATAGTGGTAAGTATAGGGATCTAGATTATTTACCTTATTATAATTTTATTTGTGATTTAGATGATAATTTTGATGTAAAATTTGATGATACGGTAAAAAATTTAAAAAATGTTAGTGATATTGTATTTAATAAAGAGGGATTAGTAGTGAGTTATACAGGTAATGAAAAAAACTATGATTACTTTACGTACATTCTTAATGATTTCGGAGCAAGAATAAAGGATGAAAAATTTCCCATTCAAAAATATAAATTTGATTTTTCAAATAGAAATGAGGCGTTTGTAATTCCGTCACAAGTGCAATATGTGGTCAAAGCTGGAAACATTAAAGGATCAGGATATAATTATAATGGACATATGAAGGTCCTTGAAAATATTTTAAACAGTGATTATTTATGGAAAGAACTTAGAGTTAAAGGTGGTGCTTATGGTGGTGCTATAAGGTTTACAAAAGGCGAGGTATTACTTTATTCCTACCGTGATCCCAATTTAAAAGAGACGCTAAATACTTTTAATGAAGTCGTAAAATTCCTAAAAAACTTTAAAGCGGATGAAAAAGAAATGACAAACTATATAATAGGAACAATAGGAAGTATGGATAATTTAGCAGGACCTTATTCTAAAGGCATGTTAGGTGACAATATGTATTTCACTGGAATAACTCACAATGACGTTCAACGTCTGCGTGATGAAGTATTATCTACTACCCAGGAAGACATAAGGAATTTTGCAAATTTATTAGAAGGCGTAATTAAACAAAATTTACATTGTGTTGTCGGTAGCGAAACTAAAGTAAATGAAAATAAAGATTTATTTGATAGAATTATAGTCCCAATTAACAAGGGTAAATAATGATATTAATAAAATACAAAGAGATTTTTGTTGTTTATTTAGTTTATATTGTAAGTTTAATAAAAATCCAGTGGAATTCCACTGGATTTTTTTTAGAAAATTACATAAGGTTATGAAGTAATTACAAATGCTATGTTATAATGTCAATTAATAGTATATTTATATCTAAGGAAGTGTATAGGAATGAATTTAATTAACAACAGATATAGGTTAATTACAAATTTAAGACAAGATATGATTATGTCTTCATATCTTGTTTCTGATGTGTTAAAAAATCATGAGAAAATACAGTTAAATATAATTAATTCTGAATTTGCATCAGAAAGGTTAATAGATTTTTACTCAGCTGAATTTATAACACTAGCAACTATAAAACATCAAAATATAAGTAGAGTTTATGATTTTGGGTTAATTCACACCCTAGATAATAAAAAAGTAAATAATAGTGAATTTTTCTATACAAATGATTACATTGAGAATACTAAAAGTTTAAATGAATTAAATACAGATATAAATAAAGATGAGATCTTAGATTTGTGTATGCAATTATGTTTGGTGATGAATTATTTGCATATGAGAGGTTTTGTTTATGGAGAATTGAGTACTAAAAATATAATGGTTACTAGTGAAAATAATAAACATAATATTATTCTTAAGGATTTACCAACTATAGAAATTCAAAAGCAAGACCATATGAATAATAATATAGGTGAATTAGAATTTGAGGCTCCCGAGCAGATGTTAGATAATAAAAAAGATGTAACAACAGATATATATTCAATGGGGGTGGTGATGCTTGCCATATGTAGAATTGATGTACAACAAAATTTTAATATACATCAAAGTATTATAATTCTAGAGAATAATGTTAAAAGTAAGTATAGTGAGGATGGGTCAACATTAGATTTTTATGAAAAATTAATATTAATAATTAAGAAAATGACTGAAAAAAATTTGATGGATCGTTATAATAATATAAATGAAATAGTTGATGATATTAATATACTTTTCAATAAAAAATATAGAGCCTATAAAATTAATGAACTTGAAAAACTAAATTTTAACACTAAAATAGTAGGTAGAAATGCTGAAATTACTAAAATAATGGATGCTTATGAGAATTTAATTAGTCATAAATCATCAAATAAAATTATACTTGTTCATGGCGAGCAAGGAATTGGAAAAACAAGACTTTTAAAAGAAATTGAGCATTTACTTTATTTTAAAAAAGCTGTAATATATTCTAGTTTTATTATAGGAAACAACGAAATCAATAGTAGGTCATTTATAGATATTTTAAAGAAAATTGTTTCTATTTCTGATAAGGAAACAATAAAAAGGTATCAGAGTGAACTAATTAAATTTATTCCAGAACTTGGCGATGAAAATAATATTAAGGCTTCAGAAAGTTTAATAGGTAATAAAGAAAAATATAGGTTGATTAGTAGAATATATAGCTTTGTTGAAGAGGTTATTAAGAATAAACCTACCGTTTTTATTATTGATAATGCAAATTGTTTAAATGAATTTTCATTAGAATTTTTAGAATATATAAATGCTCAAAATTATAAGGAGCAAGATATAATAATTATTTTAGCTTGTACCACAGGTGTATTTACTTCAAATAATAGGCTTAAACAGTTATTAAACAAAAATCAATCCAATATGAATATTTATTTAAATAATTTAAAAAATGAAGAGACTGTTATTATGATTAAGGAAATACTTAGTATGCCTAATGCTTCAAATGTCTTTGGGGAAAGAATCTACTCAAAAACATATGGCAATCCATTATTTGTTGAGGAAACTTTAAAAGATTTTGTGGCCAAAAAAATCCTTTATATAAATGTTAATAATGGTAAATGGAATACTCCATTTGAAACATTTGATGAAATGCCAATTGCGTCGACTATGGAGCAGGCGTTATTAAATCAAATAAAGGAAGTTAATCAAAGAAGCTATGAAATTTTAAGTACTATAGCTATATTTAATACTGCTGTTTCAATTCAAATTATTGAAAAGTTTTTTGATTACTCTGAAAACACAATAGAATCTGATATTAATGAGTTATGCGTAAAAGGAATTTTGTGCAAAAAAATTGAAGATATGGGTTTTGTGTTTGATTTTTATAATAAGGTGCTTAAAAACCTAATATATAATAGACTAAGTGAAGAAGTGCGAAAAGTGAAACATGAATTTGCAGCTTCTATTCTTGAAAATATTTTTGAGAACGAGGGTAGCGAAAATAAAGAAGAGCTTATATATCATTTAGAGAAGGCTAAAGATAAACATAGGATTGCAAAATATTGTATAGAGATTGCAGAGAAAATGAAATCATTTAGAATAATGGATGAAGCAATTTCTAAATATGAAAAGGCTTTTTCTGTTTTATCAGATGAAGAAGATCAAAATAAAAAAGTACAAATTCTTCTTGAAATAGGAGATATTTACGTAAATACAGGAAACTTGTCAAGTGCTCTTGAAACTTATAAAAAGATATATGGATATTCAATGAATTTAGTTGAAGAAAAAATTCAAGTTGATTGTGCAAATAAAATAGCACATATATTTATGAGGAGAAATGAAGTGCAAAAATCACTCCAGTATATAAAAAAAAGTGATTCAATATTGCTGAATATTGAATACATGGAGGGCTACCTTGAAAATAAAAAAAATCTAGCAGATGTATATACTTCAAAACAAGAATACGATAAGGTTTTTGACATATGTATGAATTGTTTAAAAAAATGTGGAAATGGTTATATAAAGTACAAAGGACTAATGTATAATAATCTTGGAATTATGTATATGGAAACCTCAAGAGTAGTTGAGGCATTAGAGTGTTATAAAAAAGGACTTAAGTATTTTGAAGAAATAAATTACTCAGAAGGTATGTGTCGTTGTTTAAACAATATTGGAGTAATTTATGGAGATCACTATAATGACAGTGAAACAGCAATTACCTATTATAATAAGTACTTAGTAATCGCGAAGGAAAATAATATAATATACTTAGAGTTATTTGCTTTAGTTAATTTAGCAACTTCTTATTGTGATAAATTTGATTATGAGGTCGCATTAAAATATTTTAAAGATGTACTTGAAAAATCAAAAACCATAGAATTTGAAAGTAACATATTTTATAGCTATAACTATCTCTCATTTGTTTCTTTGAAAATGGGAAACATAAATGAGGCATATGAATATAATTTACTAGCACAAAAAGAACTTGAGTTATATCCTATTCAAGGTAAAGATATTTCTATTTATTATCAAATGGGAGCAGAATTTTATTATGGAATAGGGAATATTGATGTTGCTTTTGATTTAATTAAAAAAGCTTTAAAGATATATAATAATAATGGTACTATTCAAGATAACAATAGTAAATTATTATTGCTTATTTTAGAAATATATCGAACTGAAGGATCTAAGGACATAGAAAATCACCTTGAGAATGTAAAGATAATGATAGATGGTCATAAGAATAATACAAATAAAATCAATTCATTATATGAAATATGTATAGTTTTATTTGAAAAAGGATTTGAGAGGGAAGCAATTAATTTATTAGAAATTTATTCTTTTAATGAGGAATATAATTTAGTAGAGATAGTAAATATTAAAAGGTTATATTTAGAAGGACTTATTTTCAAAGGCAAAAGGAAGATAGATAGCTTAATGGTAGCTTTGGATTTATGTAAAAGATCTAAAAACAAATATTTTCAATGGAGAATATGTAGTGCAATCGGAGATTATTATTTCATGAAGTTTGATTATTTTTATGCAGTAAACTACTATTTGGAAGCTTGTGAGATAATTAAAGACTGTACGTTGCAATTGCCAGAGATTTTAAGAATAAATTATATTAATTCGTGTAATAGGATGAAACCTTTTAATGTAATTAAAGGATTTAGCACACCAAATACTTATAGCAAAATGAGTAATTTGGGACAAGGCAAAATAACCATACTTAACAATGAGGATTTAACAATCCTTTTCAGTTATCATGCATTTTCTGAAATATTAAACAATAAAAATTTTGTTGAATTAGCTCAAAAAATATATAGTTCGATTCTTCCAAAAGGGATTCAAAATATAAATGACATAATTATTAATATGTGTGAGGACCCATTGCAAATATTAGATGTAATAGCAAAACTTATTTCAAGTACAACGTTATCCACTAGAAGCCTAATTATTTCTGAAGCAAATGCTAGTGAATACTCAGTTGTTGCAACAAGTGATGGGAATAATGATATAAGTGATATAAAACTAATACTGCAAAGAGCGCAGGTCACTAAAAACCCTATATTAGTTAGTGAAGCATTTAATAACACGCAAAAAGTAGACTTAAGATTTATTCCTAGTGGTATGAAATCTATAATGTGTATACCAATTGTAAAAAAGGAACATTGTTATATAGAAAGCCCTAAGGGAGAAAATAGAAGAGAATGCGAGCAATTAAAGCAAGTAAAAATAAAGGGTTATTTATATATGGAGTCTGATAGGGTGCTAAATAATTTTAATGAAGATAGTTTGAATAAATGTCTAGAATTAACTTCATTTATAAGTTTCATTATAGAAAATTATTTACTGAAAATTAGTTCTTCTATTGATAAACTAACAGGATTACTTACCAGGCGTTTTTTAGAGGAAGCTCTAATTGAGAATATAGAGAAAACAAAGGCTTTAGGGGGGGTATTCTCAATAATAATGTTTGATTTGGATAATTTTAAAGGTGTAAATGATCGGTTTGGTCATCAAACTGGAGATCAGGTACTTCGAGATGTTAGTAAAACTGTTTTGGATTCAATTAGAAAAATAGATGTATGCGGACGATATGGTGGAGAAGAGTTTATTGTTGTTTTGCCAGAGACTGATACGGATTCTGCAAGTGACATCGCTCAGAGGATAAGAAAAAATATTGAAAACAATAAAATATTAGGTTCGAAAAGAGAACTAACGGTGAGTATGGGTATTGCTACTTTCCCAATACATGGAACGTCTAGGGAAGATCTGGTAGAAAAAGCTGACCAGGCATTGTATGTGGCTAAAGCAAATGGTAAAAACAGATACCAAATTTGGGAAGAAAAATTTTCAGGGAGAACCCAGGGTTCAAATAAGCTCTCAGGAATAATATCAGGAAATGTAGTTCAAGATTCAAGAAATGTACTAGCTATGGTAGAGTTAATCGAGACTATTAAAGTAGAGTGTGATTTTAAAACTAAAATATACAAAACACTAGGAAGAATAATTGAAACC
This sequence comes from Clostridium sp., assembly GCF_036569345.1. GTDB lineage: Bacteria > Bacillota > Clostridia > Clostridiales > Clostridiaceae > Clostridium_AD. Next base: position 28,027 of record NZ_DATCQT010000134.1, read on the forward strand.
ACTGAGGCAAAGAATGGTATGTTGTTTATAGTTAATGATAATAAAATTACTGAAAAATATGGGCGAAGGATTTTTAAGGAAAATTGGATTAAAGTTATAGGTTATAGTGAAAGTATAATAGAGTCTGTAATTAAAAATATGCAAGGGGCATGTTTAATTGATTGGGATTCCATAATAGACTATGATTTAGTGACTGGTATGCCTAATTGGAATTCTGCTATCGTTGTTCCTATAATTAAATCAGGGGTTATATGTGGAATACTTTATTTAACTGTTCCGATTAAAGTTAAGGAATTTAAATTTGAAGATTTAAATTTTGTGAATATTTTGGGGCAGCTATTAGTAGGAATGTTATAGTAACATAGGAAGGACATAAAGCGTAAGCTTTATGTCCTTCCTATATTTATGGTATACTTAGAAGGTTATAAAATTCATGTAACTAGGGAGAAAATATGTTAAAAGAAGATATGATATTACAAATATTTAATGAAGGAACCAGTGGTAAAAATCAATCTAAAGGTCAAAGGGTTCTTAGTAATGATTTGGTTTCGTCTGTATGTATTACAAATGAAGATAAATTAATATGCATCGAGGGCAATGTAATTTCAGAAAGGCTTTTTAATGAATACCGTACAAAAATTGAAATGGATGCAGAGAGGAGAAGTATTTTTTCAACCTTTTGTACCTGCCCTGACTTTGAGACTAATGAGTTTAAAAAAGAAAATTATTGTTGTAAACATTTAGTAGCCACCTTTTATAAAGCATTGGAAGATCTTTCTAATCACCCTCTCTTAAAAGAGGAAGATGTGGTAGACATTAGTGTATTTAAAAACAATACAAATGTATTATCTATGCTTTTAGGTGATGAAAAACATAAAGATGAAACTAAAATAGAGGTGTATATAAATAAAAATCAGTGGACGAGTGACCTCACTGCGGAGTTTAAAATAGGGTTAAGTTCTATGAACTCAAGTAATCTTTACGTTTTAAAGGATATTAATCACTTTTTATTAGGGTATTATAATAACATTCCTATAAACTATAGTAAAAATTTTACTTTTAATGCTGAAACTCAAAAATTAACCACAAGGGATAAAAGGCTTATTGATTTTATTGAAATGTTAAAAACTATGGAGGGATCCCTAAGGCACATTAGCAAAAGTGAAGGAAAGTATGTAGATGGGAAAAATATAAAAATTCCTAAATATTTAACTAGAGAATTTTTTGATATTATAACAAAGCATAGGGTATATTTAAATGAAGGATTTTTTTATAGACCTTGTGATACAGAAATTTTATATGAGTCTCCGCCACTAGATTTTGATTTGAAAATAATAAAGGATAAGTATGTGCTTAAATCTTCAAGTGGAATGCCAGTATCTTTAGGTTCTAAGAATGATGTTTTCTTATATGGTAGCACTATATATCTTCCGAACTATGAGTTTTGTTATAAGATAAGTCCTTACCTTCAAGTTTTTAATGAGGCAAAGGTTGTAACTATGACAAATCTTGAGGAAGAAAATATATTAAGACGACTGATTCCAGACCTTAATTTTTTATCACCCAGTGTTGTTTTATCTAAGGCAATAAAAGATAAAATATTAATGGCAAAAAGCCACTTTAATTTTTACTTTAATCAGGAAGGAAAAGAAATTACTTTAACACTCAAGGTTAAGTATGGAACTTTTGAATTTAATATTTTTGAGGATTGCTTTGAAAAAATAATATATAGGAATTCAAAAAAAGAAACCCAGGTTGTGTCAATTGTAAAAAACTTAGGGTTTGAGCAAATAAAGAATAAGTTTTATTTTCTAAAAGGAGAAGAATATATTTTTAAATTTTTCAAAAGTGATATAGAAAGGCTCCAAGAAATAGGAGAAGTATATTACTCTGAGAACTTCAAAGGCTTAAAATCTTTGGGGACGAAGGGTATAAGCGGAGATATTAAAAGTGGAAAATATAATTATTTCGAAATGGACTTTAAAATAGGAGATATTCAGCCCCTAGAAACTAACAATATATTAAGGGCATTTAGAAATAGTCTTAAATATTATAAGCTTAAAAATGGTGAGTATCTTGATTTGGAAGAATTAGAGCTTAACAAATTCTTAAAACTTTTAGATGTGATGGCGATAACTTGTGGTGACAATAATCATATTAAAATACCTAAAAATAAAGGTGTTTTCTTAGATAGTTATTTAGAAGATAATAAGATTAGATATATAAAAGGGAAAAAAGAACTAAAAGAAGTAAAAGATAAAATTAAGAATATTGAGAGATTAAACTTCAAAGAGCCAGATGGTTTATTAGGTAAATTAAGAGAGTATCAAAAAATCGGATATAATTGGTTCAAAACCTTAGATTATTTAGGGTTCGGTGGGATTTTAGGAGATGAAATGGGCCTAGGTAAAACAATTCAAGCTATCACTTTTATATTATCAAGTAAGGGAAGTAAGACTTTAATTGTAGCACCTACATCCCTGATTTATAATTGGATTAGTGAGTTTGAAAAGTTTGCACCTAGGTTAAAAGTAGCTGCAGTTAGTGGACCACAGGAAGTTAGGAATGAAATAATAAAGAATATAGAAAATTATGATGTCTTTATTACTACATATAACCTATTAAAGAGGGATTTAGAAAGCTATAGTGGAATAGAGTTTAATCATTGTATATTAGATGAAGCCCAAAACATTAAAAATCCAAACTCTCAAAATGCAACAGCTGTGAAGGAAATAAAGGCAGATACAAAATTTGCACTAACAGGAACTCCAGTAGAAAATTCCCTTATGGATTTATGGTCTATATTTGATTTTATAATGCCCGGATACTTATATGATGAAAAGATATTTAGTGTAAGATATCATAAGAAACTTAAGACAAGTCCGGAAATATTAGAAGATTTAAATAGACTTATAAAACCTTTTATTCTCAGGCGAAGAAAAAAAGACGTTTTAAAGGAATTACCTGATAAAATAGAAAAAACATTAATGGTTAGTTTAGATGATGAGCAAAAAAAAGTCTATAAGATATATGCAAATCATGCAATGGAACTTATTAAAAACAAGGTACAAAACGATGAGTTTAAAAATAGTAAGATAGAAATTCTAGCATATATAACAAAGCTAAGACAGCTATGCTTAGACCCCACAGTACTCATGAATGATTATAGTGGTGGAAGTGCAAAAATAGAAGCTTTAGTTGAATATCTTCATAAAAGTATAGATGAGCAGCATAGAGTACTTGTTTTTTCTCAATTCACATCTGTTCTTAAGAATATACAAAAGAGACTTAAAGAGGAGGCAATATCTTTTAGTTACTTGGATGGTGCAGTGCCTGCAGAGAAGAGAATGAGTTTGGTAAAAGCATTTAATGATGGTGGAAATTCTGTATTTTTAATAAGCTTAAAGGCTGGAGGAACAGGACTTAATTTAACTGCTGCAGATGTAGTAATTCACTTTGATCCTTGGTGGAATCCGGCTGTTGAAGAGCAAGCAACTGATAGGGCTCATAGAATTGGCCAAAAAAATGTGGTGAGTGTAATAAAAATTATAGCAAAGGGGACTATTGAGGAAAAAATTCTGTTACTTCAAGAAGAGAAAAAAAAGCTAATATCAGAGCTTATGGGAGACGAATTATCTAGTGGTGAAGGTTTTGCTGCAATGAGCGAGACAGAGATATTTGGGTTGTTTGAAATGAAGGAATAATTCATATATAATCTTGCATAATGTTATTAGGTATAATGCAATTAAGTATAATGCAATTAAGTATAATGCAATTAAGTAATGCTCACAATAAACTGAGGTGAGATTATGGATACAAACAATGATATAAAAGAAATGAACAAATTTTTAAAAGGAATACACATGGGAGGTTCTACCTTTAAAGATTATCTTCATAAAACTAAAGACCCAGAGCTTAAAGATGTGTTGGTTCAAATTATAGAATCATTTAAAACACATGAAGAGGCAATTACGAATAGAATTGAGGAACTTTCCGGAAATGCCGCTGATACCCTTGGGGTAATGGGTACAATGGCGAATTTTCTTGAAAAGATTAAACTTGCACCTGTAAATACTGATGCAGAAGTATGCGAGCATGCAATTGCTGCTATGGAGATGGGAATAAAGCAAGGCAAAAAGTTTATTGAGGAGAACAAGAGCTTGGATGCTAGTCTTATGAGTGAAGTAGAAGGTGTTGTAGCTGATTATGACAATCATTTAAGAAAAATTCAAGAATCAATGCTAATATGTAAATAATAAATGCTCCCACAAAACATGTGGGAGCATTTATTATTTAATACTTATAAACATACTTTTAAGTGTACTATAGTGACATTTGTACCATTCATTTTTAGGGTCTATTTTATATGCTATTTCTGCAAATTTTAAGGCGTTTATGTTATTTCCATTTGCCATATATACTTCAGAGGTTCCAAAATAGGCGTTGCTTTTTTTGTTATCCACTTCAATGGCTTTATTATATATTTCAATAGACTCTTTGTTTTTGTGTAATGACAATAGTGCACTTGCTTTACCACATAATGCATCGTATAAATTAGGACTTAGTTTAAGGCAAAAATCAAAACATTCTAAAGCTCTCTTAAAATCATTTAGAATAGCGAAAAATTCCGCTTTTTTAAAATATATGTTTGCATTTCCTGTGTCACTCTCAAGAAGTTTTTCGCAGTAGTAAATGCATTTATCAAAGTCACCAGTTAGATCATGTATATTAACTAACATCCAGTAAGCTTTTGGGTCATCTGGTACTAAACTTAGATATTTTCTTATACATTTTTCTGCCTCATACATTTCGTATAGTTCTATATAAGCTTGAGCTTTTATAAAATAAACTTCGACACATTCACTATTAAGTAAAATTGCTTTATTAAAATTCTTAAATGCTTTTTCAATCTCTCCATCATTGAAAAGTCCTTTGCCTTTTTCTATATATTCTTTTATTAGGGTTTCATCTGTTATTAATTTATTAATATTTTTCATTTAAGTTCCCCTTCCACATACAATCATACATTAGAATTATTGACATAAAATAAAACAGTATACATGTGGTAACTAATAAAAAATCAGCTAATCCATTAGAAGTTAATGGGTAGCTGATTTTTTATTTCATTAAAATCCGTTTTTGCTCACAATATTGCTTCGCTTATATTGTATAGGCCATTCTATAGTTTCTTCTAATTGGCTAGCTGCGCCAAATACCCAATAAGGATTTCTTAAAAGTTCTCTTCCTAAATATACCAAATCGGATCTATTATTGCTTAATATTTCTTCTGCCATCAAAGGTGAAGTGATAAGGCCGCCGGCTATAGTTTTTATATTACATTGTTTTTTTATTATTTCAGAATAACAAATTTGATATCCTGGATAGGTAGATATCCTTGCAGGAACAGTTCCACCAGAACTAACATTTACTAGATCTATACCAATATCTTTTATGAGATTTATAAGTGAAGCAGTTTCCTCTGCACTGTTTCCACCCTCTGCGTAGTCTTCTGCAGATACTCTTAATTGTAATGGTTTAGTTTCAGGCCAAACTGTTTTTACAGCCTGTATAATTTCCCTTAAGAATCTTACCCTGTTCTCCTTTGTACCTCCGTATTCATCTTTTCTTTTATTGGTTAATGGTGATAAAAATTGACCTATTAAATACCCGTGGGCGCCATGTAATTCTAATAAATCAAAACCGGCAGTTAATGCTCTTTTAGCTGCAGATTTAAATAAATCTATAGTATTAGTAATATCTTCTTTTGTCATTTCATTTGGCAACCTATAATGTTCATTAAAAGCTATAGGGCTTGGGGCAATAATTGGATAGGAAAGGGTCTCTGATTTTCTTCCCGCATGATTAATTTGAATGCCTATTTTTGCTCCATATTTATGACATTCATCCACTATATTTGCTAGATTTTTAATATGTTCATCAGACCATATGCCTAAATCGTTATCGGTTATACGACCACCAGGCTGAATTCCCGTTGATTCTATAATAATAAGACCAACTCCACCAATAGCCCTAGTTGAATAATGTATAAAGTGCCAATTATTTGCCAAACCATCTTGATCATTACAAGAATCCATGCACATTGGAGCCATGACTATTCTATTTCTTAAATACATGTCTTTTATTTTCAAATTGCTAAATAATTTTGAAATTTATAATCGCCTCTTTTCTTAAGTAGTCTGGATATATTAGTTGTAGAAAAATTAAATCTTGGTAACATAGCTTTTAATTATTAATAGTTAAGTATATCATTATTAAAAAGATAGTAAAGTATGCACTTAGAGTTTCTAATATTGGTTCCAGTTTTAAGAATAATGTTAAAATATATGTTTTTATATATAAATTTACCGATAAACTTAAACTTATCTATTTTGTTCATTTTGTAATTACAAAAAACAACAAAATTGTAATATTACATCTTGTTATATTTTTATCACGTGTGCTATACTAAACCTGTTAATCAAGATGTAAAGCAATACAATATTAATAAAAATAAATGGGGGTATTCAAATGAAATTTAAAGCAATAATGTTAACACTAGCACTAGGAGCTACTTTATTAGTAGGATGTGGTTCTAAAGCAGCTGCACCAGCAACAACTACACCAGCACCAGCGGCAACTACACCAGCACCAGCAGCAACAACCACACCAGCACCAGCTGCAACAAATCCACCAGTAAAAGCTGATGTTGTGACAACAGCTTCAATAGTAGGCACCGAAGCTGCTTTCCAAAAAGCAGTAAGTAAAGATGGATCTTGGATTATAGCAACAGTACAAGATTTAACTATTAGTAAAGAAATTGTTTTAGAAGGCGCATTTAAAAACGAAGCTAAAGCTACTGCACGTACAATCGCTCTTTATGCTCAAGACGCTGCAGGAAAAAAATCAGCTTCATATACTGTAACAGCACCAAAATTAACAGTTAAGAGTGAAAATACTACAATCAAAGGTGGAACATTTAAAGGTGATGTATATGTTGACGCTAAAGGATTTACAATAGTAGATGGTAAAGTAGAAGGTAATGTTACTTTTGCTACAGAAGCACTTAAATCTGCATTTAAACTAGGGGCCGGTGGATCTATAACTGGGACTACTGCAGTAGTAAAATAATAACTTAGGTTATCTACTTTTAAAGTAGGTTACTTATAACATAAAAAATCAGCTAATTCATTAGAAGTTAATGGGTTAGCTGATTTTTTAATTGCGGGGAAAATAAATTTTTTTCATATGCACTTTCGCAAAACTCTTTTTATTATAATCAATGTCTGATATACTTAGATAGTTTGTATAAACAATCAACAAAAATATTTTAAAATAGAAAGGTAAATAAAAATGATAAAGTTTAAAAAACTAGGACTAAGCGATGATATTCTAAGTATGATTAAAATTCAAGGAATAAGTGAGCCAACGGAAATTCAAGAGCAAAGTATTAAATTAATAAAGGATGGCAAAGATGTTATAGCGGAGGCACAAACAGGAACTGGGAAAACACTTGCGTTTTTATTGCCAATGTTTGATAATATGTCAGCTGATATAAACACCATTCAAGGATTAATAGTAACACCTACAAGAGAGCTAGCACTTCAGATAACTCAGGAAGCTAAAAAGATTGCAGGAGTTAAAAATTTGAATATTTTAGCAGCTTACGGTGGTAAAGATATAGGTGCGCAACTAAAAAAACTAAAAGGAAATATTCATCTTGTTATTGCAACTCCAGGAAGACTATTAGATCATCTTAGCCGTGGTACGGTGAAACTTGATAACCTTAAGACATTAGTATTAGATGAGGCAGATCAAATGCTTCTTATGGGATTTAAAAACGATATTGAGGCTATTTTAGAAAAAACATCTAAGAAGAGGCAAACTTTATGTTTTTCAGCAACCATGAGTTCAGAAGTAAAAAAAATGGCATACAAATATATGAATGATCCTATAGAAGTAATTATTAAAAAACAAGAAACAACTCTTAAGAATATAAAACAGTTCTTAATAGAAACTACAGATAGAAAAAAACAAGAAGATTTATGTAAGGTAATGGACGAAGGTAATCCCTTTATGGCCATTATATTTTGTAGAACTAAAAGAAGAGTTGATGATCTTGAGGTAGCTCTTTATAAAAAGGGATACAATTGTAAAAAGCTACACTCAGATATTACACAATCAAAAAGAGAAAAGATAATGAAAGAGTTTAAACACTGTGATATTCAGTATTTAATTGCCACAGATGTAGCATCCAGAGGGCTAGATATAAATGGAGTTAGTCATGTTTATAACTACGATATACCTGAAACTGCTGAAGCGTATATACACCGCATTGGGAGAACAGGAAGAGCTGGCGAGGATGGATACACATATTTATTTGCAGCACCTAAAGATAAATTTCTTTTAGATGCTATAGAAAAGAAAATTAAAGGTAAAATTCCTCGAAAAATTTTAGAGTAAATAAAAAACTTAAACTTGATTAAATCAAGTTTAAGTTTTTTATTTACATATATTTAAGTTATAATTTTTAGTTTTACTATACGATTTTTACTAGTGTCTAGTATAATGAATTTTGTATCGTTAAAATTTATTGTCTCACCTGTGGCTGGAAGTCTTCCATGTATTCCTGTAACATAACCACCTATGGAATCAAAATCATCCGACTCAATATTAAGGCCTATCATTTCATTAACCATGCTTATTTTTGTATCACCATCAACAATGAATTCATCTTCTTTAATAATTTCTATTTTATCAGTATCATCGTCATATTCATCGTCTATATCTCCAACTATTTCTTCTACTAAATCTTCGATAGTAACAAGTCCAGCAGTACCACCATATTCATCCAGCAAAATTGCTATTGGTACTCGTTTTAAACGCATGTCTGCAAATAAATCAACAGTACTTTTAAACTCGTAGCTAAAGTATGGTACACGCATATGTTTCTCTATACTGAATTCTTCTTTTCCATCTTCGAAGAAAATTAAATCTTTAATATATAAAACTCCGATAATATTATCAACAGTGTCTTCATATATAGGAAGTCTTGAGAATTGCTCTTCCCTGAAGATTTTTATTAGTTCTTCATAAGTTGAGTTTGCATTTGCTACAATCATATCAGTCCTTGGAGTCATAACATCTTTTGCTTGTGAATCTCCAAATTCAAATACATTATAAATCATTTGCTTCTCTTCGCCTTCTAAAACCCCTTCCTCATGGCTTACATTAACCATAGTTTTTAACTCTTCTTCAGTAATAAAGGGCCTTTGCTTTCCGACTTCTCCACCAAATATTTTTATTATAGTATTTGTTATATAAATTAATACCATAGTAATTGGACTTAAAATGAAGGTAATTATACTTAGTGGCCGAACAAGACTTAAAGAAACTTTTTCGGAATTTTGTGCAGCTAATGATTTTGGTGTTATTTCCGCAAAAATCAATACAAGAATTGTCATTATAGCAGTCGCAATACCGACTCCAGAATCACCCCAATAATGTATAGCAAGAGAGGTTCCTAGTGCAGAGGCACCAATATTTGCAACGTTATTTCCTACCAAAATACCGGTTAAGAGTTTACTTGGGGTTTTAAGTAATTTATTAATTAAGTCAGCACCTTTAATTTCTGAATCTACCATATGTCTTAATCTAATTTTGCTCAAAGTCATTAGAGAAGTTTCAGAGGCAGAGAAAAAGGCCGAAAATAGTAATAAAATCACTAAAGATATAATTTGCCACGTACCATCGGGGTCCATAATATTTTCACACTCCTTAAGAATAGAACATACGAAAATTATATCATAAAATGAAAGATAGTTAAATAAATTTATCATTTACGCTTTAAATAACTGTATTTCATTGTATATACTTAGTTAATATGAAGATGAAACTATAATGAAAAGTAGTATTTAATATGGTATTATATATTGTGTGCATTTTTTTAAAATGGTACTCTAATACAGTGAAGAAGGAGTTAATTTATGGTAGTAATTAAGACTCATAGAATAAAACTATTTATTTTACTATCAATAACTTTAATTGTGTTTGTTACAATAATTAAAGGAAGTAGTGAAATTAGCCACACAAAAAAGAAAATACCCATAGCAGAAAAGGGGGTATTAGATTTAAGAAATTGGGATTTTAAAAAGGATGGTATGATTAAACTTAATGGTGGATGGGAGTTTTATGATAATAAATTGCTTTTACCTCAAAATTTTGCGAATACTCCTTTGGGAACTAGTAGTTATAGACATCTACCGGATGTTTTAAAGCAACAGGAATATTGTACATATAGATTGAAGCTGCTTATGAATAATAAGGAGGAGCTTTATTCAGTAAAGATAGGTTTTATCCAAAGTGCGTATGAACTTTGGGCTGACGATAAATTAATAAACTCTGTAGGACAAGTTGGCAAAACTAAAAATGAAATGATTCCGCAAAAGGACCCAACTATAGACTCTTTTTATGTGAAAAATGGTGAAATCTATTTAGTCCTTAGAGTTAGTAATTTTTATAATAAATATGGACATATAGATACGTTAGTACTTGGAAATTCAGAAAAGATTACAACTATAAGAGAGAATAAATTAGCACTGAGTTTATTTATTTTTGGATGTACCATTATGGCTGCTATATTCAGCTTTGGAGTATTTGTTAATAGAAGAAAAGACAAGGGTCAATTATATTTTGCAATTGTTTGCGTAATAATTGCCATTAGGACATTATTTATTGGTAAAGGATTTCTAACCCCACTATTACCTGACCTTAATTATACTTTAGCTGCAAAATTAAAACTTTGGACATTTTATGCATACATTCCATTCATTATGTTGTTTATAGATAATTCTTACAAAAAAATTATGTCACGTAAATTAGTGAAAATATCTAATTATTTAGCTTTGGTATTTACCTTGATTGTAATTTTCATTCCAGTTCAGTATTATTTATACTATATAGCACCTTTTGAAGCATTAGCTTTAACATTGATATTTTATATGATGTATACAATTTCTGAAAAATATATACAGAGGCAACAAACTGATTTTATAGTTGTGGTAGGGCTGTTTGCATTATTTATCACAAGAATTAACGATATCTTGTATGAATACAGTATCATATTTACGGATTCATTTGCATCACAAGGTATATTATTATTTATTATTGTGAATTATTATGTTTTAGCAAAAAGGCAAGCTAATGAACTTTCAAGAGTTGAGAATAATAGTGCTAAACTTAGATCTTTAAATGACTTAAAAGATGATTTTCTTGCTGTAACTTCTCATGAGTTAAAGACTCCATTAAATGGGATTATTGGATTAACTGAAGGAATAGTAAATAATAAATATGCTAATATAGATACAGAGCTCAGGGAGGAACTGTTTTTGGTGAATTCTAGTGCTAAAAGATTATCTAACTTGGTTAATGATATGATGATATTCTCTAAGCTTAAAAATAATCAAATTGTTTTGCATACCAAATCTATTAATATAAGCAATGTGGTAGATATGGTAATAAAATTTAGTGAAATATCAATAAACAATAAAAATGTTGTTTTTAAAAATTTTATAAACAAAGATACACCTTATGTGTTTGGAGATGAGGATAGAATTCAGCAAATTTTATATAATTTATTGAGTAATTCTATAAAATTTACACATGAAGGGGAAATAATATTATCTTATGTCGTAAAAAAACCTTTTGTTGAAATTTGTGTTGCAGACACCGGAATAGGAATTCCAGAGCATGAAATTCATAAAATTTTTAATAGATATGAGCAGGTGGATGGAATTTCAGAGAAATATGGTGGTACTGGGGTAGGGCTTTATGTAACTAAAGAGCTTATTCAAATACAGGGTGGTACCATTAAGGTTTCTTCGGTTATAGGGGGTGGGAGTAAATTTATTTTTACTCTTCCATTATGCACTGAGGAAGAGCTAAAGAGTAATCTTCATGAAAATCTCTATAATAAAGATAATGAAGAGACCGCAGAAATGCTAGCAACATATTCAAAACATCTAGAGATAAAACCTAACGTAGTAAGTGTATCTATGGAGAATGTTAGAAAAATTATTAATGAAAATATAGATTCAAGTAGTAAAGATAAGTACAAGATTTTAATAGTTGATGATGAGTATGTAAATCTTAAGGTATTAAAGAATTATCTATCAAATGGAACTTTTGAAATCTTAGAAGCATCATCAGGCACTGACGCATTGAGAGTAATCGATGAAAATGTAGATTTAGATTTGGTAATTCTTGATTTGATGATGCCTGATATTTCAGGGAATGATGTGTGTGTGATTATTAGGGAAAAACAATCCATTTTTGAACTTCCAGTGTTAATTATGACTGCAGATAGTAGCGTAGAACATTTAGTTTTGGCATTTGAGTGTGGTGCAAATGATTATTTAAATAAACCTTTTAATATGCATGAACTGCTCTGTAGAATAAATACTTTGATAACATTAAAGCACTCAGTAAAAAAAGCCCTATCATTAGTACATGAGCTTGGAATAGCTAAAAATCAAGTTGAAACTCTTAGCGTGCAAAATGCAGAAGCCACTAGGCGGGTAGAAGAGCTTATAGCATATGACAAGGTGAAAACGGATTTTTTAACTAATATGTCACATGAACTTAGAACTCCTCTAAATGTAATTTGTAGTACAGTACAGTTGTTAAAATCCTTGGACGGATCAAAAAAATTAGGTGAAGAAAAAATTAAATATTATATTAATATAATGAATCAAAATTCTCTAAGGTTACTTAGACTTATTAATAACATAATAGATACAACTAAAATTGATGCAGATTATATAAGCCTTAATCTTAAAAATGGCGATATAGTATATGTTGTTGAAGAAATATCGCAATCTGTAGCTGAGTATATAAAAAGTCATGGTATAACCCTTATATTTGATACTGATGTAGAGGAAAAAATAATTGCATTTGATGAAGAAAAAATTGAAAGAATTATGTTGAATTTATTATCCAATGCAGTTAAATTTACTAAGAGAAATGGAAGCATTCTAGTTAATATTTCTGATGATGTAGGGTTTATTGAAATATCTATAAAAGACACAGGTATAGGAATTCCAAAAGGTAAGTTAGATTTTATTTTTGAACGTTTTGCACAAATTGATAAATCTACATCAAGACAAAATGAGGGGAGTGGCATAGGACTCGCATTAGTAAAATCCCTTGTAGAAATGCATGGAGGTAAAATTAGTGCGTATAGTGTCGAGGGAGAAGGAAGCGAATTCATAATAACTCTACCAGTTAAAACAGTTGATAGAGAAGAGGAGGAAAATAATCTTAATAATAAAGAGGTCTTTGAAAAAAATTATGAACAAAATCTATCAATAGAATTTTCCGATATATATAAATAGATTTTATGTTTCTATAGAAATATAGTTTTATAAGGTAACTATGTGGGAACAATATAAATAAAACTAATTTAAGTGTCAACTGAATTTGAAAATGTCCCAAAAAGTTTTAATTATTAGCACCAGCAATAGCTGGTGCTTTGTTGTTGCTACTGGAAGAGTTTAAAGCAATGCAGCTTTTTATTCAAATTTAATAGGTGTAAAGTCACCAGTAATAGCATCAAATGGGGCTATTATAAAAGAAAAGTTAACAGACAAAGTTATTTATAAAAATGAATTAGGTATTGAAAATTATAGAGGTTTGCAATAAAGATAAATTAAAGTTAAATTTAAATACTCATAACAGTATAATTAGCTCCAGTAGACATATATATGTTATTACAAAATATCTATTTCTTAAATCTATGATGAATTAAAATATTGATGCTAAGAAGCTTTTTTTTTACACTTAAAACTTGAATATTTATTTCAATACAGTTTATAATAAAGGAAGTGTATTAAGTGTATTAAGTGTATTAAGTGTATTAATCTTTGGGAGTGATAATTTGAAGAGAAGCGAAAAAATCTATGAGTATATTGCTGAAAAAACAGATAAATTTAATCGTGAAAACTTAGTGGAAAAAATCGGTTTTAGCGCAGCTGAAATATCTCAGAGTTTAGATATTTTAAGAAATAACGTAAGTATGGAATTAAATGAATTGCTTAGACAGGATAGAATAATAAAAATAAAATCTAGACCTGTGTTATACGTTGATAATGCTTGTTTAGAAAGAATTTTGAATAAAAAGTTGCCAGTTGGGCCAATAGAAGTAAAAAATTTAAATGAGTTTTTCTTGGAAAAAAATGAAACTAGCCAGGAAGAATGTCCTTTTGATAAACTTATTGGAGCACAAACTAGTCTTAAAAATCAAATTGAACAGGCAAAAGCTGCAATACTTTATCCTCCAAATGGTTTGCACACATTAATTGTTGGTCAAACAGGAGTTGGTAAAACCTTGTTTGCAAATATGATGTACAAGCAAGCAAAGTATTGGAAAAAATTAGATGAAAACTCACCATTTATAGTATTTAATTGTGCTGATTATTATAATAATCCTCAACTTTTAACCTCACAACTGTTTGGACATATTAAAGGAGCATACACCGGTGCTGATAGCGAAAAGGCTGGAATTGTTGAAAAAGCAGATACCGGTATATTATTTCTAGATGAAATACACAGATTACCACCAGAAGGACAGGAAATGTTGTTTTATTTTATGGATACAGGTATGTTTAATAGATTAGGAGAGACAGAGAGAAACAGAAAATCTTGCGTTTTAATAATTGGAGCCACTACGGAGGAGCCCAATTCATCACTACTAAAGACATTTGTAAGAAGAATACCAATAATTATAACTATTCCTAACTTTGATAAAAGGACAGCCAGTGATAAAGTTGATTTTATCAAATTTTTATTAGCCAATGAGGCACATAGAGTAAACAAAGTAATAAAAATTGAAGATGAAGCAGTAAAGGCAATTATTGGAAGCACATCTTATGGAAATATTGGTCAGATGAAATCAAATATTCAACTTATTTGCGCTAAGGGTTTTTTAAATAGTATCAATAATAAGGATTTTATAGAAATAGATTTTAATTCGTTGCCTTCAGAAATTAAAAGCGGATTATTTTATCTAAGTGGCAAACGTAAAGAAATGGAAGAAATATCTGGCTATTTAGATTCGCAACTAATAGTTACTTCAGAAGGTCACAGTGTATTAATTGAAAAAGATCCTTATGATCCACCTTTTAATTTATACAAAATAATAGAAGATAAGGCAGCAATTTTGAAAAAAGGAGGTGCAGATGAGGAGTATATAAACAATTTTATTACAACTGATATCAATGTGCATATTAAATCCTTTTATAACAAGGTTAAAAATGATGAGGATGGTAGAAGTAAAATATTAAAAATAGTAGATGAAGATATTCTTAAATTTTCATAAGAAATAATGGACATGATTGAAAAAAAGCTTGATAAAACACTAACTGATAGATTTTTATATGCATTAAGTCTACATTTAAGTTCATTTTTAAACAGATTAAGTAATCATCAAAATCTTAAGTATAAAAATATAGAAGGTATAATAGATGATAAACGCACAGAATTAAATATTGCAGTAGACGTAAAGGGAATGGTTGAAAAAAAATATAATGTGGTTGTTCCAAAGATTGAAGTTATATATCTTACATTGTTAATCAGTTCTATTACGGAGGAACAAACAAATCAGCATGTGGCAATAATTGTAGCGGCACATGGAAGCAGCACAGCAAGTAGTATGGTTAATGTGGCAAAGCAGCTTCTAGGGGAGGGTGTAATCGAAGCAATAGATATGCCATTAGAAGTTAGTCCCAATCAAACTTTAGATGAAATTATTGAAAAGGTTAGGGGAATAGACATGGGTAAGGGGGTTCTATTGCTTGTGGATATGGGTTCACTTGTTAACTTTGAGTCTATAATAATGGAAAAAACAGATATAAAGGTTAAGACACTAGATATGGTTACCACCTCATTAGTATTAGAAGCCATAAGGAAAGCAACTATTTTAAATATGAATTTAGATGCCTTATATAATTCTCTAAAGCAATTTAGAGGATATTCAAAGATTGAGGAAGAAGAGAAAGTTATTAATGAAGACGATGCAAATAAGAAAAAGGCAATAATAACAATATGCTCCACAGGTGAGGGGACTGCAGTAAAGCTAAAAGAACTTGTGGAGAACATTGTTAGAAGTACAGATGAAAAAGAAATTGAAATTTTACCAATAAGTATAAAAGACATAAAAAGGGAAATAATAAAAATAAAAAATAACTATAGTATTATAGCTTCTGTTGGTATTTTAAATCCTAAAATTGAAGCGACCTTTATCTCCCTTGAAGAGTTAATTAGTGGTAATGGTGAAAATATTTTAATGAGTATAATACAGAGAAAAAACTTTAAAATTGAAAAAGGCCATGAAAATACAGTAGTTAAGGATTTATGCAAAGACAGTTTAAATCAATTTTTAACTTATTTAAATCCTTCTAAAATAATAAGTTTATTGTATCAATTTGTAAATATTTTAGAAGAAAACACAAAAATAAGCTTTAACAATGCAACCAAAATAAGAATAATGGTGCATGTAGGTTGTGCACTAGAGAGAATGATAATAAAGGATGGGTTAAAGTACAAGAGGGAAAAAGCTAAGCTAAATTCACACTTGGTAGAGATTATTACAGAGGCAAATAAAGTATTTAAAAACGCAATAAACATAAGTTTAACTGAAGATGAAATATTGTTTTTAGCAGAAATGATAGAATAGAAGATAATATACTGATACACTTCTTTTTTGAAACACTTTTTATCAGCGAAAAATTAAAATTAGTATTGAAACTATAGAATAAGTGTATCAATATAAAAAAAATAAAAAAAATTTAAAATAAAAAATGGCTATTTTAAAAGATTTAACACAAATATAAAAAACAATACACTATTTTGGCACGACAATTGCTATATATAATAGTGTGACAACTTAGGTGAAAGTGCTGATGAGGAGAATGATTTATAATGAATATAGTGTTAGCAAGAATTGATGACAGATTAATACATGGTCAAGTAGCAACAATTTGGTCAAAAGACACAAAATGTCAAAGAATAATTGTATGTAATGATGATGTAAAAAAGGACTTAATTAGAAAGACACTTTTGGAGCAAGTTGCACCTCCAGGAATTAAATCAAGTGTTGTAGGAATTGATGAGGCAATAAGAGTTTATAAGAATCCAAAATACCAAGATGATAGAGTGCTATTTCTTTTCACTAATCCAACCGATGTTGTAAGAATGGTTGAAGGTGGAGTAGCCATAAAGAGTGTAAATATTGGTGGTATGTCATTTAAAGAAGGAAAGAAACAAATAACTAGTGTAGTATCGGTAGATGATACAGATATTGAAGCTTTCAAAAAATTAAATGAAAAAGGCATTGAACTAGAAATAAGAAAAATTTCTTCAGATTCAAAAGTAGATTTAATGTCAAAACTATAAGATTCACCATATTAAATTCTGTCAAAGCAACTAAGATTGAATGGGTTTTACTTGTAATCGTTATGTTTGCTTGTGATGAGTTCCAAAAAAAATTGTTAAAACAAGCATCTCCACCTGGAGTGAAATCAAATGTCATTACAATTCTTAAATTAATTGAAAAATATCATAATTACTAATTTTGGTTACAGGTTTTTTTAAACTTTTATATAAATTTTACTGTAACAAATAAAAAATAGGAGGTATAAAGATGGTAGGAATTATTCTTGCTAGTCACGGAGAATTTGCTAAAGGCATCTTGCAATCTGGTGCGATGATTTTCGGAGAACAAGAAAACGCACAAGCTGTTACGTTGATGCCTAGTGAAGGCCCTGATGATCTTAAAGCAAAAATGAAAGACGCAATCGCATCCTTTGACAACCAAGATGAGGTTTTAATCTTAGTTGATCTTTGGGGTGGTACACCATTCAACCAAGCAAATAGTCTATTTGAAGAACACAAAGATAAATGGGCAATCGTAGCTGGTATGAATCTACCAATGGTGATTGAAGCTTATGCTTCACGTTCTTCAATGGAATCCGCACAGGAAATTGCGGCTTATATTTTAAAAACAGCTAAAGAAGGAATTAAAGTTAAGCCTGAAGAATTAGAACCAGCAGATAATGGTAAAGCTTCTGCAACGACCGCTGGGCCATCTAATGCAGGTGCACCTGGATCATTCGAATATGTTTTAGCTCGTATTGACTCTCGTTTACTTCATGGACAAATAGCGACTGCTTGGACAAAAGATGTGCTACCTACACGAATTATTGTCGTGTCAGATGCAGTAGCCAAAGATGAGCTTCGTACGAAATTGATCACACAGGCTGCTCCTCCGGGTGTTAAAGCTCATGTTGTTCCAGTTAATCAAATGATTAAACTTGCAAAAAATGATCAGTCTTTCGGCGGACAACGTGCATTGCTTCTTTTTGAAAATCCACAAGATGTACTTAGAGCGGTAGAAGGTGGAGTACCTTTGAAGACAATCAATATTGGCTCTATGGCTCACTCGACCGGTAAAGTTCAACCAAACAAAGTACTTGCTTTCAATCAAGACGATATTGATACCTTCAATAAGCTTAAACAAGCTGGACTTACTTTTGATGTTCGTAAAGTCCCAAATGATTCAAAAGGAAATATGGCCGAAATCCTTAAAAAAGCACAAGGTGAATTAAATAAACTAAAATAATCTAAAAATTTAAATGAAAAAGGAGGATTAATAATCATGGATATAAATATTGTCCAAGTGATATTAGTCGTTATCGTGGCATTTCTAGCTGGTATGGAAGGTATCTTGGATCAATTTCAATTCCACCAACCAGTAATTGCTTGTACGTTAATCGGCTTAGTTACAGGTAACTTAATACCATGCCTAATCTTAGGTGGTACTCTTCAAATGATTGCTTTAGGGTGGGCAAATATCGGTGCTGCTGTAGCACCAGATGCAGCGCTTGCATCTGTTGCATCTGCAATTATTTTAGTTCTTGGTGGCCAAGGTACAGCAGGAGTTCCTTCAGCTATCGCTATTGCTGTTCCGCTAGCAGTTGCAGGGTTATTATTAACAATTATTTGTCGTACCATTGCTACAGCGTTTGTACATTTCATGGATGCTGCTGCTAAAGAAGGAAATATCAGAAAAGTTGAAATGTGGCAGATCATTGCTATTTGTTTGCAGGGTGTACGTATTGCAATTCCAGCAGGCTTGATTTTAGCAATTGGTGCTGCTCCGATTCGTTCATTACTTGAAGCTATGCCTACTTGGTTAACAGGTGGTTTAGCAATCGGTGGTGGAATGGTCGTAGCTGTCGGTTATGCAATGGTAATCAATATGATGGCTACAAAAGAAGTATGGCCATTCTTTGCAATTGGTTTTGTGTTAGCAACCATTTCAGAAATTACACTTATCGGACTAGGTGCAATCGGTGTATGTGTGGCTCTTGTTTATTTAAAGCTTACTAAACAAGGCGGCTCAGGTAATGGTGGAAACTCAAATATTGGTGATCCATTAGGCGATATTATTGATACTTACTAAGAAAGGGGGAGAACACGAAAATGGCAAATAAAATAAAATTAACGAGAAAAGATCGTATTTCTGTTTGGTTCCGTTCATTTTTCCTTCAAGGTTCTTGGAACTACGAAAGAATGCAAAACGGTGGTTGGGCATTTGCATTGATACCCGCAATCAAAAAATTATACAAGACTAAAGAAGATCGTGCAGCTGCATTGAAACGTCACTTGGAGTTCTTTAACACTCACCCATATGTAGCTTCACCAGTCATTGGTGTAACATTAGCCTTAGAAGAAGACCGTGCAAATGGTTTACCAATCGACGACATAACTATTCAAGGTGTTAAAGTTGGTATGATGGGACCTTTAGCTGGTATTGGTGATCCAGTTTTCTGGTTTACTGTTAGACCAATTTTAGGGGCTTTAGCTGCTTCTCTTGCTATGGCTGGTAACATCCTTGGACCAATTATCTTTTTCTTCGCTTGGAATATCATCCGTATGGCATTTATGTGGTATACACAAGAGTTTGGTTACAAAGCAGGTTCTCATATTACCGATGATGTATCAGGTGGTTTACTACAAGATGTTACAAAAGGAGCATCTATCCTTGGTATGTTCATTTTGGGATCATTAGTTAACCGATGGGTATCCGTTAAATTTGCACCAGTAGTATCAAACGTTAAGTTAGCTAACGGTGCCTACATTGATTGGAACAACATTCCTGCTGGAGCGAACGGTATTAAAGAAGCTCTGTTACAACAATCAAGTGGTTTGTCACTAACTAATGTTAAGGTTACAACATTGCAAAATAACTTGGATTCTTTGATTCCTGGACTTGCAGGATTAGCATTGACATTACTTTGTATGTGGTTGCTTAAGAAGAAAGTATCTCCAATTACAATTATTTTTGGGCTGTTCGCAGTCGGAATTGTTTTCCACTTAATCGGTTTAATGTAATATTTTTTACTCAACCTGGGCTTTTTGGCCTGGGTTTTTTTTATTACCTTCTATGTTAATATTGCATCGACCCAGGAGATGATTTAATTTTATGTCTAGTATAACTGTTTTTGACGGTTGTGCCTTGCTGCACTTGATTATTTCATTTTAAGAAGGTATATTATATACTATAGTCAAGAAGTACAATGATTTATTAATTTAGCAGAAGCAAGGTAGTTTATGCATTGAGAGCGTGGTAAATATTTTGAAGGTATTCAAAAATTCCCGCGAAGTATTAACGACATTTCAGAAGGAAAGGCTCCCACTTCTATTAGTGGGAGTTACACACCCTAGCAAATAGAAAACTTCAGTGGGAGTATAAATCTCCTTCTGAAGTCGTTAATATTGCAGCTCCGCAGGAGATGATTTAAAGATAGCTATTAATTAATAGAAACAAATAAAAAGCATATAATAGAAACAAATGTGTGTATAATAGAAAAGAGGTAGATCATATGGTTCAATCACTCAATACAAAGGTGGATCTAGTAATTGATGCAACAGCGCTTACAGGTCTTACAGATTATGGAAAAATTATGATCGGCGACAAAGGTTTTGAGTTTTATAATTCTCGTGATTCTCGCAAATATATTCAAATTCCATGGGAAGACGTTGACAATGTTATTGCGTCCGTATTGCTAAAAGGAAAGTGGATTCCACGATATGCGATCCAAACGAAGAAAAATGGTAACTATATTTTTTCTTCTAAAGAACCCAAAAAAGTACTTCGTGCTATTCGAAAATATGTTGAGCCAAAGCATATGCTTCATTCGTTAAGTTTTTTTGATGTTGTAAAGCGAGCGGTGCAATCGAGATTTAAGAAGAGTTGATTAACTAAAGAACTTATCATGTGTATAAATAATGATAAATGATAAAAACACACCTGAGAAAATAGTATATATAGATTTTCTTACAACCTATGTACAAAAGGATTGTATCCAATTAGAGAATTTATAATAGGTTATAACAGTTTGCGAGCTTTTGCTTGAAGGGTCAGAAATTGAAAGAGAAATTGAAGATATTTTTATAAATATATCGTTATAAGGATTTATATTGTGGGAAAAGTACTATATATGATATTATTTATATAGTACTTTTTTTATTGGAAAATTTCAAAATAAGGAGGAATTCGGGGAATTTCTTAGTAAATAAAATTTAAAATTACTACTACTTTATTTTGAGTGTAATGAAAATTATGAATTTAATTAAAAATAAGTCCAATAGGGATAATATAAATTATAAATGTAAAACATATAAGGAATACCGTAGGTTTTCAATATTTGCTCAAGTACATGGTAATAGCTATTTAACGTTAGTCATGAGGTTTTATTATACTATATTCTTTTTGGGACATAATCAAATTCGGTATAATAAGACATTATCACAATTCGATCATAGAACAATATAAATAAAACTAATTTAAGTTAACTATTTTACGACTTTGATGTATAATAATGTATCGTATTATTATATTACTAATATAAAGTATCTAGTTGGTAACTAAAGTTCAAAAAGGTATCTACTTGCAAAAAATATGTTAACGGTCTAAAATGATACATGAGAGAAAGAAAAGATGATATTTATGGTATATCTTAAAGGGAAAGGTTGAGATTATGATTTTTAAAAGACTTATGATTGAAGATAAAAATTTACTTGAAGAATTTATATATCCATATAAATTTCTAAGTTGTGAATATTCTTTTACAACTTTATATATATGGAGAGAAGCTTGTGATATTTGTTTTACTATTCATAAAGGTGCTCTAATAATAAAGAAAAAAGATTTTGAGGGAAGATATTATTTTATGCAACCTTTGGGTTACAGCAATGAAAATCTTAAAGAAATAATAGATGCACTAATGGAATATAAAACAAAAGATAATATGGACTTCTTGTTTAAGGACCTAGATGAGGATTTTATGGAAAAAATAAAGAAAATTTATGGTGAAACTCATGGTATCTGTATAAAGGAAGATAGAGATAATTTTGATTATTTATATGAAACCGAAAAACTTATAAAACTTTCCGGAAAGAAACTTCATGGTAAAAAAAACCATTATAACTCTTTTGTGAAAAATTACAATTATGAGATTAAAGACATTAAGGAAGTTGAAGTAATAAGAGATGTTATAGTAGCAGCAGAAAAATGGTATGAAAGCAATAAAGCTGATTATATACTTAATTGCGAATTGCAGGGAATAAAAGATGTTCTGAAAAATATGGAAATTGTAAATACAAAAGGAATAGCTGTTTACGTAGATGGAAAAATAGTAGCATTTAGTTTAGGTGAAAAACTAAATGATAATTTGGCAGTAATCCATATAGAAAAAGCAGATGTGAAGTACAGTGGAGTATATAGTTTTATCAATAAAACTTTCGTCGATAGAAATTTTAGTGATGTTAAGATAATCAATAGAGAGCAGGATCTTGGAATAGCAGGTCTAAGGAAATCAAAATTATCTTATCATCCATTTAAATTAGAAAAAAAATATATCTTTGGTTTTAATAATATTAATGATATCAAATAAATAGACTAGCATTTTGCTAGTCTATTTATCCGAAAGGGTCTTATTCTTTGTTTTAAAATAAAAATGGGAAAGGTGATAGAATGAAAAATCTTTTGCGTGGAGAAAAAATAAATCTTACTTCTATAAATGAAGAAGATATTTCGGAAATCGAAAAGTGGCACAATGATGTATCTTTCATGCGTAATTATGATGTAGTAAGCGCAATTCCTAAAAATATGGAAGATATAAAAGATGTAATTAGTGATATAAGAAAAAGCAATACAGCGTATATTTTTGGTGTGAAAGAACTTAAAGAGCAGAAATTAATTGGAGTTACAGGATTTGAAAATATATCTTGGAATAATGGAACTGCTTTAATATATATAGGAATTGGAGAAGAAAAAAGTAGGGGACAAGGGTACGGCACGGAAGCTTTTAAATTAACAATGGAGTTTGGATTTGAGGAACTGAACTTTCATAGAATATATCTTACTGTACTTGAATACAACGAACCTGCTATAAAGTTATACGAGAAAATAGGGTTTAAAAGAGAAGGGATTTACAGGGAATTCATACATCGGGATGGCAAACGTTATGATATGTATTTGTATGGTTTGTTAAGACCTGAGTGGGAAGATTCGCTATAAAAATACATAAAAAAACACAGTAGATAAAATAAAAATTTACTGTGTTTTAATATTTTAATTATTAGCTGGTAATTATTTTTTATTGTGGGATCTCTTTTTCTCATTTCTTTTATTAAATTTATCATTATCAGCTATATCAGGAGTACTGCGGACATTATCCATTTGGGTCGTGATAGGTATGTTCACTAAATCGCTGTTTATAGGATAATTTAAAAAATCCTTTTCATTTTCAACATTGTGGTTATTCATAATAACCTCCTTCCGAATAAAGAGATTTTTTTATATATATTGAAAATAGTTTGCCCATTTCATTGAAAAATATAAAGGTATTAATTATTATTTATTTTAGATTTATTTATATATACTTAATAACATGATTAAATACATTTGCAGATTCTTACTAGATTGGAAAGAACAATTATTCATTATATTGGTTAGTGTTAAATAAAAACATCGTTTTTACAGAAATTTTATGATATATTTATAATTATAAATACATCGTTGTAATAGAATAGTTAAGATATAATGTAAAATTAAAAACAATTAAAAAATTATTCTAGGTTGACAATTTTTTAATTGACGTTTTGTTTTCACCGCAATAATAAAATGTTTTAAGATCAACAATTGAGGAGGTATTGTTTTATGAATCAAGTCAATAACATTAAGGAGCCTGGTAAAATTGAGCTTAAAAGGGAACTTGGCCTTGCCGCAGCAACTGCAATAGTCGTAGGTAACTGTATAGGTTCAGGTATTTTCACCTCGGCTGCGTCGCTAGCTTCTGCATCAAATCCTAAAACTGCTATAATTGCTTGGGTAATTACAGCTATTGGATCACTTCTTATTGCATTAAGTTTTGCAAGTTTAGGAACTGCTATGCCACTAACGGGTGGTCCTATTGTGTATACTAGAGCAGCCTTTGGTGATTTTGCAGGATTTCTAATTGCATGGACCTATTGGGTAGGCGCTTGGGTTGGAAACGCTGCTATTATTACTGCATTTATGCTTTATTTCACTTATTTTTTCCCTGGTGCAGCGGATCCAATGTCTGCGTTCTTAATTACTTCAGGCGTATTGTGGTTTTTTACCATTATAAATATTCTTGGCGTAAAAGGAGCAGGTATGATTACAATTGTAACAACGGTACTAAAAGTAGGTGCATTAGTAGTATTTGTAGTAATTGCAGGTATTCATTTTAACCCCTTAATGCTTAGTACTGTTTCAAGTGCTAAGGTTTCGGGATTTAGTACTCTACCGGCAGCAATTGCAATTGCGCTGTGGGCTTTCGTAGGAATCGAAAGTGCAACAGTACCTGCAGGAGAAATTAAAGATCCAGAAAAAAACATTAGAAAGAGTACTATATATGGTACTTTAATTTCAGCAGCTATATATTTAATTGTTTCAATAGTTGCTATGGGTGTTTTAGATCAAGCAACATTAGCTAACTCAAAGGCTCCACTTGCAGATATAATCAATGCAGCAACTGGTGGAACTTGGGGTGGAAACTTTATAGCTATTGGTGCTATAATATCAACACTAGGAGCAACAGCTGGCTGGATATTAACAACTGCTAGAAGTTCATATGGTGCTGCTCAAGATAAATTATTTCCAAAAGTATTTGGAAAAATACATCCCAAATACAAAACTCCTGTAGCGTCACTTGTAATAAGTGGTGTTGCAGCTAATTTACTTCTTATATTAAATTACGTAGGTTCATTAAATGCAGCATTTAATTTTATGCTATTACTTGCTACATTGGCATTCTTACCTGCTTATGCTTTTTCAGCGGCAGCAGACATAGTGCTCTTAAAACAACATTCTGAAAATTTTAATATTTGGAATTTCCTTAAGAATTCATTTGTTGCATTGCTTGCTTTTGGATATACTATTTATGCAATATACGGAACTGGTGCAAATGTTGTAATGTATGGTTTTATACTAATGCTCGTAGGTATCCCAATTTATTTATACATGATGCTTCAAAATAATAGGGAAGACAAAAAGGTTGATGATTTGAGAAAAAGAATGCTGGAATAGATGAGTTAAAGTATTATGATAAATAATAATTAAACAAAAACGTCTTTGTAATTGATGAAATTACAAAGGCGTTTTTATATTATATATAAGGATTAAAGACAGAATTAGCTAGCATTTGTTCATCCCTAAAAACTGATTTTGATAGTTAACAACACTTTTAAGGTTAATGAATGTTTCTATATAAGCAGGTATAATATGAATATAATCAATTACAAACGTATACAGCAACCGTATACAAAAAAATATACTATTTATGTAAACGTATAAAAAAATATATATAAAGTACATACAAGATATACAAAGGAGGAATACGAAATGATTCGTAAATGTATTGTTATGAAAGTATTTAGCGGTGTACATGATGAGTACAAAAAACGTCATGATGAAATTTGGCCTGAAATGGTGGAGATGTTAAATCAATATGGTGCAAAAAACTATTCTATTTACTTGGAAGCAGAAACAAATAGTCTAATTGTATATTTAGAAATTGAAGATGAGAAATTATGGAGTGAAAGTTCCGAAACAGAGATATGTAAAAAATGGTGGGAATATATGAAGGATGTTATGGAAACAAATGAAGATAATAGTCCAGTTTCAATTGAGTTAAAAGAACTATTCCATTTAGAGTAAAAGAAAAGGAGGAATAAAACAAATGTGTAATAAAGATGAAAAGCAAATGAGTGTTAAGGATAAAAACAAATTAACTTGGAAAACAACTATTTCAGCATCTATGGCAAATTACATTGATGCAGGTTCTATAGTTGCTGGAGCTGCAGGTTTATCACTTTGGACGAAATATCTTCATATGACTGATATGAAACTTGGATTATTAAGTGCTTTAAGTTCGAATGCTGTTTCCGCAGCCATTGGTGCGTTAATTGGTGGTTATATCTGCGATAAATATGGTCGTAAATTGGTTTATAATTGCTCTATGTTATTTTATATGTTCGGTATGTTATTTATTATCTTTTCACAGAATTTTGGAATGATGTTAACTGGATATATAATCGTAGGATTATCAGTTGGTGCTGACATTCCAGCTTCTTGGACTACTATTGCTGAAGGGGCTCCTGCAAAAGAAAGGGCGAAGCATTGTGGTACAGCGCAACTTGCATGGTCAGCTGTCCAATTATTGTTTTGATTTTATCAGTAGCACTCGGAAATCTAGGATTACTTGGTAGTCGTATAGTTTTTGCACATTTATTTATAGTGGCTCTAATCACTTGGTTAATAAGAAGAACATTGCCAGAATCTGAGTCATGGCTCGTACAAAAAGAAAAAGAAAAACAACTTGCATCAAAAGGACAATTTCAGAAAGTAACTATAAAAGATATATTAAAACCAGTAAATTTCAAATCAATATTGTTTTTGCTTGGTGTATATTTATTTTGGAACTTGGCAGCAGGTACAATGGGATTTTTCATGCCATTAATTTATCAAACAGTTGGTGGGGTTTCAGCACAAACAGCCAATTTACTTCAAGCAGTATTATTCGGCTTTACAGCTATCGGTACTTATTTCATTTTCATGAAACTTGGAGATAAAGTAAGCCGTAAAGGATTATATGCAGCAGCAGCTATAATGGCAATTGGTGCATGGTCAATATTCTTATTACCAGCTTCAAGTATGAAACCAAGCATGCTTGTAATATTTGTTATTGTAAATGGACTTTCTTTTGGATTTGGTGCACAACCATTTTATCAACTATGGGCTAGCGAACTTTTTCCAACAAAATATAGAGCTACTGCTCAAGGTGTAATGTTCTTTGTAGTACGTATCGCACTTGGTATATGGAGTTTTATTATCCCAAGCATTATGAGCAAGTTTGGTTTCCAATTGGCGGCGGCATTCATGGTAGGGTTCCTAATAATTAGTGCAGTAATTGGTGTTGTATTTGCTCCCAATACTTCAGGGAGGACACTTGATGCAATTGAGAAAGAACGTTATGGTGATTTATCTGCATAACTGATGTAAAACTTTAAACACCATCACATATAAATTGTAAGACTAAAGTTATAAGGCTATAATAAATTTCTATGGCTATAATAAATAAAGGATTATAAAATAAAAAGTGATGGTGATAATATGAATATTAAAGAACTTGATGAAAAATTAAAACAATTAAATGATATAGAAAAGGAAACATATATTTTATATAACACTGAAAAAAGCAAAGATAACAATATTAAACTTAAGGAACATTTTTCTAGTAAAGCAATAGATAAATTGTGGGTAATTAACAATAAGAAATTGATGAATACATCAGAAGTTATATCTATTCACAAACATGATAGATTTATAAGATTTGACAAACACAAACATGATTATTTAGAAATGATGTTTGTTTATTCAGGAAGTATAAAACAAGAAATAGAAGGTGAAAAATTAGTAATAAATAAAGGAGAAATTTTATTATTAGATATGAATGTGGAACATAGTATAGAGATGGCAAGTGTTAATGATATCGCCATTAATGTATTAATAAAGAAAGAATTCTTTGATTGGGTTTTTATGAGTCAAATTGCTGATAATGATCTAATATCTAATTTTATTGTTGAAGCAATATATGGGAAAAATGAGTTTAAGCAATATATTCATTTTAAAACATCTGAAAATGATAAAGTTTGTAATTTTATGATACAAATACTTATGGAATATTATGATAAAAAAAATGGTATGGAAACGGCTATTCGGGCTTATATAATGCTCCTATTTAATGAATTGTTACGGGATTATAAAAAATATTTATCTAGTGAGATGGTTTCTAAAATTGAGTCTACAATATCTACGGAAATTCTAAATTATATTAATAGTAATTATAAGGATATAACACTCAAGGGTATGGCAGATCATTTTAGTTATAATCCTGATTATATAGGTAAATTAGTTAAGAAGATTATAGGAAAAACATTAACGGAACTTGTAAAAGAAAAGAAAATAAAGCAAGCAGAATATTTATTACAAAATACAAAGATGACAGTAATCGATGTGATTACTGAAATAGGCTATTCCAATGTGAGTTATTTTTATAGGCAATTTAAAGAGCAGGTGGGGATCACGCCTGATGAGTACAGAAGAAAATAATAAATATCTTAAAGGATACATTTGCATATTAGGACAGTGTGATTGTCGTTATAGGACCTAGAAGTTATCAGGCTATTAAATTACAATATGGGTTATAGACATTCTTATGAAAAGAATAGTAGACGTTTGCAAAAGAATGGGAGGTAAGCTATGGAATACTATTTAGCCATTGATATTGGTGCTTCTAGTGGAAGGCATATATTAGGCTCTGTGGAAAATGGGAAATTAAAATTAGAAGAGATATATAGATTTGAAAATGGAATTAGTAAAGTAGCAGATGAATATTGTTGGAATATTGATTTGTTATTTGAAAATATAAAAATAGGAATAAAAAAATGCGCCCAGTTAGGAAAAATTCCGAGAAGTATAGGAATAGATACTTGGGCAGTAGATTTTGTGCTACTTGATGAAAATGATGATATTTTGGGTAATGCTGTATCTTATAGAGATGATAGAACAGAAGGAATGATGGAAGAAGTATTTAAGATTATTCCAAAAGATATGATGTATTTTTATACAGGAATTCAGTTCCAAAGATTCAATACTATATATCAATTACTAGCCATTAAGAAAAAAAATCCAGAGATTTTAGATAAAGCAAAGACTTTCTTAATGATTCCTGATTATCTAAATTTCTTGCTTACAGGAGAAAAAGTTAATGAGTATACTAATGCAACAACAACCCAATTAGTAAATTCTTTTGATAGAACATGGGACCCAAAAATTTTAGATGATTTAGGAATTAAAAAGGACATTTTCCAGGAAATAAAATTGCCTAAAACTAATCTTGGCTGTCTTCGATACGAATTAGTTAAAGAGTTTGGATTTGACATAGAAGTTATACTTCCTGCGACTCATGATACTGGTTCCGCATTTATATCATCAGTATGTAATGATAGTGATAGTATTTTCTTAAGCTCAGGCACATGGTCATTGATTGGTCTTGAAAATAGATTTCCACTATGCGTACCACAAACTATGGAATACAATTTCACGAATGAAGGCGGTATAGATTATAGATTTAGATTTTTAAAAAACATTATGGGACTTTGGATTATTCAAGAGGTTGCAAGAAATCTTGAAAATAAATATTCTTTTGGAGAATTAGTAACTTTAGCAAGAGAAAAGAAGAATTTTTCTTCAATAATAGATGTTAATGATGAAAGATTTTTAAAACCAACTAATATGATAAAGGAAATAAAGGATTATTGCAGATCAAATAATCAAAAGATTCCAGATGGAGTTGGAGAAATAGCAATGTGTGTATTTAATAGTTTAGCTCATTGTTATAAAAAAGCTGTTTTAAACATTGAAGAGATATTTGATAAAAAATTCAAGAGAATAAATATTTTCGGTGGAGGATGTCAAAATGATTTTCTTAATGAATTAGTTGCAGGCGTTACTGGAAAAGAAGTAATAGCTGGACCAATTGAAGCAACAGCAATAGGAAATATTGTAGCCCAACTTCTAAGTAAAAACGTTTTTAAAGACTTAGGACAAGCAAGGCGAGCTATTAAAGAATCCTTTGATATTAATATATTTAAACCTAATGGAAATTAAATATTTCCTAATAAAGATTAAAGATTAAAATTTATAGGGAGGTTACATAAATGAATATTAAAGAAAAGTATGAGATGTCTAAAAAAGAATATGAAAGATGGGGATTAGATGTAGATAAAATTTTAGAACAACTTAATAAGGTGAAAATATCAGTTCACTGTTGGCAGGGTGATGATATAACTGGTTTTGAAATTAATAAAAATGAATTATCAGGTGGAATAGCTTCAACTGGTAATTATCCAGGAAAGGCTAGAAATGGAGAAGAATTAAGAAAAGATCTAGATAAAGCTTTAAGCTTAATTCCAGGAAAACACAAAATAAATCTTCATGCTATATATGCTGAAACTAATGGACAAGTAGTTGAAAGAGATGAACTGAAACCAGAGCATTTTAAAAAGTGGGTAGACTGGGCAAAGAAAAATGAATTAGGTCTTGATTTTAATCCAACAATATTTTCACATCCAAAAGCTGCAGATGGATTAACTCTATCTAGTCCAGATAAAGAAATAAGAGATTTCTGGATAAGGCATTGTAAGGTATCAAGAAAGATTGGAGAATACTTTGGACGCGAACTTGGACAAACTTGTTTAACAAATGTATGGATCCCAGATGGATACAAAGATATTCCTAGTGATAGAATGGGACCTAGAAGAAGGCTTAAAGAATCTTTAGATGAAATATTTAAAGAGAAAATTGATAAAAAATACAACCTAGATTGTGTTGAATCAAAGGTATTTGGATTAGGTGCAGAAGCTTATACTGTAGGTTCAAGTGAATTTTACATAAGTTATGCAGCTCGAAATAATTTATTGTCATTAATGGATACGGGACATTATCATCCGACAGAAGTTGTTTCAGATAAACTCTCAGCAATGTTATTATTTAATGAAAAAGTAGCACTTCATATAAGCAGACCTGTAAGATGGGATTCTGATCATGTTATACTTTTAGATGATGAGCTTAAAGAATTATCAAAAGAAATTGTAAGAAATGATGCATTGGACAGAGTAATTATTGGACTTGATTTCTTTGATGCAAGTATTAATAGAATAGCAGCATGGACAATAGGAACAAGAAATATGATAAAGGCATTACTCAGTGCGATGCTCACCCCTAATGAAAAATTAAAAGAATTACAAGACACAGGAAATTTTACAGAAAGATTAGCTTTGATGGAAGAGTTCAAAACTTATCCAATGGGCGATATTTGGAATTACTATTGTGAAAAGAATAATGTTCCAGTAGCTGAAAAATGGCTTGATGTTGTTAAGGACTATGAAAAAATTGAATTATCAAAAAGAAAGTAGGAGATTATAATGGCAATAGAAGATATGAAATTTGTACAAAACTTTAAGAAAATTACTAATGATGCATGGCTTAAAGGCTGGCATGAAAGAAACGGTGGAAACATAACTTACAGATTAACAGAGGATGAAGTATCAGCAATTAAAGGATTTATAAAAGAAGATTCAGCATACACCCCAATTGGAGTAACTGTTAAAAATTTAGCTAATGAATATTTTTTAGTAACTGGAAGTGGAAAATTCATAAGAAACATGAGCGTTTGTTTAGAAGAAAATGCAGGAATAGTTAAGGTTGATGAAAAAGGTGAAAACTACAAAATAGTTTGGGGACTAATAAACGGAGCAAGACCAACGAGTGAAATAATTTCGCATTTAATGAGTCATTCAATAAAGAAAGAAAAAACAAATGGAGCATATAGAGTTATAATGCATTCACATACTACAAACACTATAGCTTTAACATTCGTATTACCACTTGAGGGCAAGGTATTTACTAGGCAGTTGTGGGAAATGGCAACAGAATGTCCAGTAGTATTTCCAGGAGGTATTGGCGTAGTTCCATGGATGGTTCCAGGTGGAGCTCCAATTGCAGAAGAAACTGGTAAATTAATGAATGATCACGATGTTGTAATTTGGGCACATCATGGTATGTTCTGTGCTGGTGAAACTTTAGACTTAACTTTTGGACTTATGGATACAGTAGAAAAATCAGCTGAAATTTTAGTTAAAGTATTATCTATGGGAGGAAAGAAGCAAACAATAACTTCTCAAAACTTTAGAGATTTAGCAAAAGATTTTAATGTCAGCATCTCAGAAGACTATTTAGGTTAAAGACATTTCAGAAGGTAAATAGTCCGATGATGATGAGTTAATAATTTTTTAAAAGATTGGATTCTAAAGGAGAGTGATTATTATGGCAAATAGAATGATTTTGAATGAGACAAGCTATATAGGAGCAGGAGCAATTTCTAATATTATTTCAGAAGCTAAAATAAGAGGATATAAAAAAGCTTTAGTTGTAACTGACAAAGACTTAATAAAATTCAATGTAGCTTCTAAGGTAACGAATTTACTAAAAGGAAATAATCTGGATTTTGAAATTTTTGATAATGTAAAAGCCAATCCTACTATAAATGTAGTAAAAAGCGGTATAGAAAAATTTAAAGAATGTTGTGCAGACTATTTAGTTGCAATAGGTGGAGGTTCATCAATTGATACTGCAAAGGCTATTGGAATTATTATAAACAATCCTGAATTTTCAGACGTTAGAAGTCTTGAAGGTACAGTTTCAACTAAAAATAAATGTGTACCTATTATTGCGGTGCCAACAACTGCAGGAACAGCAGCAGAAGTTACAATTAATTATGTAATTACAGATGAAGAAAAAAAACGTAAATTTGTATGTGTAGATCCACATGATATTCCTGTCATAGCAGTTGTTGATTCAGAAATGATGTCATCAATGCCAAAGGGATTAACAGCAGCAACTGGTATGGATGCTTTAACTCATGCTATTGAAGGATATATTACGAAAGGTGCTTGGGAATTAACAGATACTCTTCACTTAAAAGCTATTGAAATTATAGCGCGCTCACTTAGAAGTGCAGTAGCAAATGAACCTGCGGGAAGAGAAGATATGGCACTTGGACAATATATGGCAGGTATGAGCTTTAGCAATGTAGGTCTTGGACTTGTTCATGGAATGGCACATCCACTTGGAGCTTTCTATGATACTCCACATGGAATTGCTAATGCAGTGATTCTACCATATGTTATGGAATATAATGCAGAATCTACTGGAGAAAAATACAGAGAAATAGCACGCGCTATGAAAGTTAGTGGCGTAGACGACATGTCTCAAGATGAATATAGAAAAGCAGCTATTGATATAGTTAAAAAGCTTTCACAAGATGTTGGAATTCCAAAGATATTAAGAGAAATTGGAGTAAAGGAAGAGGATTTAGTAGCACTTGCAGAATCTGCTATGGCAGATGCTTGTACTCCCGGAAATCCAAAAGATTCTAGTGTTAAAGATATATTAGAGATTTATAAAAAGGCTTTTAAATAAAATTACTTTATTAAAAAAAATTTATGTTATTTGAGAAGTTGAAAATAAATAATAAATTTTTAAAGGGAAGTCACAAAGTGGCTTCCCTTAATCTACGTTTTAAAACATTCTAATTATATTCTACATCGCCGGGTAAAATCTGATATTAAAAAATAATATTCTATTGGATAGTGTATTAATAAAAGTGTATTATAATAGGTAAGATATAAATATATAAAAAAAGTGTTGTTATTAAGTGTATTAAAATATCTAAACATAATAAAACACAATAATTTATTATAAATGAGGCGAAATATATGAAGAGGATTGAAAAGATATATAGCTATATGGTTGAACAATCTAAAGAACTTAATTTAGAAGATATTAAGTCAGGGAGAGGTTTTAGTGCTTCAGAGATAGCAAAAGCTCTATCTATGATGAGGAACAATGTAAGTCTTGAACTAAACAATCTACTTAGATTTGATAAGATAATAAAGATAAAAGGTAGGCCTGTCCTATTTTTGGATAGAGATGTCACAGAGAGACTTTTAGGATACAAGCTACAGCCTGGTCCCCTAGAATTAGAAAGTTTAAATCAACTTATAGTAGATGAAAATACTGAAGAGGTAGAAAAGAATCCTTTTGACAGTCTTATAGGTTATAATACCAGCCTAAGAACTCACATTGAGCAAGCGAAAGCAGCAGTACTTTATCCACCTAATGGTCTTAATACACTTATAGTGGGGCCTACTGGAGTGGGTAAAACACTATTTGCAAATATGATGTATAAATATGCAATCTATGTTAAAAGATTAGACGCTAAGGCTCCTTTCGTACTATTTAATTGTGCAGACTACTATAATAATCCACAGCTTTTATTATCACATATGTTTGGTCATATAAAAGGTGCTTTTACAGGAGCAGATGTAGAAAAAGAAGGTCTTGTAGCAAAGGCTAATGGAGGTATACTATTCCTAGACGAAATTCATAGACTCCCACCTGAGGGCCAGGAAATGATTTTCTATTTTATAGATACCGGAAGCTATAATAAACTTGGTGAAACGGAAAGAAACAGAAAATCTACTGTACTTATTATAGGGGCAACCACAGAAAACCCTGCATCATCACTCTTAAAAACATTTGTACGTAGAATTCCTATTGTTATATCTCTTCCATCACTAGAAGAACGACCTGGTAAGGATAAATTAGATATAATGAAGTTTCTTTTAACAAATGAGGCGCATAGAGTAAATAAACCAATAAAGGTAGACTCGGAAGCTGTAAAGGCAATTATAGGGAGTGTCTCCTATGGAAATATTGGTCAGATGAAATCTAATATACAATTGGTGTGTGCTACTGGATTTCTAAACAGTATAAACAATAAAGATTTTATTGATATTGATTTCGAATCATTACCATCAGATATAAAAAATGGTTTATTCTCATTGGGTAGTAAGAAAATGGAGACAGAGGAGCTATCTAAATTCTTTGACAATCAGATGGTGGTGTTACCGCAGGGATATAAAGTCCTCTCAGAAGAGGATTCTTATGAGCCAACTTTTAATTTATATAAAATAATTGAAGATAAGGCTGCTATTTTAAAGGATGAAGGTGCAGATGATGAATATATAAAGAAATTCATTACAACTGATATTAATATTCATCTTAAAAGTTTTTATAAAAAAAGCAAAAATAGCGCTCATGGCAGAGAAAAAATCCTTAAGTTAGTAAATGAAGATACCCTTCAATTTGCAGAGCAAGTAAGAGAGCTTGTTGAATCAGAGCTTAAAAGAAAGTTTAATGAAAGGTTTCTATATGCTTTTAGCCTTCACTTAAGTGCATTTTTAAAAAGAATAGAGAGCAGGCGTAGACTTCAATATACTAATATTAAAAATATAATTAATGATAAACCTCAAGAATTTAATATATCACTTAAAATAAAAGACCTTATTGAGAAAAAATATAATATTATAGTACCGGAGATGGAAGTAATTTACCTAACACTTTTAATTAGTTCTATTCAAGAAGAACAAAACAATGAAAGAGTAGCCGTAATAGTTGCGCTACATGGTAGTAGCAGTGCGAGTTCTATGGTTAATGTAGCTAGAAATCTATTAGGCGAGGGAGTAGTTGAAAGCATAGATATGCCCCTTGATGTAGGACCGCAAAGGGTGCTTAAGGATATAATACAAAAGGTAAATGAAATCGATATGGGCCGTGGAGTGCTTTTACTTGTA
This sequence comes from Clostridium sp., assembly GCF_036569345.1. Classification (GTDB taxonomy): domain Bacteria; phylum Bacillota; class Clostridia; order Clostridiales; family Clostridiaceae; genus Clostridium_AD. The sequence goes on from NZ_DATCQT010000134.1 coordinate 63,928, forward strand.
GATATGGGATCCTTAACAAGTTTTGATACTATAATAACGCTAAAAACAGGTATAAGAGTTAAGACTATTGATATGGCATCAACGGCCTTAGTACTTGAAGCTGTTAGAAAGGCTAACATGCTTGATATGGATTTAGATACTTTATATGATTCTTTAAAAGACTTTAAAGGATATGGGCTTTATAGTAAAGATTCTAAAAAAATAGAGCAAAGGAGTGAGGCTATAATAACCATTTGTTCTACAGGGGAGGGCACAGCAAAAAAACTTAAAGAACTGGTTCAGGATATTGTAATAAACATAACAAGAGATAAAATAATTATCATACCGATTGGAATAAAGAATTTAAAAGCCGACTTAGAAAATTTAGTGAATCAATACGCAATACTAGCCACTGTAGGGGTTATAGATCCTAAGATAGATGCTCCATTTATATCCATTGAGAATCTTATAGGAGGAGATGGTGAAAAACGTCTCATGAATATCATACAAAAAAATAATATAACTATAGATAGGAAAGAACAGAATGTAGTGGTTAAAGAACTTTGTGAAGATAGTTTAAATGAGTTTTTAACATTTTTAAATCCTCATAAGATTATTAGTGTATTAATGGAATTTACGAGTGTATTAGAAAAAAAAATGAACAAAACTTTTAGTAATTCTTTTAAAATTAAATTAATGCTACATACTGGCTGTGCCTTAGAGAGAATGATTATAAATGAGACATTAACCTATAGTGGAGATAGAAGTCTTATATCTTCAGAGGTTTTGGAAAATGTTGAGGGAGCGGTGCTCAAATTTAAGGAGGCACTTAATATTAGCTTAACGGACAATGAAATAAGTTATATTTGTGAAATTCTTGCAGAGCAATGCAATGCTTTTGCTGAGTAGTGCAATAGGCATTTTAGGATTTATGTAATGTGGAAATATATAAGGTATGTTATACTGGATAGAGAGGCGTAAAATATGATTTTTGAAAATATAAAAAGTATGAAAGATTAAACAAGCGTTAATACTAGATTTAAAATTGCCTTTGATTTCTTAACTTATACTAACGAAAGAAGTGAATACAAATGGAAAGTTTAATGATTTTTATTGTAGGAATACTAAAAATCACCATACTTGATTTAACATTATCTGGTGATAATATTGGTATTATTGCACTAGCAACAAAAAATCTATCACCTAAGTATGCTAAAAAAGCAAGTTTGATTGGAATATCAGGAGCTATAGGACTACGAGTAATATTTGCTTGTCTCATTACTCTAATAATGAATATACAGTGGTTACCAATTAAATTAGTTGGAGGGCTTATTTTAGTGAAAATTACATGGGACTTTATTAGACCTGAGTGTCAAGGAGAAGATTGTAATATAAAAAAAGTGGATAGATTTTGGTCAGCCGTAGCTATAATAATTATTGCGGATATTAGCATGAGCCTTGATAATGTGCTTGCAATAGCTAGTGCAGCAGACGGTAATGTGCTATTAATTGTATTTGGTATTTTGATAAACATACCAATAATTTTCTTTGGAAGTCAATTTGTATCAAACTTAATGAAGAGGCACCCTATTGTTATCTATATAGGTGGTGCAATATTAGCGCATACCTCTTTTAAAATGATACTTGAGGATAACTTAACTATAAATTATTTAGGACTTGCACCCATAGTTTCATTAATAATCCCATGGATCTTTGCTATTGGTATATTGGTCTATGGACATTCAGCAATAAAAAAAGAAGAAAAAGAAAAACCTGCTTTGGAAGGAAATACGTAAGTAATATACAATATAATAATAATAATAAGGATACGCCCTTGGGTGTATCCTTATTATTATTATTATTATTATTATTATTATTATTATTCAATTTCTTTATTTTTCATCTGGTTATCCATAAAATCCTCTAGTAAAGTTTTTATTAAGGCAATAACAGGTACTCCTAGTAACATTCCTACAATACCAAATAATCCTCCACCTAGTACAATTCCGAGGATTATAAGTAGAGGACTAATTCCAACCTTATCTCCAATAATTTTTGGAGATATGAACCATCCATCAATATTACTTAAGGTTGTAATAAAAAGAACTATCTCTAAAGATTTTATAGGATTAAAAAATAATGTTATTATAACAGCAGGAATCATTCCCATAATGTTTCCAAAGTAAGGAATCATATTAGTGACCCCTATTACTAAACTAAATGGTAGCGCATAGGGTATTTTTAATAATGCAAATCCTATAAAAGTAATAATAGCAAAAATAATAGAGTCAATTATTTTTCCAACAAAATATTTTTTGAAGATCGTATTAACTAATTTAAAGAAATCAATAGTTTTAATAGAAATAGATTCACTTAAAATAGAGTGAATAAATTTTTCAATATTATATATAATAGATTCTTTGTCTACTAATAAGTATATTGAAATTACGATTCCAGACATTAGTTTCATAAAGAAAGAGCTTAGACCCATTAAATTATCAATTATAAGTTGTAAACCTGGGGTAAAATATGTTGATATATCTTTATTAAATGTATTAAGGTAATTATCAAAGTAAGAGGTAACATTGAATTTATTTAATAGTTCATTTTGAGATAAAAAAGTCTTAGACCAGGTATATGATTTATTGGCAAATTGAGGAATATTATTAAATAAGTCAACGACACTTTTAATTACACTCGGAGTAACTAAAGTAATGATTAGAAGTATAAGTCCTACGAATAATGTATAAATTATGCTTATACTGTAAATCCGCTTTATTTTTGTTTCCTTTTCAATGTATACCATAAGTGGGTTAAGCAGATAAGCTATAACGAAACCCCAAACAAAATAAATAAGTAAAGAGAAAATTTTATTTAACATTGAACCTATATTCTCAATATTATTTACCATTCTATAAAGAAGAAGAGAGATAATAATAATAGGGATAAGCTCAATATATGGTATCTTTTTATATTTAATCAATGTAATTCCTCCAATCAATAATTATATGTTAGTAATTAAAAAATTAATTTATTTTATTATATCATTCTTTTAACACTTTATTATATCCATTTATTATAATTAAATGCATTAAAAGTTGAGGACAACTTCTGATTGCTAATTTGTGTTATAATATGTTATAATGAAATTATGTTTTGATTACTAATGTTACCTTTTGAGTAGTGATGCTGGTTTTTTATTTGTTTATATAAATAATAGATATAACGTTGAAATCTAACATATGTATTTACAATGACGGGAAAGGCAGCAGAGTATTTTATGTTGTCTATTAATGTTTATAATTATATATATTAAATTTTCAAGTACTGTTGGTTAAAAAACAAATTATTATAAGGTCCAACCTAAATTTAACTTGAAATTATTATTGGTAACATGTGTATGCAAAAGAATAAACAGAATGGCTTTATAAGCCAAGAGGAGCGAATTATTATGGAAAAAGTTATTTTGAATGCATTTGAAAGAACTATAACAAATAAAAAATTTAAAGAAGAAGGATTTATTGCAGGAGTAATGTATGGCGATGGTTCTACTGAAGCAACTTCAGTGAAGTTTGAATTAGTTGCTTTAAAAAAGATTCTAGGAAAACATGGTTCTAATGCGAAAGTAGTGGTTAAATATGGCGAGGATGAGAAAACTGGATTTATAAAAGAAATTCAAAGACATCCTGTATCAGCAAAAATTACTCATATAGACGTGCAACTTGTTTCTAAAGATCATGAAATAAAAATGCAACTACATATTCTTTTCAAGGGTGAAGAAGGATTGCTTCCAAAACGACTTCTTTTACAAGTTCAAAAGGCTGACATAGATGTTTTTGGAAAGATGGCTTTAATGCCAGATGCAGTAAGTGTTGATATATCAGAAAAAGAATTTGGAGATACAATTACAATAAAGGATTTTGAAATAAACGAGGAAATAAAAATTACTGATGATGAAAATGAAGTTTATGCAACTATAACACAAATGAAGGAAGAGATAGAGGAAGAAACTGATGAAGAACCAGTTGCTGAAGAACCAGTTGCTGAAGAAACTGAAGTGAAGGAATAATAAAATAAAAATCATATAAACATAAAAGGATGAACGAAAAAGTTCATCCTTTTATGTTTATATGGGCTCTAATTGGGAGGTTTAAAAATGGCAAATATATTGAAATTCACAAAAAAACAATTAGATAGAACACTAAAAGATTTCGTAAAAAAAGAAAAGATAGGTTCTAATGATATTGCTGAGTGGGTTAGACTAATAAATGATTTTATTTATGAATTTGGACTAAAGTCTGAAGTTCACGAAGAAGAAAAACTATCTATAACAACTAACAAGGAAGAGCAAGTTGTTATAGAAAAAATGATGTATGTCTTAGAAGGTACAAAAACTTCTTTAAATTTTATTTTTGATGGTAATATTACTTATATAGAAGAAGATTAGGCTAATTATTAAAAGTATTTCAGGAGAAATAATTTTTGAAAACAAAAGGCATATCGTCCCTAATTGAGCTAGTGATATGCCTTATTAATTCTATTCTCTATGAATAAAATTAATTATGAATTGAACCATAGGGTTTCATTACTTCATAGTAAATAGATGAGGTTCTTGTAAGTAATCTTGAACAATTCTAAGAGATTCACCAAACCTTTGATAATGAACAATTTCTCTTTCCCGTAGAAACTTTAAGGGTTCTATTACATCAGGATCATCAGCCATATTTATTAGATATTCATAAGTTGCCCTTGCTTTTTGCTCTGCAGCTAAGTTTTCAGTAAGGTCTACAATTGGATCCCCTTTTGATTGAATGTATGAAGCATTCCATGGAACACCTGCTGAACTTACAGGGTATACTCCTCTACCATGGTCTACATAATAGCCAGCCATGCCTCCTTTTTGAATTTCTTCAAGAGTAGCATTTTTCATTAATTGCCTAACCATAGCACCAACCATTTCTAAATGGGCCAATTCTTCCGTGCCGATATCATTACATGTTGATATGGCTTGGGGAGTAATCATAGAAAACCTCTGACTTAGATATCTTAATGAAGCACCTAATTCACCATCGGGTCCACCATATTGAGTAATAATGATTTTTGCCATTTCAGGGTTTGGGTTTTTAATTTTTATAGGATACTGTAAGAACTTATCGTATGTCCACATAGATTACATGCCCTCCTTATCTAGGTTAAAATTAGCATCATTTTCCCAAGGCCAGGGATTATTTATCCACTGCCACGGATAAGGGCTTAGAGAGTCGTGTTCAGATAACATTCCATAATTCATCTCATAGCTTTCTTTTAATCCTTTAGATTCCATCACATAATAATTATACTTTGCAAGAGCCTCTTGATCCATTGGGTGAGTATTTAGATATAAAGCCAAGTCTTCTTTCATAAACTCTGATGCAACTATTAATTTTAAGAGTTCCATTTTATTCTTCATAAGCTCTCCCCTTTTTACCTGATTCGAGTGGACCATATTTTTTATTTTCTCCATCATATGGACTATAAAGTTCTGGGAAAACTGTTCCCCTTTTAAGCGCTTCTAAAGGCGCAAAAATTGCGCAAAGTTTTTGGTAGGGAACATATGCAGCAGCTAACCTTACATTTTTTATTTCAGTTTCTTGTGGAATACAATTATTCATTGCTGAGTATTTTGCTGTTTTTTTTCTGGTTTCGTTCTGATCCAATTTAAACCTCCATAAAATATTGTTGTATACGTATTATTATATTCAAAAGTTTGAAATAGTGATTATAATTTATAATTTGATTATTTATATTTATAAAGATAAATTCCAAAGTAATTATGTAATAAAATTCTTAAGGGAAGCCAATTGGCTTCCCTTAAGAATAATTAGATGATAGATATTTTTATTATTTAGTCTAAATAATATAGAAATCAGGGTTAATTATTTAGTACCTTTATTAGCAGATGATTGATTGTTTAATTGTTTTGTTTCTGCTAAAGTAGAATCACTTGTGCTACTAGCCATATCAGACATATTAGACATACTAGCATTTGTTACACCAGTAGCTTTATTTGCAGCCGATTGATTGTTTAATTTTTTTGTTTCTGCCAAAGTAGAATCACTAGTGCTACTAGACATATCAGACATATTAGTCATAGAACTTGCTGCACCAGCACCATTGTTTGAAGCTGATTGATTATTTAATTGTACTGTCTCTTGCAATGTAGCATCACTAGTACTGTTAGTCATCCCAGCGTTTGTTGAAGAAGATGAACCTCCATTTTTTGAAGCTGATTGATTGTTTAATTTTTTTGTTTCTTCTAAACTATTATTATTCATAATAAAAATCTCCTTTCTAATGTACAAATTACACTTTGTTTAACTAAGTGCATATGTAGTTTAACCATTTTTTTATAAAATATTGCTGAAATAATTGGTAATTTATTTTGAATTTTTCAAAATTAAATTAAAAAAGTTATAAAAATATTTGAGCTTATTGAGACGAATACTTCAGAATAAAGAGAAATTGTGAAGTTTTTAAGTTATATTGCAAAAACTCTAATAATCAGTTATACTAAATGAAATGATATATATTAAATGGCAGAGAAATGAGCCGCATTATTATAAAGTATTATGCTTTATTATGATGTGGTTTTTTTATGTATCAATTTGTAAACGGTTAATAAGATTAATTTTAAAAAGGAGTTTTTTAAAATGGCTAAATATATAATGGCACTTGATCAAGGAACAACAAGTTCAAGGTGTATTCTATTCAATGAAAAGGGACTTATTGTAACGTCTGCTCAAAAGGAATTTACACAAATTTTTCCTAAAGCAGCTTGGGTAGAACATGATCCAATGGAAATATGGTCAAGTCAAATTAGTGTAGCAACAGAGGCAATGGCTAAAGTTAATGCTACGTATAAGGATATAGCAGCAATAGGTATTACAAATCAAAGAGAGACAACTGTAGTTTGGGACAGGCGAACAGGAGTACCAGTATACAATGCAATTGTATGGCAATGTAGAAGAACCGCAGAAACTTGTGATGAATTAACAGCAAAAGGCTTTGATAAAGTTATTAGAGCTAAAACAGGACTTATATTAGATGCTTATTTTTCAGGAACAAAAATAAAATGGATTTTAGACAATGTAGAAGGTGCTAGAGCGGAAGCGGAAGCAGGAAATTTGTTATTTGGTAACATAGATACTTGGCTTATTTGGAACTTAACAAAAGGAAAAACTTATGTAACAGATTATTCTAATGCTTCAAGAACAATGTGTTTTAACATTCATGAACTTAAATGGGATGATGAAATTCTTGAAACATTGAATATACCAAAATCAATGCTCCCAGAGGTTAAACCTTCAAGCTATGTATATGGGCACACTGATGTTTCATTGTTTGGTGGAGAGATTCCAATCGCAGGGGCTGCTGGAGATCAACAAGCAGCATTGTTTGGGCAAACTTGTTATGCTCCTGGAACTGCTAAAAACACATATGGAACAGGATGTTTTATGCTAATGAATACAGGCGACAAAGCAATTGAATCAACGCAAGGTTTACTTACGACTATCGCTTGGGGAATAGATGGCAAAGTTGAGTATGCACTAGAAGGTAGTGTATTTATAGCAGGAGCTGCAATACAATGGTTAAGAGATGAGCTACGTATGATTGATAATGCTGCTGATTGCGAAGAATATGCCATGGCAGTGGATGATACAAACGGAGTATATGTAGTTCCTGCTTTTGTTGGACTTGGGGCGCCATATTGGGATCCGTATGCAAGAGGAACAATTGTAGGACTTACAAGAGGTTCAAAAAAAGAACATTTAATAAGAGCAACGCTTGAAGCACTTGCTTACCAAACACATGATGTTTTAAAAGCAATGCAAGAGGATTCTGGAATTAAACTTACTGAACTTAAAGTAGATGGAGGAGCTTGCAATAACAATTTCTTAATGCAGTTTCAATCTGATATTTTAAATGTTCAAGTAGATAGACCGGAAGTTACTGAAACAACGGCTCTTGGTGCAGCTTATCTTGCAGGACTTGCAGTAGGATATTGGAAGAGCAAGGATGAAGTGGCTAAGCATTGGGCAATATCAAGAAGTTTTAAGCCTTCTATGACAGAAGAGCATAGGAAAGAATTACTACATGGATGGCATATAGCTGTTAAGAGGTCAGGAATAAGACTTGAATAGAAGTAAATAAATATAGATTAAGATTAAAAAAGCAAAAGTAATAACATAATAATTTGTTTATGATAATTTATTATGTTATTATGGATATATTAAATAAAAAAGAATAACCTAACACAGGGGAGTTGGATATGCCAACTGAGAGCAAGAACTGTAATTCTTTGACCCTATGACCTGAACTGGATAATGCCAGCGTAGGAAGTTGTTTATCGGTGTATTATATATGTAGATTTTTATATAACATGATAATTTAAACACAAATCCTATGGATTTGTGTTTTTTAATTAAACAAAATATTAGAACTTATAAAAGAGGAGAGAATTAAAATGAAGAAAGTTTTAACTATAGCTGGTTCTGACAGTTGTGGAGGAGCAGGTATACAAGCAGATTTGAAAAGTTTTAGCGCAAATGGCGTGTATGGAATGAGCGTTATTACAGCAATTACAGCGCAGAATACTATGGGCGTTTTTGCAGTACAAGATCTAGAACCAGAAATCATTAAAGCACAAATTGACGCAATTTTTACAGATATAGATGTAGATGCAGTCAAAATCGGTATGGTTTCCAGCATTTCAACTATTAATGTCATTAGTGAGAAATTAGAACAATACAAGCCTAAAAATATAGTGCTCGATCCTGTAATGATTTCGAAAAGTGGTTATTCACTACTAAAGCCAGAATCAAAGTCAGCTTTAATTAAGAAACTAATTCCACTAGCATCACTTATTACACCTAATGTTCCAGAAGCTGAGGAAATTTTAGAAGAGGTAAACTCTGGTATAGGGCACATAGAAACAGTAGAAGATATGGAAAAAGCAGTAAGAGAAATGCATAAACTGGGATGCAAAAATATACTCTTAAAAGGAGGACATATGCAAGGAGATGCCATAGATGTGTTTTATGATGGAAAAGAAATGTTGCATTTTACGTCTGAGAGAATAAATACTAAAAATACTCATGGAACAGGATGTACGTTGTCATCTGCAATTGCTGCAAATTTGGCGCTTGGGTTTAGTATGAAAGAGTCAATAAAAAAGTCAAAGTTGTATATAACAATTGCTATAAAACACTCTTTAGATATTGGGCATGGCGTTGGACCAACCAATCATTTCTATGAATTATATAAAAAGGCAGGTATAGCTAATGATTAAGGAGAAAGATAAACTAGGATTTTGGACCTTTGTATTTTTATGGTTTGGAGCTGCAGTATCTATTGCTGAAATAATGACGGGCGGATTAATTGCACCATTAGGATTTAAAATTGGAATAATAGTAATACTTCTAGGTCACTTGATTGGAACTGGAATATTAGTGCTTGGTGGCATAATCGGATCTCGTGAAAAAGTGCCAGCAATGACTTCCACTAATATTTCTTTTGGAGTTTATAGTACATATTTATTTTCAATTTTAAATATACTTCAACTAATTGGTTGGACTGCAATTATGATAAAAGTAGCGGCTAATTCCGTAAACTTAATATCACAAAATTTATGGAATTTCAATAATGTTTTAGTATGTATAGTTCTTATAGGTCTACTTACAATATTGTGGCTTTGGTTTGGCAATGCAGGCATGAAAAAATTAAATATTACAGCTGTATCACTACTTTTTATACTTACATTGGTATTAGGAACAATAATTTTTAAAGATAAAACACTTCTAACAAAAGCAAGTACAGGAGGCATTTCCTTTGGAGGAGCATTAGAACTCAGCATAGTTATGCCTCTGTCATGGCTACCTTTAATTGCAGATTATACAAGATTTGCAAAAAGTGAAAAGGGAGGAGCCTATGGAAGTTATATCGGTTATTTCCTTGGAAGTTCATGGATGTTTATTATAGGACTAGGTGCAGCTATAGTTTCAAATAATTCAGATCCATCAGTTATGATGCTTGCTGCAAATTTAGGAATAGCGGCTCTTGGAATAGTAGTGTTATCTACAGTAACCACTACATTTTTAGATGTGTACTCGGCAGGAGTTTCGTTTCTAAACATTGTGCCAAAGCTGAGTGAAAAAAAAATCGGTATTATTATGACTGTTATTGGAACATTGGCAGCAATAATAATTCCTATGGAGAATTATGAAAATTTTTTATATGCCATAGGGTCAGTGTTTGCACCATTATTTGCAATTTTGATAACTGATTATTTTATAATAAAGAAGAATACTAAGGTGCAATCTAATATACTTATAAATTGGGGAGCTATATTTGTATGGGTTATAGGAATAGTACTTTACTATGTTTTTGTTAAACTTGATTTGTTCCTTGGAGCTACAGTGCCAGTTATGATTATTACAGGATTAATATATTCAATAAGTTGGAGGGTGACGTCTAAATGGAAATTAATAAAAAAATTATAGATCTGTTAAACAATGTAAAAGAGGAAAACCCACTGGTACATCATATAACAAATTATGTTACAGTTAATGATTGCGCTAATATTACATTAGCTATCGGGGGATCACCAGTTATGGCTGACGATATTAATGAAGTATGCGACATGGTTTCACTATCATCATCATTTGTTATAAATATAGGAACATTAAACAGTAGAAGTGTAGAATCAATGGTTGAGGCAGGAAAAAGAGCAAATGAATTAAATATTCCTGTTATTTTAGATCCTGTTGGAGCAGGTGCAACAAGCTATAGAACAGAAACTTGTAAAAGAATTATAAGTCAAGTGAAGTTGGCAGTTATTAGAGGAAATTTATCTGAAATAAAAACAATATATGGTCTTGAATCTAAAACAAAAGGTGTAGATTCAATCGATAGTCTTTCAGCAGATGAATTTAAGCAAGAGAAAAAAATGGCAAGAGATCTTGCCAATAAATTAAACACTGTAATAGCTATAACTGGCGCGGTAGACATTATAACAGATGGTAAAATTCTATACACTGTAGAAAATGGGGATAAAATAATGTCAAAGGTTACAGGTACAGGATGTATGTGTACTTCACTTATTGGTTCTTATTTAGGTGCAGGTGATAACAATCTAATAGCTGCTTTGGCAGGCGTTGTTTCAATGGGTATTGCTGGAGAAATAGCTTATGATGGATTAGATAAAAATTATGGTGGCACAGGAACATTAAAAGTGAAAATAATAGATGCTATTTATAATTTATCAGAAATTGTAATAATGAAAAGGAGCAAGATAAATGAAGGATAACGTGGATTACAGTCTATATCTTGTTACAGATAGAGAAGTACTCGTGGATACAGATATATATACTGGGGTGGAACAAGCGATAAAAGGTGGAGTTACATTAGTACAGCTTAGAGAAAAAAGCTTAAGTACTTTAGAATTTTATAATATTGCAGTGAAAATAAAAGTAATTACAGATAAATATAAGATTCCTTTAATAATAAACGATAGAATAGACATTGCAATGTCTATAGATGCTGCAGGAGTCCACCTTGGTCAAAGTGATATGCCAGCGAATATTGCTAGGAGCATAATAGGAAAAAACAAAATAATAGGGGTTTCAGCTACAACTCTTGAAGAAGCTCAAATTGCAGAGAAACAAGGAGCAGATTATGTGGGTGTTGGGGCTATGTTTCCAACCACAACTAAAAATGATGCAAGAGCAGTTTCCATTCACTGCTTAAAAGAAATCAAAGATATCATTTCCATACCTGTAGTTGCTATTGGTGGAATTAATGAAAATAATGTAGATTTATTAAAATTAGCTAATATTGATGGAATAGCTGTGGTTTCAGATATTCTTGGTAAAAAAAACATAAGTGAAGCAGCCAAGAAATTAAGACATTTAATTAAAAAGTAAAAGTGGTTATTTACAAAATTTAGAATAAATCTCGTTATTGAGGTATAATAATAAAAAATGGTTTAATAACGGGGGTATTTATTATGATTTCTAATTTAAATATACCAGGATTAAAGGGAGATATGCTTTGTCCAAGCTATTGGATAAAATCAAGAGAATTAAGTAAAGTTATTATGAGCAAGCAAGAAATTGAGGTATACAATAAGATTAGCGAAGAAACTGTATTGACAATAGTTGACTTAGAAAATCATAAAAAAACCTTAAGTAAACAAGAATTAAATGAAAAAATAGACCATATTAGTTGTTCTCCAAATTCTGATAGATTCCACGCGGATGGGAAATTAATACATGAGGAATATTATAATAAATTAAAGGAAAATTGTAATATTAAAAATTTGCTTAACCTAAACAATATAAGTTACGGAGTAACCATAAGGAAGACAGTGATGAGGACGTTTCCAACTTTTGATAAGATATTTAAGACTGGAGATAACTATGAGTTTGACAGATTTCAGGAGACTGCCGTTTATCCCATTGAACCACTTGTTATTTTGTTTTCTAGTAAAGATTCTGAGTGGTATTTAGCGCAGATGTACAATTATTTAGCATGGATACCTAAAAAAGATGTGGTTATAGCTAAAAAGGAAGAGCTTTTTAATTATCTTAAAACAGAAGATTTTTTAGTAACAACGGGAAAAAGAGTGTTTACAAATTATAACCCATTAAATAAACAATTATCAGAAGTAAGATTTGATATGGGTATTAGAATACCACTTGCAAATATAAAGGAAATAGAAGAGGATATTTATGGTCAAAATTCTGCAGGTAATTATGTAGTTAAGCTTCCAACAAAAGATAATAGTGGAAATGTAGAATTTAAACTAGCTTTAATAGCAAAAAATGAAGAGATAAACGTAGGATATTTGCCATATACAAGTGAAAATATAATAAATAATGCCTTCAAATTCTTAGGTGAACGATATGGCTGGGGGGGGACGTTTAACTCCAGAGATTGTGCAAGCCTAGTAATGGATGTTTATAGAACTATGGGCCTTAAAATTCCTAGAAATGCAGATGAACAGGGAGAACTTGCAGTTGGCGATTTCTATGAGATAAAGAAAGATATGAAAGCAACTATGAGAGAAGAGATACTTAATAATTTAAAACCAGGAACGCCAGTTTATTCGAGTGGACACGTTATGATTTATTTAGGAACAGAAAATGGGTTATATTATGTTATTCATGATTTTTCAGGATTTTATAAACCAGGACAAGATGGAAACTTAAAATATTATAGGGTCCGGGAGGTTATGGTTTCTCCATTAAGTATAATATCACTTGCGGATGGCAAAACATATTTTGATGAATTATATGGAGCAAGAGGTTTTGTTATTAAGAATTAATTCTATTTAAGCTAATTTTAAATTACAAATATAGTCACACTAAAATAGACTAACATACTAAAGTAATATTAATTTTAGTATGTTAGTCTATTTACGTTAATGAACATTAACTTGTTAATAAATATTAACTTGTTAATAAACATTAACTTGTTAATGAGTTATAGATGTAAATTATTTATTTTTAGATATTATATCAGCTTTAATTTTATTGTAAGCGTAATCTAGGCAGGAATCTAAATTATTATTATTTTTTCCTCCACCTTGTGCTGAGAAGGCACTTCCGCCACCTTTTCCGTCTATTAGAGTTATGGCATCCTTTAGAAGTGAGCCCATGCTAAGGATTTTTAAATCTTTTGAGCACATAAATAAAAGATTTGCTTTATCTTCAGATTTTACTCCAAATAAAACTATAACATTTGGATTTGATACTAATTTTGTTGCTAAGGTATTAGTGTATTTTAAATCACTATTATCATAAATACACTTAAGTACTTTTATATCTCCAAGTTTTTGTGCTGAAGTTAACATGTTTTGAACTTCATACTCAGCAACTTCTGCCTTTAATGCCCTACTTTGCGTAAGTGCTTTATTAAGTTCTGAGGTCAGCCTCTCTACTTCAGATAAAACAGTAGCATTATTACACGATAAAAATTTAGACATTTTCTCTATAGCTTCATGTTTTAAAACATAATCTGAAACTGCTCTTTGTCCACATAAAAATTCTATTCTTAAACCACTCTTATATTTTTCAAATTTTATAATCTTAATTAATTGCACCTCAATAGTTGAATTTGGATGTAGGCCACAGCATGCATTTATATCAATATCACCTATCTTAACTATTCTAACCTGTTCTCCGGGTTTTACTGGGATCTTTTTTAATGATAATTTTTTAAGCTCAGATTTGGATGGATATAAAATTTCTATATTAATATTGGTTCCTACTATTACGTTAGCATTTTTTTCAGCTACTTTAATTTCATCACTGCTTATAGTTTTATCAAGATCAATAGTTGTAGAACTTACGCCAAGGTGGAAACCAATGGTATTAACATTAAACAAATCAAAAATAGCAGCAGAAAGTATGTGCTGTCCTAGATGTTGCTTCATATAGTCATAACGCAGATCAAAGTTAACGATACATTTAACCTTATGAATTTTTAGAGGTTTTACCTGGACGATGTGATATATGATACCTTCTTCTTCATATACATGAATTACTGGAATGCCATTTATAAATCCAGTATCACTTGGCTGACCACCACCCACAGGGTAAAAACATGTCTTATCTAGTTCAACATGATATTTGTTTTCTTTTTCAACTACATTTAAAACTTCGGCAGTAAATTCAGTTTGATAGGGATTTTCATAATATAACTTTTCCAAAGTTTAACATCTCCTTCTAATGATATGATGTTTAGAGTTTACGGTAATTTGTTATGGTTGTAACAAGGTTAATAATATGATTACTTGCATTAATTTATATTGTACCATAAAAATATTATGAGATGAAAAAGTACTTAGCAAGGTCTTCTTTGTAATGAGCTTGTTTTTTTGCCTGAAATTATTATATAGTTGCAAAATATTAAAATTACTTATATTTTTATAATGCAACAAAAGCGCAATGTTTTATATGAATAATAAGAATAAATAACTATTATGTTGACATTTCATAATTCAAATGATATATTGAGCATAATCAATATGATCAATATAATCAATATATTCAATAATACATTTATAAGCGAATGAGGCGATTTAATTTTGCGAATTATTATAACAAATACATCAAAGTTACCTATTTATGAGCAGATTAAAGAACAAATTAAGGTAGCTATTCTAAGCGATGAATTATGCGAAGGAGATACACTTCCAACCATTAGACAACTTGCTAAGGATTTAAAAATTAGTGTAATAACTACAACAAGAGCTTACACTGATTTAGAACAGGAGGGCTTTATAGCAACAGTTCAAGGTAAGGGCTGTTTCGTTTTACCCAAAGACAGTAAACTTGTGCAAGAACAGCTTCTTCTTAAGGTTGAAAATGGCTTTTTAGATGCCATAAAGGCTGCTAGGATTGCTAAACTATCACGTGAAGAATTTATGCATATATTTAAATTTATATTGGAGGAAAATGACTATGAGTAATGTTATTGAAATAAAAGGACTTTGTAAAGATTATAAAGATTTTTCACTAAATAATATTTTTTTTTCTTTACCAGAGGGTTATATTATGGGATTTGTTGGTCAAAATGGTTCGGGCAAAACCACTACAATTCGATTAATATTAAATATGACCGCTCGAAATAACGGTAGTATCAAAATATTTGGAATGGATAATATTCTGGAGGAACAAAAAATCAAGCAGGATATAGCCGTTGTTTTGGATGATATCTTCTTAGTGGAAAACTGGAAAGTTTACGAGGTCGAAAAAGCTATTAAGGGTTTTTATGATAATTGGAACAGCACGTTATATTATTCGTATTTGGATAGTTTCAATTTACCCATCAATAAAAAGGTAAAAGATTTATCTCGTGGAATGAAAATGAAGTTAATGCTTGCCGTTGCAATGTCTCATAATGCGAAACTGCTAATACTCGATGAACCCACAAGTGGGCTTGACCCTGTAGCCCGTGATGAACTTCTCGAAATATTAAGTGAGTATATTTCTGATGGACAAAGAAGCGTACTTTTTTCTACTCATATCACATCAGATTTGGAAAAAATTGCAGATTATATAACTTTAATAGATAAAGGCAATATTTTCTACACAGGAACGAAGGATGATTTATTGGAAAGTTTTTATGTAATCAAGGGTGGTTTAGATGAATTGACGAACCAGATACAGGAGAAGATTATCGGAGTTACTACCCATAACACTGGATTTACAGGATTAATGCCCGCATCCGGAGTCAAAGACTTATCTAAAAATATCATTGTAGAAATATCTACCATTGATGAAATTTTAGTTTATATAAGCAAGGAGGATAAAAAACATGAGCAACATTATTAATTCAATAAAATTAGATTACTATATTCTTAAGTCGAACTTTAAGATTATTTTAATCGTTGTTTTTCTTGCAACTTTTATTGGAATTATGACATCCAATCCGCCTGTAATAATGTATGTCATTTCGATTTATTCGGCAAACTTTTTGGGTAGCATTTTTTCCATATGTGAAAAAAACAAACTAAATAAGTTGTATGGAGTTTTGCCTTTAGGGAAACAACAAGTTGTAATCGGACGATATTTATTTACTTTAGCGGTTGGTGTGTTAAATGGAGTTATGGCAATAGTCTTGACATTAATAATAATATACTTCCGTAATATCAACATCAGCAATCTTGCCTTTATATCCTATTTATCTAGTTCTGTTCTTCTTTTTTGCGTGTTTATTTCTGTGCAATTTCCCCTTTATTTTAAATATGAGTATTCCAAAATAACTGCTGTCGCTATTTTACCACCTGTTATTTTATTTATAATTGGCATTACTTTGTTTAAAAAAAATCCAGAACTTTTTAGCCCAATAATTAAGTATTTTATTCAAAACCAGAATATGATTTGGCTGATAGGAATATGTGCAGGTCTTATTATCCTTTGCATTTCATGCCTTTTGTCATGTGTCATTTATAAAAATCGTGAGTTATGATGCTTAGTTTAATACACTTTACAATATTGTTAAGTATAATATAAAAGCTATAAAATAGGTATTTGCTAATCACGAACAAAATTATAATTATATGAAATAACTAATAAAACAATATGTTTTAAAAAAAGGGGATGATATTATAAGTCTATTTAAAGAACTTCTCATTAGAACAATAATTATAGTTTCACTAACTGACATACTTGAATTTTATATAATAAGTAGAAAGCATTTAGTAATAACACCGACACTTGTTATTGAAATTATTGTTGTTACGCTCGTACCATTGGTGATTAATATTTGGTATTGTCTTCACAGAATAAGAATGATTTAATAATTATATAGTGCGAGCTGCGAAGCAGCACGCAAACGCGTGATGTTTCCTCTTGGAAATGGAAGCAATTCTATCTTCATTAGTAAGTTATTAACATATAGTAGGGGAATCCTACTAGGTAAGGTCTAACCAACTACCTGTACCTA
>NZ_DATCQT010000135.1:0-43355 GCF_036569345.1 Clostridium sp.
TTTTAGTGTGCCAGGCATGGCAATTAACTAGGTGGTGCAAGTCCACTGTGGGGGTCTGTAGTTACCAACCACTAGCTGAAGACAAGGTATCCACCGTGAGGTGTGAACTGAAGGAAGTCCTAGGCAAAGTTCCGACCCAAGGAATACGAACATTTTCAGGCAAGCTATTTGTGGATGAGTCTGCTAAACAAGACAAAGTCCAATAACTACATAGACAAATAGGTGTAAAGAATGTGGGTGAATGGAATGAAAGTGAATTGTCTTACCCTGGGAGATCTCATGGACATGCAGAGATGAATTTCAAAGCTTGGTCGAAAACGGTTAATCATGAGAAGTCAGCAGACGTCATAGTACCAGATATTGTTAACGATATTTGGGAAGGACTGAACATTAGGAGGTGAAAGTAAATGAAGGTTACTAATGAAGGAATTAAATACAGCCAACTTCAAATTAATTTTGAAGGCTCTAGGCAAGAGGATAGTGCGGAACATGAAAGCAATGCAGGAGCGTATGCTTCTTCAAAGATAACTGAAAACAACATCACCAATGGATTCGTGGTAAATGACAGATTGTTAGAGAAAATTATGGATAAGGGAAACGTAAGAGTTGCCTTAAAACGAGTTATTTCAAATAAAGGAAGCCATGGAATAGATGGGATGAAAGTCGATGAACTTCGTGCTTATCTCAACGAAAATTGGATTACTTTGAAACAATCAGTCATGGATGGGAAATTCCGTCCCAATCCCGCTCGGAGAGTGGAAATACTTAAGGAAGACGGGATTAAGAAAAGAAAGTTAGGAATACCAACTACAGTTGATAGAGTTATCCAACAAGCAATTGCGCAGATTTTAAGCCCTA
This sequence comes from Clostridium sp., assembly GCF_036569345.1. Taxonomy (GTDB): domain Bacteria; phylum Bacillota; class Clostridia; order Clostridiales; family Clostridiaceae; genus Clostridium_AD. The sequence continues at coordinate 859 of NZ_DATCQT010000135.1, forward strand.
TGTACGAAGTTCAATTTTCAGATAACAGTTATGGATTTAGACCAAATCGAAGTGCTCATCAAGCCATTCGTAAATGCCAACAGTATATCCAAGAAGGGTATAACTACGCAGTAGACATGGATTTAGAGAAGTATTTCGATACAATCGACCATAGCAAACTTATTGAAATCTTATCTAGGACAATTAAGGATGGAAGAGTAATCTCACTTATCCATAAATATCTTAGGGCTGGAGTAGTAATTGGAGGCACCTTTGAAGAAACAATTGAGGGTGTTATGCAAGGCGGACCACTCAGTCCGCTTCTTGGGAATGTTATGTTAAATGAATTAGACAAAGTATTAGAGGCAAGAGGTCACCGCTTTGCAAGGTATGCAGATGACCTTATGATTTATTGTAAAAGTAAAAGAAGTGCAATGCGTATTATGGATAATACTGTATCATTTGTAGAAAAGAAACTATTTTTAAAAGTAAATAGAGAAAAGACTAAGGTAGACCTAGTATGGAAGTTAAAGTTCCTTGGATTTTCATTTTATAAAACCAAGGGTGAAGTTAGAGTGAGAATACATCCAAAGTCTATTAGCAAGATGAGAACCAAAGTTAAGGTTCTTACAGGGAGAAGTTATGGATTAAGTAATGAAGAAAGACCAATAAAGTTAAGACGTTACATTATTGGATGGATTAACTATTTTAAAATTGCAGATATAAAATCATTACTTAAAACAGTGGACCAATGGATGCGACGACGAATACGCATGGTTTATTGGAAGCAATGGAAGAGAGTTAGAACTAGATTTAGTCAACTAATCTCTCTTGGCATTGAGAAAAGTAAAGCATTGGAATTCGCAAACACAAGAAAAGGCTATTGGAGAATTTCCAACAGCCCAATCATGAGTCGCTCATTAACAAATGATACATTAAAGAAACATAACTACATATTCTTTTCGGATTACTATAGCCACGTTAAACCGTAAACTAATGAAACGCCGTATACCGAACGGTACGTGAGTCTGTCTAACAATAACAAAAAACTATATAAAACAGTAGAATAATGGTATTTATTTTAAAAAATTATCCCCAATAAGAAGTTTTAAAAAGTAGTAGGCATATTTCTTAGCCTAATATGCCTACCAATTTTCTAGTTCCTAGTATATTTATCAATTTTTTTAAATTATAGGCAAAGAAAATAAAGCTTCCTTCAGAGTTAACTGATTGAAGTCCTCTAGTTAAGAAATATGTATACCCAAAATGTCGCTTAATTGTCCCAAATGGGTGCTCAACTATGCTTCCTCTACGTTTATATATGTAATTTTTCTTTAAGGTTATTTCATCAACTTTTTCAATAATCTCCTCATCGCTAAACCTATTAATAGATCTTCCTGTTTTTGAGGATGTGCAGAGTTGTTTCTTTCCGCAACTTTGATAATCCGTGCAAATGTAGCGTTTATAGTCCTTACCGTCTTCTCTACTATTCCATCTAAAGGGAAGCGTATAACCCAAAGGACATGTGTAAGTATCATTTAATTTATCAAATGTAAACTTTGTTCTATTAAATCCACTTTCTATTTTACTCTTTTTTTCCTTTTGTCTCTTTATCAAAACTTCAGTTTTTTCGTCTATAGTATTTACTATTTCTTTCATATTATAGTATCCAGTATCTGCAACTACAGAAATTTTAACTTTATCAGCGAAAATTTCTTTAGCTTTGGACGACATATTCGATAACTGGCCTTGATCATTAACATCATTTGTTACTTCAAAATCAACTATAAATTTGTGTGTACTGTCAACTAGTGTTTGCACATTATAACAAACTTCAAATTTACCATTATTCTTCATAGATTTTGAATCTGGATCGGTCAAACAAATTTGTTTTTTACCTTCACTCTTTAATTCGTTTTTTATTGTATTTAACTGATTTATTCGTTCTTTATAAGTTTCAACTTTTTCAGTTAGTACCAATTTCTTACTTTCATCAATTGTAGAATTTATGAATTCATTAATATATTCGTTGATTTTAGACTCATAATACTCGACTTTCTTCTTAATTATATTTTCGTTGAAATGCTTATTTTTAGCACTGTTAGCCTTTAACTTTGTACCATCAATTGCAAGTAAATCACCATCTATTAACCCTAATCCCTTGATAAATAAAATAAAACCTTTAAAGAGTTGCTTGATAGCTGCCTTATTATCTTTCATAAAAGATGAAAGAGTTCCATGATCTGGATTGATTTTTTTCACCAGCCACATTAATTCAATATTCCTTTTAGTTTCCGTTTCCATCCTACGTGAACTCCTTATTCTATTGGTATAACAATATATATATATTTTAAGAATGTCCTTCCGCTTATATGGTTTCTGACCTGGTCTAGTCCCTTCGAAGATTTTGAAACCAAGGTCCTCTAAGCATAATGAATCAACATAAGCATCAATAACCCTTACCGGATTATTCTCATCTACATAATCATCTAAGATATTAGGCAATAATTTAATTTGGAATCTATCTTCTCCTACAATAAATGGCATCGTATCAACCCCTTACAGTATATATTCGACACCAATGAGCTAATTCCTTTTTGATTTAAAACTTACTGTATTAATTGTTAGACAGACTCATGCACGGTGGTGTGAGAGGTCGCTAAATAAATTAATTATTTAGCTCCTACTCGATTCCTAATTTAATTAGATTAAATGATTAAGACCTAATTTTACTATAAATGATATGAGCTTTCTATTGGAATATTGGAAACCTGATACTTTTTATAATAATTTTAAAATATCTTGTTCAGAACACTAGCATTATAATTGGCTGCGCTGTCTGAACTAATATCATATTTTGCGGTTGTTGGAATAGCGGTAATATTAGCTTCACTTTAATAAAGATAAAAAAAGAATAATTATTAGTAAAAAATGTTTGTAACCGTTGACACGAAAAAAAAGTGATGATATACTAGTTATATACAAATCACAAATGTGATATGCCATTATATATATGATTATGTATCCGGTAAAATTTATTTAATCTGATCAAAATATTGAATATATGGAGGGACAAGTATGGATGTAGTAGGTATAGGCGAAACAATGGTATTATTTTCTCCAGAAGCAAATGGGGCAATACGATATGCTCGTAAATTTTCTTCTAGATGTGCAGGTGCAGAAACTAACACATTAATAGGACTAGCTCGATTAGGACATAAAACAGGATGGATTAGCAAAATTGGTAAAGATGAATTAGGAGATTTTATCATCACAGCTATCAGAGGTGAAGGTGTAGATACAAGCATGGTGACACAGGATTCATCTGCGCCAACAGGGATATTTTTTAAAGGGGTAGTGAATGAAAAAGATGTAAGAATGTATTATTACAGAAAAGGTTCTGCTGCAAGTAAAATGACTTGTGACAATATTGATATACAGTATATTTCGCAAGCTAAATATTTATATATAACAGGAATTACTCCTGCACTTAGTCAATCTTGTTATGATAGTATTTTTTATGCTATAAAAATTGCAAAGGAAAATGGTGTAAAGGTTGTATTTGATCCCAATATAAGGTACAAGCTCTGGGATAGCACATATGCAAGAGAAACTATTTTAAAGCTTTCTAGTATGGCAGATATAGTGTTACCGGGATTAAGTGAAGGTAAATTTATTTTTGGTGATAAAGATTATGAATCAATAGCAAGAGAGTTTATAAACAATGGTGCTTCACAAGTAATTATAAAGCTTGGAGAAAAAGGAGCCTATTATATAAGCGGTGATGATCAGGGGCTTATTCCTGGAGTAAAGATTAAGAATGTTGTTGACCCAGTTGGGGCAGGGGACGGTTTTGCTGCAGGAGTTTTATCTGGGCTTTTAGATGGATTAAGTTTGCGAGAGTCTGTGTCAATAGGATGTGCAATTGGAGCCATTGTAACCACAGTAAATGGAGATATAGAAGGATTACCAGATAGGGAAACATTAAAAAACTACATGATTAGTTCTAATGACAATGAGATCAATCGTTAAGAAAAGAGGTTATAAAATAATGAATGTTTTATCAAAAATTCTAGAATATAAAATTATAGCTATTATTCGTGGCTCAAAAGCTGCTGATGTTTTGTCAATTGCAAAAGCTCTTAATAAGGGTGGAATTAAAGTATTAGAAGTTACCATGAATTCGCCTAAGGCTCTTTCTGTTATTGAGGAGTTAACTTGTGAATTTGGGGATGAAGTAATTATTGGTGCAGGAACAGTTTTAGATCCACAAACCGCACGCAGTGCGCTGCTTGCTGGTGCAAAATTTATTTTATCGCCTACAGTTGATGCTGAAACTATTAAGATGACAAAACGATACGGCGCTGTAAGCATTCCAGGAGCATTTACACCTACTGAAATTTTAAAAGCATTTGAAAGTGGTGGAGATATTATAAAGGTCTTTCCAATATCTTGTGTTGGACCGTCTTATATTAAAGATATTAAAGGTCCCCTTGAACAAATTCCATTACTCGCCACTGGAGGCATAAATTTGGACAATATCGGTACTTACATAAAGTGTGGATCTGCAGGATTAGGATTAGGAAGTTCGCTTGTGAATTCTAAGTTTACAGTGAATGAAGAATATTTAAATGAGCTTACAGAAAAAGCTATTAAATTTGTTAATAAAATAAATTCTATATAATAAAGGGGATGTCTTTATGTCAACACCTATTATAAACAAGAATATTATACCGAAAAAAGGAAAGATAAATTATGGGTGGATTCTTGTCGCAGTTATGTTATTTGGAGCTATCGTTAACTATTTAGATCGTGTCAACTTAAGTATTTCCGGTACTACTATTTCAACTCAGTTTCATTTAAGTCCGATACAAATGGGTATTTTATTTTCTGCAATGTTACTTCCTTATGCTGTAGCTAATTTGCCAGCAGGATGGATAACAGATAAATATGGAGAAAAGAAATTATTTACTGCAGCAACTATACTATGGTCAATTGCAACTATAGCAGCAGGATTTTCACAAACATTTTCATCTCTATACGCATCAAGAGTGCTTTTAGGTATTGCAGAAGCTCCTTTTTTCATCTGTGGTGCGAAGATAACACAAAAATGGTTTGATGACAAAAATAGAGGGTTGGCTACTTCTGTAATTAATATGGGACCTCCAATAGCAAACACAATTGCTCCTCCATTATTAACTTTTTTATTAATCTCATTTGGTTGGAGAATAATGTTTATAGGGTTGGGATTGACAGGTTTTGTAGTTACGTTTCTTTGGTTAATATTCTATAAAGAAAAATCAAATTCTAATATAGGAATCGTTGATGCTAAACCATCAAATAATAAAGAAAAAGTAAAAATTTCTTGGACTTTACTATTAAAGCATCCTTCGACATGGGCAATGATGGTAGGTAACTTCGGATTGATATATGTGTTTTGGATTTACCTTACATGGATTCCAACTTATTTAAAAACCGCTCGTGGATTTAGTTTATCGAAAACAGGATGGCTTGCAGCAATTCCATTCTTAGCTGGAATTGTTGGTGTTCCCTTGGGAGGATATTTATCTGACTATCTAATAAAGAAGAAAGGTTTTAACCCTATTAAAGCACGTAAGACAATAATAATATTTGCAGTTCTTGCAGCTTCTATTGTTATTGCACCAGTAGCTTATGTTAATAGTGGATCGCTTTCTGTAGTATTGTTAACTGCTGGTTTCTTATTTTCAAGTATGCCTAATGGGGTTGTTTGGACATTAGCGACTGATGTTGCTCCTGCAAAATTAGTTGGTTCATTAGGTGCTATTCAGAATTTTGCTGGTTACTTAGGAGGTAGTATAGCTCCAATATTAACTGGAATAATTGTTTCTAAAACAGGATCATTTAAACTTGTATTTGTTCTAAGTTCTATGATGTTAATCATGAGTGCAATTACTTATGGAGTATTTTTAAAGGATAAAATTGAAATAAAAGATAAATTTGAAACAATATCATAATTTGAAAATTGGTTAAGATTGGAGAGATAGAGATGATAGTTGATAAACTAAGCAATGCCGAACAATATTACAAACTTGGGCCTAGGATTGAGAAAGCTTTTAAATATATTAAAAATATAGATTTGTCACAAATAGAAATAGGTAAATATCAAATTGATGATGATAAGATTTTTGCTGTTGTTTCCGAATATGAAACAAAAAATTTAGAGAAAGGATTATGGGAAGCACATAGAAATTATATTGACATCCAATATATTATCACAGGAAAAGAAAAAATGGGCTATTCTTGCATTGATGATATGAAGCCTTTAATTGAATATGAAGAAAATAAGGATGTTCTATTTGTTAAAGGACAAGGAGATTATATAACTATTAATGAAGGAGCATTTGCTTTGTTTACACCAAATGACGCACATATGCCAAGCATTAAAGTTAATAATACACAATTTGTTAAAAAATTGCTTGTAAAAATTTTAGTAGATTAAGAACTAGTATAAAATCTGAGTAAAACTCTTAAGCTCTATTCTGCCATTTAGACAACCTGTAGTATTTTCATCTTTATATCATTGAAAAAAACATAAGTTTCATGTATAATTATAATTTGAAATATATATATAATTTATGTTTAGGAGAGAAAAAATGGCAGTTAAATCAGCAGTTAGGGCATTAGAAATTTTTGAATTATTAGCAAAAAATAAAAACGGATTATCTGTAGTAGATATAAGTAAAAAATTAAATATTCCTCAAAGTAGTGTTTCAAACTTGGTTAAAACGTTACATGATTTAGGATATATTACACGAGATGAGACAAAAAAATATGTTCTTGGAGTGCGTTTAATCCAATTAGGAGCAGTAGCAATGGAAACTCTTGATATTGGTGTATTAGCAAAACCAATATTACAAAGATTGGTGGAAAAAGTTCAAGAAACAGTTTTCTTAGCAATTCGTGCACAGAATGAGGTTGTGTATATATTGAAAATTGATTCCAATAGGTCTGTTAGTACAACTGCTCAACCAGGATATCATAGACCTTTATATCATACAGGATTAGGAAAGGCTTTCTTGTCATCTATGACGAAAAAGGAACAAAATGAAATTTTATCGAATATTGAATTAATACCAATCACGTCACATACAATTACCAATAAGGACACACTTATTGAGCAGTTAGAACAATTTAGAAGTCAGGGTTATGCTATAGATGATGAAGAAGGCGAGAATGGATTATACTGTATTGCTACAACAGTTTCTACTTTAGACAAAAACATAGAAGCAGCTATAAGTATATCAGGATTAAAAACAAGAATACTTTCTAATAAGAATGTTATTATCAGAGATTTGCTTGATTCAGCTAATGAAATTTCCCAAAAACTTGGAGGAAATTAGTGAAAAATATGTTATACAAAACCTTGCATTTTTATAACTAATAGTGGATAAATTTTGTGACTAAATGATGATGAAAGTTTTAGTACGCAAAATCTATTTTAACGCGCATTAGTATCATTTAATTGGGTTCGATAGCCTCCACCATAAGAAAACTTAAATATTGATACAATGGAAAACCCTTGAATTTAGGGGTTTTCCATTGTTTTTTGGGCGGAAATACAGTATGAAAATAGAGCTGAGATCATGAAATTATAGATTAGAATGTAACAAATTCACACCACCTACAGATTTTGAATTTAGGAGTGCATTTTTTAAAATTATATATATTTTAAATTGATTGAAAATTCTGGAATAAAACATACGTTCTTAAATAGATCCTTTATTATTGAATCAAAAAAAGTTTGGTGGCGAGAAGCACTTGTACTAACTTTTACAATACTTGTATGGATTTATTGTATTCTCGTGATATATTATTTTGTGGGTGCTCTTTTAGACTTTCATAATTATTTACCCAAACAAATGGAAAGACTGTATTTCATAGATAATCAAAGTATCCAATTTTTTTCTAAATGGATTCCTTTTATTTTTAGGAATCGAGCTATCTTTATTTTTATGGGGATACTATAATAAAAAAAAATTTGGACAACTAACACGTAGAAAACAAGCAACTATAGCTAGTAGATCGGATTTACTAGGTCTAGGATATATTGATGAACATATGTATGAAACCCTACAACAAGCTCAAAATATAACTCTTCAAACAAATCCCATACGATTAAAAAAGAATCCTAAAAAACCATCCACCCACATCTCCGCCACTACTGGTACCTGATATTGCGTATATATAAGAAATACTGGAATTTTGAAAGGGGAATGCACCTTGGGTACCATAGAAAAGAGCACTAGTTTTTAGTGCTCTTTTCTATGGAAAACTTTATTTTTTCTATATTAATTGTTTTTATTATGCTCAAGTTTTTTTCTTTTTTGTAAAAAAAATTATACGGTCCCAGATGATATCAAAAATGTATGGACCAACCATAGCTATTTTGTCCAGATAAACCCTAAATGTTATAAGAGCGTCCTGATTATTATCTACTCCGTATGCTTTTCCTAGAGGGTTCCCTGTGCTGTAAGGTATGATAACAACATTGTCCTCATCAACTTTTCGTGCCATTTTATATACATAATAGTACCCGGCGTTTTCATACCCTTCAGGGAAAAATTCGAAGGCAGTATCCGGAAATTGAACTGTACTGAAAGCTCCGGCAACTCCATTAAAAAGCTCCGCTCCGTAAAAACTTGCATTGGAATATATTGCTTTTCCTGTTCGTTCGTGATTGATACCATATACTATCACAAAATCATCATCACTTGTTAATTGGAAATTTTCTGTTTTAAAATACACGGCATCTCTATTATCTCCATAAACATTAATATCCCGTAATATAGCATTATAATTATCAGGAATCCCGATAGTAAAATCTAGATCCACATGATCGTACTCTGTACCTCCATATTTTTCAATAATCTCATTTCGAAGGTGATCAAGGTCATTCCTGCAGTTAGGAACAACCTGGTATTCACTAATGCCTGTTTCCCTGATTTTAAGGGCTGGTACCTGCTAGGGAGCTAGATTAGGGAGGGGGATTTTAGGTGTAATGCGTAATACCTTAATAAATTTATCAATATTATTAAGATATTGGTTGCCTATATTTTGCTGCGCCCATAATGCAATCCTCATCATAAATATGAAGTTATCCTTTCCCACTTCCAGTCCCATGTTAACCAGTTCAATAGGGATATTGTCATCATTCATAATGTCCTGACTATACCCGGCTATACCTAGAGCATTACGGATTTGTTTGTTTATGTTTCTGTCAGCAGTGCTAATGATGATTGTGGAGCTGTTAAAAGTATTTCCAGGCGCTCCTTTGGGAGTATTATCAGTCCAGAGGTTATAATTATTTAATTGGTCACCTAGACTGGCAAAAATTAGGTGGTAAAAGCTAGTATAATCATTACCAGCCGTAATATATTCGCTGTAGTCTTTTTCTGGTTTATTTGGAACAAATCCGAGATAGCTTCGGAAACTATAATACAAGGCGGGAGGAGGTGTCCTTCCAATTAATACAATAGCCTCGTCAGGTCGCAGCTTAGAGGTAAATCCCGGTGCCAGATAGTCTATATTGGCTGGATAGTTATTGGGGTTATCAGGATTATATCCTATTGGAGGCTCCTGTCCTTCTGATGGATCCTGATTGGGGGCTGGCGGAAGTAAGCAGACTGCATATGGAGCACCTACGTTGTTGCCTAAACACTTGTCAACTTTGCCTTCACTGCACAGCTTTAGTATATCTAAATAGCTTAATTTCCCTTCTTGAACAATAAAACCTCCGTTATTCAATGTTGAAATAAAACCTATTATATTTCTATCCTCATCATTTGCATAATTAGTGAATTGTCTCGATAAGTCAGAGTTATACATTAGTGTATTAACGCAGTAAGGGCATGAGTACATTTTGCAGATATCACAAGGGGATAAACTACACATTGGAGTGTTAAAGTAGTAAGGATATGTCTTATACATATTGTTCGTTCCTTTCGCAGAATATATATCATCTTATGCTAAGCATTTAAAGGTTATGCTTTAATTATCAGAAATGCTATGTCTTATGGGTATAACATTAAATTAGAAAATCTATATATTCTAGGTACCCCCTTGATTATAGGGTGTGCACTTTTTAGCAGAAATATTTTAAGCGGATTTTCATGTTTCCTTAGACTGCTCACAAAATGACGAAAATTGTTGCTTTAAATAATTAATATAACTATTGTATTTACATAGGTGTATACACTATAATATAACTAGTGTATTTATATGTGTGTATACACTAGGCATATAAATGTTCAGGTTATAAAATATATATTATTACAAGTATTTATGAAGGAAGTTGTTATTGTCGTAGATATGTCAGTTGTATTATACACAAAAGATAAAAGTTATTTAGATGGAGAAACTTAGAAAAATATATTAAAGCAGAAAGGGAGATGAATTAAATGAGTAGTATTTCGAAAAGAATTGAAAAATTGCCAGTTACGCCCATGCTTTGGAGAGTGCTGTTTTTAGTAGGTATCGGATGGCTGTTTGATGCCATGGATCAAGGGATGGTCGCCGGTGTGATGGCTGCAATTGGAAAGGTGTGGAAACTTACTCCCTCTGATTTAGGGTTATTGGGCAGTGCTTCGGCGATTGGAATGGCTATTGGTGCTGCTGTTGCTGGAATGGTTGCTGACAAATGGGGTAGAAGAACAGTCGTTACGTTTACCCTTGTGTTATATGGAGTAGCTAGTATATTATCTGGCATCGCGCCTAACTTTAGCATGTTGTTGTTCTTCCGATTTTTAACAGGATTGGGCTTGGGCGGAGAGTTGCCGGCAGCATCTACTTTGGTTAGTGAATTCTCACCTACTAAATCGCGCGGTAGAATGGTTGTCTTGTTAGAGAGCTTCTGGGCTTGGGGATGGATTGTTGCAGCTTTAATTTCATACCTCTTGATTCCTATTTATGGCTGGCGTATTGGCTTTTTATTGGGAGGAATACCAGCACTGTATGCAGCCTATCTGAGAAGGAATATTCCGGAATCTCCTCTATTCCTGGAACAAAAAGGGTGTTTCAAAGAAGCAGATGAAATTGTAAGTAAAATGGAGCAACAAGCCGGAGTAAAGAATAATGAAGAGGCTGTAACCAGCCAGCTGGGAAATGAAAAAATGAGTAATACCACGCTTTCGGATTTATGGTCCAAAGTCTATTTTAAGCGTACTCTTGTGTTATGGATTTTATGGTTAGGTATTAATTTTGGTTATTACGGGTTTGTTTTATGGACTCCAACTCTCCTTGTCGGCAAAGGTTTCAGCTTAGTAAGGGGTTTCCAATTTACATTAATTATAAGTATTGCTCAGTTACCCGGATATTACAGTGCGGCGTATCTAATAGAAAAGATTGGTCGTAAAGCGGTTTTAGTAAGCTACTTAGTAGGAACTGCCGTGTCTGCATACTTATTTGGTCAAGCGACATCAGAAGCTACTGTGCTTGTTTTTGGATGCCTACTTTACTTTTTCAGTCTAGGAGCTTGGGGTGCGGTGTACGCTTATACGCCAGAAGTTTATCCTACACGTATTAGGGGCACCGGAACAGGTTGGGCAGCTGCGATTGGCCGTATTGGTGCCATAGCCGCTCCTTACATTGTTGGAGTGGTGTATGAGACTAAAGGTAAACAGGCTGGCTTCACTTATGTATTTCTTATGCTAACTATAGTGTTCGCAGTAGTTGCGGTAGTGGTTGCTTTAGGGGGTATTGAAACTAAAGGTAAAACTCTAGACGAAATCAATGCGACTTAACAAATTTTAATATCAAATTAGAATTAATATATAACCTCTCGAGTAGATTTCGAGGGGTTTTTTAATACTCTAAATAGCGTTAAAACAAAACAATTAATCAGCATACTATTAGTGCAAGAAAGTAACGATAGTACAATAACATTAAAAATTGAATGGGAATATACAGAAAAAGTATTGTGTTTTATGCCATAAATAAATGACTTGTTGAGTTAAGATTAATATGTTGTTGAAAATGTTTACAAGGAGTAAATTCCGGAAGTATAGAGTTTACAGGAGTACTCACATTTTTAGAGGAGGAATATTATGACACAGAAAAAGTCAGATCTACCTAAACGTCTTCAGCTATTGAAAGAAGCATATTTAAAGGTCAAGCCAAGCATTACTATTGGTCGCGCTTTAGCATATACCGAAATTGCCAAAAAGTATCCTGACCTTTCAAGGAACGTGCTTCGGGCCAAAGGATTCAGGAGAGCATGCGAAACTGCTCCAATGCTTATACAAGAACATGAACTTATAGTGGGGCATCCTTGTGGCAAACCACGTGCAGGTGCATTTTCGCCAGATACCGCATGGGAGTGGGTCCGTGATGAACTAGATACCATCAGCACTAGATCACAGGATCCTTACTTTATAAGCGAAGAAGACAAAAAGATTATGCGAGAGCAATTGTTTCCATTTTGGAAAGGTAAATCTCTAGCGGAGGAATGTGAAAAAGCTCTTCGTAAAGAAGATTTGTGGGAATTCGGCGCCCAAGCGTGCATAAGTGATTTGACCTATCATATTACCAGTGGTGGCGGGGATACCAGTCCAGGCTATGATATTATCCTTTTTAAAAAGGGTATTAACGGAGTTAAAGCTGAAGCTGAAACTTATCTTGACGGCTTATCCGTTGACAGAATTGAGGACAAGGATAAAATTGCTTTTTATCAAGCTGCAATAGAAACATGTGAGGGAATTCTCACATATGCCGCTCGTCTTTCAGCATATGCACGGGAACTGTCCGAAAAGGAACAAGATCCAAAACGTAAAGCAGAGCTTAAAAAGATCGCAGAGGTCAATGCTCGTGTGCCAGCTAATCCGCCGGAAACATTTCATGAAGCATTACAGGCCATTTGGACAATACAGTCACTGTTTTTGATGGAAGAGAATCAATGTAGCACATCACTGGGCCGTATTGACCAGTATGTATTCCCTTGCTATGCGTCAGATATTGAGAACGGAATGCTAAGCGAACAGCAGGCTTTTGAATTGATGGGTTGTTTCATGATCAAATGCTCAGAAATGATTTGGTATACACCGGAAGCGAGCGCTAAATATTTTGCGGGATATATGCCTTTTATTAACATGTGTGTAGGTGGACAAAAACGTGAAGGAGGAGATGGCACAAACGAATTAACATATCTGATTATGGATGCTGTGGAAAAAGTTAAGATATACCAGCCGTCCCTTGCCTGCCGTATTCACAATCAATCTCCACATCGTTATTTAGAAAAAATTGTGGACGTTATCAAAGCTGGCGGCGGCATGCCTGCATGCCATTTTGATGATGCACATATCAAAATGATGCTTAGGAAAGGTTTTGATTTTGAAGATGCTCGTGACTATTGCCTTATGGGATGTGTGGAACCTCAAAAATCGGGACGTATCCACCAGTGGACAGCTGGCGGGTTTACACAATGGCCTATTACTATTGAAATGGTATTCAATCGTGGCGTTCTAAAGTCCTACCCAAGCAAGCAGTGGTTGGACACTGGAGAACTTGAGGCATTGACCACTTATGAACAATTTGATGCCGCTGTGAAACGACAGCTTAACTATCTGCTGGAGATGAATGCCAGGGGTACTGTTATAACACAACAAGTTTTCAGGGATGTTACACCTACTCCTTATATGTCACTGTTTGTTGACGGCTGCATTCAAACAGGTAAGGATGTGACTGCCGGTGGCGCCGTTCTTTATGAAGGACCAGGAACAATATTCGCAGGATTGGGTACTTATGTCGACAGTATGGCTGCGATTAAAAAACTTGTTTATGATGATAAAAAGTACACACTTGCAGATATTAAAAAAGCCCTTGATGCCAACTGGGAGGGGTACGAACAAATACGTCGTGACTGCCTTGACGCACCCAAATATGGTAATGATGATAACTATGCCGATCTGATTGTCACCGATATTGTCGATTACACAGAACACAGAATCAATCAGCACAAGTCACTTTATGCAAGACAGATCCATGGCACTTTGTCCCAGTCCTTTAATACACCTCTGGGAGGGATGATTGGAGCAACACCAAATGGGCGCCTTTCAGGTCTGCCACTGTCTGACGCAATGAGTCCTTCTCAGGGCGCTGATAAAAAAGGGGCAACGGCAAACATAAAATCAGTATCCAAAATTAATGTTGAATCAATGAGTCTTGGAATGGCTCATAACTTTAAAATATCCAGTAGTTTTTTGGATAATACGGAAGGCAGGGAGGGATTAATTACCCTATTGCGTACCGCCTCCATTATGGGCAATGCTGAGATGCAATTCAATTGCGTGGATAACAAAACATTAAAACAAGCCCAACTACATCCTGAAGAATATCGAGATCTTATTGTACGTGTTGCTGGATACTGTGCCTTTTTTGTTGAACTTTGCAAGGAAGTACAGGATGAAATCATCAGCCGTACAGTAATAGAGTAAACTGTACCTATTGAGAACTGGCCTGATAGCTAAGACTGTGAAAATAAATTAATGGAAATAAGAAAAAAAGAGACTACACAAAAATATTTGTGTAGTCAAACTTTTAGTATTTTCATCGTATTTGTAGTGCCAGACTCACCAACAGGTATCCCTGCTGCAACTATGACAATGTCACCTTTTTTTATATATCCTGAATTCAAGCATTTTTTCACTGCATCTGCCACTAATTCATCTGTAGAAGTTAATTCTATTGAAACTATAGATTGCACTCCAAAATTAATAGATAAACTTCTTGCAACTTGCTTTCTGGGTGTTACAGCAATAATTGGACACCTTGGTCTATATTTTGATACCATTCTAGCGGTATGCCCACTTTGAGTTGCAGTTATTATTGCAGATACATTTAGTTCATCAGCAGTAGTACATGTAGCAAGACTTATAGCATTTGATATATTGCTAACAGATTCATATTTTCTTTTATTTAAAGCTGCTCTAAAATCAATATTTAACTCTGCTTCAATGGCTATCTTAGACATTGTTAAAGCAGCCTCTAATGGATAGGCACCATTAGCACTTTCACCACTAAGCATAATTGCATCAGTACCGTCAAAAATAGCATTAGCTATGTCTGAAGCTTCAGCTCTAGTAGGTCTTGGATTTCTAATCATAGAATCTAACATTTGGGTTGCAGTTATAACAGGAATACCGGCCTTATTGCATTTATGAATTATCATTTTTTGAACTATAGGAACCTTTTGAATTGGTATTTCAACCCCCATATCTCCTCTAGCAACCATAATACCATCAGAAACCTCTATTATCGCATCTATGTTATCCACGCCTTCTTGTGTTTCTATTTTTGATATTATTTGGATGTTTTCTCCACCACTTGCATTAAGTATCTTTCTAACATCTAACACGTCGTCCGCTTTTCTTATGAAAGACGCTGCTACAATATCAACATCTTGTTCACATCCAAAAATCAGATCTAATTTATCTTTATCAGTTACTGCAGGAAGACCAATAGAAACGTTAGGAACATTTATTCCCTTATGATTTCCTATATAACCAGAATTAAGAGCTAAACAATTTATTTCAGTGCCTACAATTGAAATAATTTTAAACTCAAGAAGACCATCATCTACTAAAATTGTATCATTAACCTTAAGGTCATGATAAAGATCTCCATAAGAAATAGAACATATATCATTATTTCCGAGTATCTCTTTACCACAACTAAAAGTGAAGGACTGTCCTTTATTAATTTGGACCTTATCTCCATTAAAATTGTGGGTTCTAATTTTAGGACCCTTTATATCAAGCATTATAGCAACGGGTTTATTAAGCTTTTCTCTGAGATTTTTTATAAGATCCATTTTTATTTTGTGATCTTCATGTGTGCCATGTGAAAAATTAAGTCGCGTAACATTCATTCCTATATTCATAAATTCTGTCAATATATCTTCACTATCGCTAGTTGGACCAATTGTAAAAATCATTTTTGTTCTTTGCATAATTAGTATCCCCTTTACTGTTTTAGTTAATTCGTAAACTACTGTTCATTGATATATTTAATATATAATAATTTTTAATATGTTTACTAAATATTGAATTTATTGTTAGTATCTCCATAGATTTAGATTCTACAACATTTTCTAGGCAAAGCAACTTAAATAATCTTTATTATAGGGGTTTCTGGCTCTAGATGAATCATTACATAGGCATCTCCAGGAAGAATATTTTTTATTTCTTCTTCAATTTTATCCGAGAGTATATGAGCATCAACTAGTGAGGCGTTTTCCACAACATGGATTTGCACATCAATTTCTCGCGTGGGGCCACTTTTTCTAGTTCTTAAGCTATGATATCTAGTGATTTCTAAATGTGAGTCAAGTATGCTTACTATCTTTAAAATATCATCATCCGGAAGCTTAGAATCTACTAAATCATTTAAAGATTTTTTGATTAAGTTTATAGAAGTCTTAACTATTAGTACTGCAACAAGTATAGCAGTAATTGGATCAATAATTGGTATTTTTGTTATTTTTAATAATACAAGCCCAATAAGCACTCCGAGGGAGGTATATACATCTGTTAGAAGATGCATAGCATCAGCTTCTAGGGCAATCGAATCTGTTTTCTTGGCTATTTTCAATAGTATCATTGAAATAAAGAAGTTAACTATAGCTGCTAAAAGCATTACCAATATACCCGCACCTACATTCCCAACAGTTCCGCCTTCAAATATTCTTTTTATGGCTTGATAGATTATGAGAATGGCAGCAAGTAAAATCAATAAAGCCTCAACAAAGCCCGATACATTTTCATACTTACCATGTCCAAAGGGATGACCATCATCCTCAGCTTTGGAAGCTATCTTAATAGAGAAAAAAGCAATAATGCTTGCCAAAAGATCTATAGAAGAATGGATTGCTTCAGAAATAACACTAACCGAGCCCATTAATACTCCAACTATAACTTTAAAAAAGATTAACGCAGTATTAGAAAATATAGATAAGACTGCGGCTTTTTGTTTATTCATTTTTATTCATTCCTTTCAAAACTTTTTTAAATGATAATATGATTACCAATATATATGTTTTTCATTATCAAATGACTAAATTCTCCTTTGGTATAACTAGTGAATAATAGTTAATATTGTTAGCTCAGACTAAAGTTATTTCTCTAATATAAGTTATGTGATGATTTTTTAAGTGTTACACAAAAGTAATTATTTCCTTCTTAACTTTTGTGATAAATATAAGTTGATTTTCTATTTTTACTAGATCACCATTTACCTTTACGAAAACGATATTTACGATACAAATGTAGGTTCCTTACTTTGTATTTGTTTTTGTACTTTTCCCAATTCATCTTAATACAGATAGGTATGTTAAATATAAAATCTGTTAAGAAAATATTAACTATCCATTTATAAAAATATGATTAATGAAAGGACTGCATTGACAGACCTTAGTAAGATGAATATACTAATATTATGAGGTTATTTAGTTGGTAAGTAGACAACATTAAATGATTTAAATTATGGAAATAGTGATTTTTAAAAGAGGTGATTGATATGGGTTTTAACCCAGTTTCTAATAAAAAATTATATCTGCAAATTTATAACCAGATTCTTTCCCAAATTCAGTTGGGTACATTTAAAATAGGTGATAAATTACCACCTGAAAGAGAGTTGTGTGAACAGTTCAATGTAAGTCGTGCACCTATCAGACAGGCTTTAAGTGCTTTAGAACTGAATGGTTTTATTTATTCCCGTCAAGGCGAAGGAGTTTATGTTTTAAGCATCCATTCAACAACTGAAAACCTTAAATCAACTTCAGTATTGGAATCAGTGACACCGGAAGAAATTGTTGAAGCAAGGATGACTATAGAGCCTTTCATTGCAAAACTTGCAGCGGAAAGGGCTACGGCTGAGGAAGTTGAGAATATTTGCATGGTTGAAAAAGAGTTTGAGGAAGAAGCAATTGCTGGTATCTACAATCCAAAAACAGATGTAAAATTACATACTGAAATAGCAAAAGCTTGTCATAATGACTTATTTATTAAATTTACCAATGATATAATTGAGGCAATGAAAGAGCAGGAAATGTGGACTTTTATTCAAACTAGAACTTTTAATAAACCAGATTATAGAGATGTTAATGTTAAGGAGCATAAATCAATTGTTAGAGCCATTGAAAGCCATAATGGAGAAGAGGCAATGGAAGTAATGACGAAACATATGAATAACTTATATAACAGGTATTGGAAGGAATAAATTTTAAAATAAAGTTCATTAAATTTTATATAACCTTAAAAAAGATGCTGATAATGCATGAAAATGTATTATCAGCATCTTTTTTTGTTTTTATAAAATAATGGTAAAAGATAAAATTAAATTTTATTGAACGGGTAATCCTATAAATTATCATTGTTATCAGACTTTTAGAAAATCCTTGGAACTAAAAAATAAAAATCTTTTCTTATTGACATTCATTGAATAATAAGTATAATGAAGTTATAAGGTTACTTGTTATACAAGTTAACAACGTGACAAATATTTAACGAGGTGATATTGTAATGAAAGAAATAGGTGTTGAAGAGCTAAAGAAAAAAGCTATTGAACTTAGAAAAACGGTCCTTACAATGATTCATGAAGCAAAATCCGGTCATCCGGGAGGATCCTTGTCCGCAGCAGATGTAGTTGCAGCACTTTACTTTAAGGAAATGAATATTGATCCTAAAAATCCTAAATGGGAAGACAGAGATAGATTTATTTTATCAAAGGGACATGTTTGTCCGATACAGTATGCCGCATTAGCAACACTGGGGTATTTTCCATATGAAGTAATACACACTTTAAGACAGTATGGATCTATTCTTCAAGGACATCCTGATATGAAAAAATGTCCAGGCATCGATATCTCCACTGGATCTTTAGGTCAGGGATTTTCTGTTGGAGTTGGAATGGCACTGGCTGGTAAGAGAGATGAAAAGGACTACAGGGTTTTTGTTATAGTAGGAGATGGAGAAAGCCAGGAAGGACAGATATGGGAGGCAGCTCAAACTGCAGTTAAATATGGCTTGGATAATTTAGTTGTGTTTATAGATGACAATGGACTTCAATGTGATGGTACCTGTGAAGAAATAATGCCAACTCAGGATATAGAAAAGAAATTCAAAGCTTTCGGTTTTGAAACAACAAGAATAAACGGACATTCTATGGAAGAGATAGTTGAATCTTTAGACTACATGAGAGAAGCGGATAACGGAAGACCTAAGTGTATCGTATTGAATACTGTAAAGGGTAAAGGAGTATCTTTTATGGAAAATGTAGTTTCATGGCATGGAGTTGCTCCTAATGATGAAGAGTATGCAAAGGCTATGGAAGAAGTAGCAGGGGGGTTAGAGTAATGATAAAAAAGTCAACAAGACAAGCTTACGGTGATGAGATATTAAAATTAGGGAAAAAAAATAAAAATATATATATTGTTGATGTAGATATTGGTAAATCATGTAAGACTGGAGAATTTTCAAAACAGCTACCTAATCAGCATGTAAACGTTGGAATAGCTGAGCAAAACGCCTGTGGAGTGGCTGCAGGACTCGCTACAACTGGTAAAATACCATTTGTAAGCACATATGCTGTATTTGGTTCCTTAAGAATGATCGAGCAGATAAGACAAGAAGTTTGTTATCCAAATCTAAATGTTAAAATAGCTTGTTCTCATGGAGGTCTTACTCCAGCTAATGACGGTGCTAGTCATCAATGTATAGAAGATATGGGAGTTCTAAGGACTATCCCAAACATGACAGTAATTATGGGTGCTGATTACTATTCTACTAGAAAACTAGTAGAACAAGCAGCAGAGACTCCTGGGCCTGTATATCTTCGTTTTACAAGAGATGCTATTCCAGTAATATATGATGAAAATGAAGAATTTATAATAGGTAAAGCAAAGAAGTTAAAAGACGGAAAGGACATAGCTATTATTGCAAATGGTGATACTGTATATTTGGCATTAGAAGCAGCTAATGAATTGGAGAAAGAAGGAATTTATGTAAAACTATTAGACATGCATACAATTAAACCTTTAGATAGACAAGCTGTAGTTGAATGTTTAAATATTGGTAAGGTAATTACTGTTGAGGATCATAATATTATAAATGGTCTTGGAAGTGCAGTATGTGAAGTAGTTGCCGAAGAAGGAAAAGGTAAAGTAAGAAGGATAGGAGTTCAGGATCAATTTGGACAATCTGCACCTTATGAAAAGTTGATGGAGCTTAACGGAATAACTATAGAAAACATAGTGAATACAGCTAAGGAAATGCTTAAATAAATCAGGATTTAAAAAATAATAATAAATATGAATTAAATTAGGGGGAATTAAATAATGTTTGAATTAAATAATAGAGTAGCTATAGTTACTGGAAGTGGTTCCGAAAGGGGAATAGGACGTACTGTGGCATTAACATTTGCAAAGCAGGGAGCAACTGTAGTAGTTGCAGATATGAATTTCGAAGGAGTTAAGGAGACCGTAAATGCAATTACTGAAGCTGGCGGAAAAGCTTTAGGTGTAGAATTAAATGTTACAAGCCAAGAATCAGTAAATGCAATGATAGGGAAAACACTTGAAGCATTTGGTAGAATAGATATACTTGTAAATAATGCGGGAATTTCACAAAAAGTTACTGTTGAAGGTATGACACTTGAGGATATAAAAAGAGTGTTTAATGTTAATATGTTTGGATTATTCTTATGTAGTCAAGCAGTATTAAAAACTATGAAAAAACAAAAATATGGTAGAATAATAAGTCTTTCTTCAGTTTCAGCAAAAAGAGGTGGAGGAGTATTTGGTGGTCCAAACTATTCAGCATCAAAGGCTGCAGTGTTAGGATTCTCTAAGAACCTAGCTCGTGAAGTTGCACTTGATGGAATAACAGTAAACTGTGTTGCACCAGGACTTGTTAATACGGACATATGGAAATCTCTCTCTGAAGATGTAGCCAAAGGAGTTATTGCAGGAATACCTATGGGAAGACCTGCTGAAACAAAAGAAGTTGCAGCAACAATTGCATTCTTAGCTTCAGAAGAAGCATCATATATTACAGGTGAAGATATAGATATAAATGGTGGATCACATATGGATTAACATACTAAACCATTAATTTTAACATATAATTACTTTTGAAGAGGGCTGTATTAATATTATTTGAAAATAGTAGGAATTCTATGAAACAATTTATACAGCCGCTTTTCTTAAGAATGAATGATGGAAATACTGTCGTAAAAATTTTGTGAATTTCTGTAAATCATGTTGACAAGTCTTCTACTGGAATATATGCTTGTCCTGAAAGGATATTTGGTAGACAAGTATACAGTTGCATATATGATGGTACATTAAATAAGCTACCATATGATAAGGAGAGAAATTATAAATAAATTATGAATATATATGAAGTGGATCATAATGAAGACATAGGATAAAAACGGGGAGATGCTGTTAAAAAGCTTGTAAACGTTGTAAGCGTATTGAAATTTTAATATTAATATTAATAAAATTAAAGGGGAGTTTATTAATGGATATAAATCAAATCGAAAGTTCAACCGTTAGAAAAGTTACTAAAAGATTAATCCCATTTCTATTCTTATGTTTTTCAATATCGATAATGGATAGAGTTAATATTGGATTTGCTGCATTGACAATGAACAAAGAACTTGGTTTTTCCAATTCGGTTTACGGATTTGGTGCAGGTATATTCTTTATAGGATATTTTCTTTTAGAAGTACCAGGAAGCGCAGCGATGACTAAATGGGGAGCCAGAAGATGGATCGCCAGAATAATGATTTCATGGTGTGTAATTGCAGGTTTAATGGCTTTAGTAAAAACTCCATGGCAATTCTATACAGTTAGATTTTTTTTAGGTGTTGCTGAAGCTAGTTTCTATCCATGCATGGTATGGTATTTAAGTAATTTTTATCAAGGTAAATATCATGCAAGAGCTATAGCAGGATTCATGCTTGCAATACCGGCTGCCAATGCAATCGGTTCTCCAATCGCAACTTCTATCTTAGGTATAAGCTTGCTTGGTTTATCAGGATGGCAGTGTCTTTTCATCATAGAAGGTATTCCATGTTTAATTTTAGGTATAGTATGTTTATTCTATCTTGATGACCATATTGAAGATGTAAAATGGCTTACTAAGAAAGAATTAACATGGTTAATTGATGTTACAACAAAGGAAAAACTTAAAAAAGAGGAAGTAAAACATTACACCTTCTGGGACGCTTTAAAGGACAGAGATGTTCTGGTACTATCTATAGGTTATCTTTTCTGGATGACGGGTTACTATGGAATAAATATGTTCTTACCGACTATTACTAAAGGATTAGCTACATCACTTAACATCAGCACTATGAATTTAGGATGGATTGTAGGCTTTATGTATTTTTGTGCTATGGTTACTATGTATCTGGTTGGTATCCATTCTGACAAGACTAATGAGAGACGTTTTCATGTTGCTGCATGTTTAACAGTAGCTTCAGTTGCAATGATTGCAAGTGTCCTTGTTGCAAAATTCAGCATAATCGGAGCTTTCATATTATTAACTATCGCTGTTTGCGGATCATTTGGTTCATATTCTCCGTTCTGGGCTATTCCACCATCATTTTTAACAGGAGCTGCTGCTGCAGGTGGTATAGCTCTTATTAATAGCATAGGTAATCTTGGTGGATTCTTTGGACCATACATTGTTGGATATATAAAGGATGCAACAGGATCATTTAATGCTAGTATGTTCTTCCTAGGTGGATCTTTCATTCTAGGTGCCGGGATAGTAGCATTTATGGTAAAAAAATCAGGAAAGGTTACACTTAATACAGATAATACAGAAGAACTTAAACTATAATTTTCAAGCAAAATTTGTACCTCTTAATAAATTCTGACAGTCAGGTTTTAATGGCTGTTGGATTCTTATTAAGTCAGTAAGTATGATTTAAATAATAAGTTTAGTCTTATTTGCTTACATATAGTTACTTTATTAAAATAATATTTAAAAATGAAGGAGCGTTAATTGTGAAATTGTTTATTGATACAGCCAATGTTGAAGATATACGTGAAGCTAATGAAATGGGTGTTATTTGTGGTGTAACTACTAATCCGTCTCTAATAGCAAAGGAAGGTCGAGACTTTAATGAAGTTATAAAAGAAATAGCAGCTATTGTTGATGGACCTATAAGTGGAGAAGTTATTTCACTAGATTCATTGGGCATGATAAAAGAAGGAAGAGAAATAGCTAAAATACATAAAAACATGATTGTTAAAATACCAATGACTCAAGATGGGCTTAAGGCTGTAAAGGTACTTTCAAAAGAAGGAATAAAAACAAATGTAACATTAATATTCTCTGCAGGACAAGCATTACTTGCTGCAAGAGCAGGGGCTACTTATGTAAGTCCTTTCATTGGGAGACTTGATGACATAAACGCCAATGCTATGGATTTAATAAGAACTATTGTTACAATTTTTAAAGTACATGGAATAGATACGGAGATAATTTCTGCAAGTATAAGAACTCCAATGCATGTTACAGAAGCAGCCGTTGCAGGTTCACATATTGCTACAGTACCACTTAAAATTATTAAACAAATGATAAAACACCCATTAACTGATAATGGAATAGAAAAATTTGCAAAAGATTGGAAAGAAACTTTCGGTAAATAATAAGGAATAATAGCGTGGCTACGCTTCCCTCCACCAATAAAACCCACAACTAATTTAATTAGTTGTGGGTTTTATTATAAATTTAGTCTATCTGATATTCCTTTGAAGAAATTCCCAATAGAAGCACATATTCCTGCGAACCAACTTTTAGTCTTATCACTATCTAATGTATTTTTCAGTGTACTAGCTACACCCTCAAGCTGTCCTTTTACTTTGTTGTAATCTAAGTCTAATTTATTTACATTTGTCATTAATCCAACAATATTACTTACATCATCTTTAGACAGATCGTAATTATAATTATTTGTAACATCATTTACTATTTTTGTTATACCTTCCTCAGTCGTAGGTTTATCTTTTATAACTTCACTCTTTACTTCATTGATTAATCCAGCAGCTTTATCTTGTCCAATTTTTTCACCTAGTTTGCCTGTAACTGCGACCTCTTCATTAGCTGTTTTCTTTGTACTTTCATCTAATTTCTTACCGTCTTTATTATTTTCGAATCCCTTTAGTATGCCAGTCATAGCTGCCGTACCTGATACAGCGAATGGTGCAGAAACTTTAACATTAGCATTCTCAATTCCTGCTGTAATTAGGGCATTCTTTATCATATTAGCATTTACCCAAGTTACATTATTTGTATTTACTACTAAACCACCATTAGTTGTTGGCTCAATATAGGAACATGATATCGACTTATTACCTAATTGATCTTTAGATACTGTATCTCCTAGATATTCCTTCTCCTCATTATTTGTAACTTCAACAACACTCGCACTATTTCTATCTACATCAAAATACTTTAGCATGTCTTCTTTCTGTTGATTCGTCAAATCAGACCCTATAGTAACACTTTTATATGAATCAGCGTATACATTGGTTATAGGTGTTGCAAGCAAAATTGCTGTTAACATTACACTTAAGACTAATTTCTTATTCATTTAAAAAGACCTCCTTATTCCACATTATTTTACCGTTGTGACTTAGATACATTATAACCTAAATTATATTAATTCTACATATAAAATATTACAGGTTATAATCCTTTTAATTATATCTAATTCTTTTAACACAGATTGATTTTAAAAAATAATTACTATATAATGTTCAAAAGAAGAGTAATAGTCACGTTTGACAAGACTAGTAAAATTGAAGAGGGGTGTTCCTTGATGACAAATAATAGAATGAATCCTAAGGTTGATGAATTTTTAAGTAGAGCCCAAAAGTGGCAGGAAGAATTTGAGAAATTGAGAATGATCATTCTTGACTGTCAGCTGACCGAAGAATTGAAGTGGGGTGTTCCTTGTTACACGTTTCAGAAAGGAAACATAGTTTTAATACATGGATTTAAAGAATACTGTGCGATTCTGTTTATCAAAGGTGCCTTGTTACATGATGCCCAGGGTATTCTAATTAAGCAAACGGAGAATGTACAGGCGGGACGCCAGATTCGGTTCACCAATGTTGGAGAAATAGTTGCAATGGAAGCCATCTTGAAAGATTATATTTATGAAGCCATTGAAGTTGAAAAAGCCGGTTTGGAAGTGAATTTTAAAAAGAATACAGAATTCATAATTTCCGAAGAATTTCAAAATAAATTGGATGAAATCTCTGCCTTGAAAACTGCTTTTGAAGCATTGACGCCGGGACGGCAAAGGGCATACATTTTCTATTTTTCTCAACCCAAACAATCTAAAACCCGAGAGTCAAGGGTTGAAAAATGTATGCAGCAAATTCTCAATGGAAAGGGATTAAATGATTAGTATATTCGATGAAAACTTATTGTAATTAAATGTAAAAAAATATATAATGAAAGAATATCAAAAAAATTATATTAATCTATAAAGGATGTGATTAATTGTACCGTTATTTGGGGATTTCCTTGGAAAAATTGCTAACCCTTGAGATATTTAGCGGTGCCAAAATTTTAGGTGGAGCTGCAGGTTTATCTAGAAGAATAACAAAGGTAAATGTTATGGAGGTACCTGATATTTTGGAGTGGGTTACGGCAGGAGAGTTTTTACTTACAACAGCTTACTCTATAAAGGATAATATTAATGTACTTCTTGAACTTATTCCTAAATTAAATACGAAAGGTGTAGTTGGTCTTGGTATCAAGGTGGGTAGATATGTTAGCGAATTGCCCACTGATGTTATTAACCTAGCAGATGAATTAGGTTTTCCAATTATTGAAGTACCTTTTTGTATTTCTCATACTGACATAATATCAGGCATACTTACTGAGGTAATTAATGATCAAATGAATATGCTCATAAAAATTAATGGGTTTAATAGAGAAGTCCTAAGCATTATGATGAGGGGTGGTAGTCTAAAAGAAATAGCTGGGAAATTACATGAGAACATAGGAAATTCATTGGCAATATACGAAAATATGAGTGATAGTTGTGAAATAATCTGTAATGAAGAAGATAGAAATGAGATTGATAACATTATATATGAGCATATAAGTCTGAAGTACATCGAAGAGAGTAATTATGATGATGAAGGATGTTATAAAGTACATAAGGATGAAATTAGAGGAAGGATTATTGAAAGGGTGGCTATTCCAATAGTTATAGAAAATGTTGAATATGGATGTGTTTTTGTTTGGCTTGACAAAAAAGATTTAACTCCTCTAGATAATATGCTTATAGAGTCATATGTACACATAATTGCACTGGATTTTGTTAAAAAACTTTCTATATATAATATGGAAAGCAATTATAAAATTGAGTTTTTAGATGATTTACTAAGTGATAATGAAAATAGGCAGAAAAGAGCAATAGAAAGAGCAAAAACATTTAACTTGCATATGACCCTTAAATATACTGTTATTGTAATTCTTTTAAAGGATATATATTCTTCAAATAAACATGTAATTGATAAGGCGAGTTTGCAACGCGAAGGCATAAGTGATTTATTGTTTATAACGGGTAGAATTGCAAAACTTAATAGAGAAAAAGTAGTATATGTTGATAAAAGTGATAGAATATTAATACTTTATGGAAGTGAGGAGAGTAAAAATCCTCAAGTAATAAAGAGTGACGTCATTTATTTTTGTCAGAAGATATTAGATGAAGCTTTAAAAAAATTCCATAGTGATGAGCTAACAATAGGTATAGGGCGTTCCTATGAAAAGGTTGAACAATTATATAAAAGTCATAGGCAAGCAAAATTAATTGTTGAGAGTTTAAGCAACACAAATATGAGCACTATTAAACACTATGATGATTTGGGATTATATAGGATTCTTGCATTCGAGGGTCTTCAGGGTGAACTTCTTGAATTTTGTTCTGATACAATAAAGCCACTTATAGAATATGATAAGATAAATAATTCAGAACTTATCAAGACTTTAAAGGCATATTTTGAATTCGATGGAAACATGAAAAAAATAGCTGAGAATATGTATATGCACTATAACACAATCATTTATAGGGTACAACAAATAAGTGATATTACGGGACTTGATTTAGAGAATGGAGACAGTAGACTTAATCTTGAAATTGCTCTTAAGGCAATAGACCTAATTAAAATATAATAAAAGGCTAGCTCCTAGTGAGTTAGCCTTTTTGTTAGTTATTAACATAGAATAGTATGATTACAAATGTAATTATTGAAATAAATATTAAGCAATTGGTAATTGTTAACAATTAGTTGCTAGAATATTTAGAAGTTTATTACAAGGGTAGTAGAGAATATAAACATAAATTTAATAATAAGATTAAAGTAAAGGGATGGTTTTATTGAAGGGGTTAATTATATGCGAGGATCTCCAAAAAATCATTTTGAAAGGAGAAATAGTACGAGGTTATGTTCACTCTGTCTTTAAGAATGCTTGTAATATTGAATGTGATAATTTTTTCATAACACTTTTAAGTAAAGGTAAGAAAATGTCGCCGATGAGTGTGATTGTAGCAGGTTTAGAACAAGTCGATTTTAATGATCTAAATATAAAACGAGGTTTGAAATTTGAATTTAGCAAAAATGAAATTTATTGTAGTCAAAGGAATTTATTTATAGAAATGAAAGATGCTTATAAATGGTCATCTCTTGCTGAAATAAATACTAAAAATTGTTCGGAAAATCAACTTTTGGAGAACATAAAGATTATTGAGCAAGGGTTAAGAACTTTTGGAAAACTTAATGGTATGGGCCCACTTATAAATATGCTTGGAGGTAAACTACCAGAGCTTAAAATTGCCACTTTTAATCAATATCCTTTTGATAAAAACTTTGAATTTATAAAGTATAGGTTTATAAATTTTATTTATGGTGTGCTAAAAGCAAATGTAGATGAAATAGGATGCAGAGCAGAGTCAGTTATAGGTTTCGGATGTGGGCTTACACCAGCAATGGATGATTTTATTAGTGGTTTAATGATTTCGTACATATATATGGGAAGTTATTATAATCTAGATAACGCTAGAATATATGAATTTCACTGTAAAATCATTAACTCAAGCTTGCACAAAACAACTAGAGTTAGCTCTGAAATGTTAAAGCATTCGTCAGTTGGAGAGACAAATGAGGCTGTTATGGATTTAATGGCATCAATTCTAAATGTTTATGATGAAAATGCTTCAATCATTATAAAAGCTTTGATAGAAGTTATTGGATACGGTGAAAC
Source organism: Clostridium sp. (assembly GCF_036569345.1). GTDB lineage: Bacteria > Bacillota > Clostridia > Clostridiales > Clostridiaceae > Clostridium_AD. Next base: position 29,166 of record NZ_DATCQT010000135.1, read on the forward strand.
ATCAGGAACTGACACAGTACTTGGAATTTACGTTGGGCTTAAGATTTTAACAAACTTAGGGTATAGGGGGGAATGGTTAAATGAATCATTGCGTGGATATTAGAAAAAATACTTACTATGATTCTGTGGCATTAATGTTAATAACTAAGGAAATTAAAAAAATGCCAAGTGTCAAAGAAGTTATAGTTGGTATGGGAACAGACCTCAATAAGGAGCTAACAGAAAATTTGAACTTATCAAATGATGAAATAAAGGGATTAACACCAAATGATTTTTTCATAGCAGCAATGAGTATTGATGAAAACTCATTAGAAATCATCGTTAAAAAGGTCGATGAATTACTAAATGCTAAGGTTGATTTTGATGACGCTGAACTTGAATATAAACCGACAACGCTTGGTGCCGCGGTTAAATATCTAGAGAAGGCTAATATGGTAATTATATCCTTACCTGGAGCATATGCTGCTTATGAGGCGAAAAAAGCATTAAATAATAATCTTAATGTAATGCTTTTCAGCGATAATGTTACAGTTGAAGAAGAAATAGAATTAAAGGAACTAGGTAGAAAAAAGGGACTTTTAGTTATGGGACCAGATTGTGGCACTGCAATTATTAATGGAGTACCTCTTTGTTTTGCAAATGTTGTACGACGAGGAGATATAGGTGTTGTGGGAGCATCTGGAACAGGAACACAGGAAATTACCGTAATTATAGATAAAATGGGCGGCGGAGTATCCCAAGTTATTGGTACAGGTGGAAGAGATCTTAAGAGTGCAATTGGTGGAATTATGATGATTGAGGGTTTTAAAGCCTTAATAGATGATGATGGAACAAAGATTATTGTGTTAATTTCTAAACCACCAGCACCTGAGGTAGCGCAAAAAATATTAAATATGGTAAAAACCACAAATAAGCCAGTTGTTGCAAGCTTTATAGGTGGTGATAGAATCGAGATTGAGAAATACGGTGCTTACTCAAGTGTAGATTTAGAGGATGCAGCAAGAAAGGCAGTATTGCTGTCAAAAGGAAAGAAAATAGAAGATTTTATTGGCTTTACATTAACAGACAAGGAAATTGATGTAATTGTCCAAAGTGAATGCAAAAAGTTTAGTAGTGGACAAAAATATTTAAGAGCTTTATATACTGGTGGAACCTTGGCGGATGAAGCAATGAAGATGTTAGGCAAGGATGGCTATAGGCTATATTCCAATATTCCATTGTCCCCTGAACTTAGATTAGAGGATGTGCATATTAGCAAGCAGCACACATGCCTTGACCTGGGAGATGATGATTTTACTCTTGGTAAACCACATCCTATGATAGACCCAATTGCCAGAGTAGAAAGGCTCCCAAAGGAAGCAGTGGATGATGAAGTTGCGATAGTACTTATGGATTTTGTGCTTGGGTATGGATCAAACATTGATCCAGCAGGAGAAATGCTTGAAACTATAATTAATGCTAAAAAAGCTATGAAAAATAGAAATAAATATTTATGTGTAATTGGTTATATATGTGGTACAGAGGTCGATCCTCAAAATTACAAATCCCAAAGTGAAAAATTAGAAAAAGAAGGAGTTATTCTAATGCCTTCTAATGCTCAAGCTGTTAAACTAACCTCATTAATTCTTGGGAAATTAAATAAAATATAAAGGAGGGATGTACAATGACTGCGATAAATAAGTTATTTAGTAAGGAACTTATTGTTATAAATCTTGGATTGGAGTCTTTCCAAAAGGATTTAAAAGAACAAAAGGTAAAAAGTATACATGTTAATTGGAGACCACCAACAAAGGCGAGTATGAAACTTTCTGTTTTGGAAGAAGTGAGCATAAGTAATAAAATTGAAAAAGCAAATAAAGAAGCAATCACAAGACTTCTTGCAGCTGAACCAATAATTGTTGGCGTAGGAACTGCTGGATCAAGTATACCTGGAATGACAAAAAAAACAATTCTTCATGCAGGACCACCCATATCTTGGAATGATATGTGCGAACCACTTAAAGGGGCAATTGTTGGTGGACTTATATATGAAAGATTAGTAACAAATGAGGAGGATGGAAGGAAACTTGCAGCTTCAGGGGAAATAATATTTGATTGTTGTCATCATCATTCCACTGTAGGACCCATGGCAGGCGTAGTTACAAGCTCAATGCCAGTTTGGATTTTGCAAAATAAAACCTTTGGAAATTTTGCTTATTGTACTTTTAATGAAGGGTTAGGTAAGGTACTCAGGTTTGGAGCATTTAGCCAAGAAGTTATAGATAGGCTTAACTGGATGGAAAAGGTGCTTGCACCTGTACTTAGAGAAGCAATGGAAATAAAGGGAAGTGTAGATTTAAAAACTATAATAGCTCAAAGTCTACAAATGGGAGATGAGTGCCATAACAGAAATAAGGCAGGAACCTCATTATTGTTTAGGGAACTTGCAACTTGCATTGTTAAAACCAAATTCTCCAATGATGAAAAAGCAGATGTACTATCCTTTATAGATAAAAATGATCATTTTTTCCTGAACATATCAATGCCAGCATGTAAATGTAGTTTAGATCCTTTAAGTGATATTCCAAATAGTACTGTTGTTTATACAATGTCTAGGAATGGTAGTGATTTTGGGATAAGGGTATCAGGTACAGGAGATGAATGGTTTACAGCACCATGTGAGCTCGTTGAAGGTCTTTACTTCCCAGGGTTTGAGGAAAAGGATGCGAATCCTGACATTGGAGATAGTTGTATAACAGAAACAGCAGGAATAGGTGGGTTTGCAATGGCGACTGCCCCAGCAATTGTTCAATTTGTAGGGGGAACACCAAAGGATGCTATAAATTACACGACAAGCATGTATGAAATAACTTGCGCAGAAAATAATGCCTTTAAAATACCAAATATAAACTTTAGGGGAACACCAACTGGAATTGATATTAGAAAAGTTATTGAGACAAGAATATTACCCGTAATAAATACTGGAATTGCATGTAATAGGGCCGGTGTCGGCCAAGTAGGGGCAGGTGTAGTTCATCCACCAATGAAATGTTTTGAAGATGCACTTACCTCTTTTATTAAAAAGACAGTTTAAAATAATTTATTAAAAATGGAGGGTTTATTATGAATATTATTGATTTTTTTAAAAATGTAAAAATGTATGATTTAACTCAAAAGATTAGTCATTTAACACCAGCATGGCCAACTTATGAGCCTCTTGAAATTAAGTTTTTCAAAAGACTCTCATCAAATGGTGCAAATGGGCAGGTCCTAACTCATTCAAATCACGTTGGTACTCATCTTGATGGTTCACTACATTTTTGTACACATGGAAGAGATATAGCAAGTATTCCACTAGAAGAGCTTGTTGCTCCTGGAGTTGTTGTTGATATATCTGATATAGCTGAGGATTATGGAATATATACTTCAAAGGACATAATGGATAGAGCAGATGTTAGAAAAGGTGATATTTTAATTATACACACTGGCTATCATAAATATGGTTGGGATGAACCTGAGGCAGATGAGGAAAGAGTAATGATGAGACATCCAGGGCCTACAAAGGAATTTGCGAATTGGTGTAAGGAAATGCAATTTAAATGGATAGGTGTTGACTGTGGTTCCGCAGATCATCCGATGAATACAAAGATACGTGAATGGGCACCAAAGGAAGCAAGACGTGCAGATAAATATTTAAAAGCTAAATACGGTAAAGGGATCGAAGATTTCTGGCCAGAGGATGATTATCAATTAATGCACTATGACCTATTCCCAGTTAACATTGTTCATGCTGAAAATGTCGGTGGAGATATTGATAAAGTACTCGGCAAAAGATTGGTAATAGGATGTTTCCCATGGAGATTTGAAGGCGGAGAATCTTGCATTTCGCGTATAGTAGCGTTTGACGCAGAATAGATTAATATTAAAGCTGCTTTATTTCTCAATTAAACTATAAAAAATATAATTTGAAAGGATGATAAATAATGATAGTAGATAAAATGGAACAAAGCCTTAGACCAAAAGAAACACCAATGGTAATTTATCCACCTAAGTACATTACTATGGCAACTGGAGAAAAATTAGTAATTCGTCAAATTGCTAGGGAAGAAGTGCCACACATCTTAGAAGCAGTGAAACCTTTAATGACAGTTGAAGTCGACTTTTATGATATTGTTGCATCTAGAATATACTCTGAGCTCTTAGGTTACTACAGATACAGAGTAAAAGATGAATATTGCCTAATTGGAACAATAGATGGAATTTTGGTTGGTATTGTTAATGGGCGTATGGTTGACGATAAGGTAGGAATGTCTTATCATACGATGACATTAAAGCAAGGGCTTAGAATTGGGGCGCAATTATTTGCTGCAAAAATGGAATACCATTTAGATTTCTTAAATCAAGAAGAAGTTTGGATTGTTGCTGAGAGTCCAAATGGATTTAAAAGATGGATGATTGAATATGAGCTTGAATCAAGACCTGAAATTTGGCATGAACTAGGTGGAGTACCAACATATGTGTTAACTAAAGCATTGTGGGAAAAACATAAAGAGGCTAAGCTCGGTGGACGTCGTCCTGTAAAGGAAGAATTACTTAAAACAGCAGATCATCCTATCCTTCCAGAAACTTACTCTCAGATTCCAGGATATAAAAGATGAGAGAGGTTGGTATTGTAGGAGTTGGCCATACTAAATTTGGTAAAATGTCAGGCGGAACATTTTCTGATTTGTTAAGTATGGCAGCTATCCAGGCACTGGATGATGCTGGTGTAAAGACAGGTATCGGCCATGGGATTGATCAGGTGTTTGTGTCAACAATGGGTGCAGGTATCCTAAATAAACAAAGCGGTATTGCATCTGCACTTGTGGATTATTTGAATTTAAGACCAGCAATGGCTGAAACAATAGAAAATGGTCCAGCATCAGGAGCATCAGCTATAAAACTTGGCTATATGGCTATAGCTAGTGGTATGTGTGATTGTGTGCTTGTGGTAGGCGGAGAGATGATGAGGGTTGTTAGCGGCTGGGAAGGAACTGATTTTGTTGCAACAATGCTTCACCCCGAGGCTGAATATAATTATGGACTAACTTTGCCAGCCCTCGCAGGACTCTTTACAAAATTATGCATGGATAAATATGGAATAACTGAAAAGGATTTAGCAATAGTGGCGGTTAAAAATCACGAGAATGCAATGCATAATCCAGTAGCACATATACAAGTGGTACCTAATCTTTATTGCATAACAGAGGATGAGGATGCAAATGTAATGAATCCATATGTTGCAGAGCCACTTCGATTGTATAGTGTGTGTCCTGTATCTGACGGGGCAGCAGCAGTTTTATTATGTGCCATGGACAAAGCAGATAAATTCAAGAAGAAACCAATAAAAATAGCAGGTATAGGCCAAGCGACAGATACACATGCGGTAGCTGAACGAGAAGTACCTACGGATTTACTTGCTGTTCGTCTTGCAGCACAAATGGCATATAAAATGGCAGGACTTACACCGCAAGATATAGATGTTGCAGAGCTTCATGATGCATTTCAAATACTAGAAATAGTTGAATCTGAAGAGGTTGGTTTTTTTAAGAGAGGTGAGGGGCATATAGCAGCTCGAAATGGAGAAACAAAGATTGGTGGTAAAATCCCAATTAACCCTTCTGGTGGATTAAAGGCAAAGGGACATCCACTTGGTGCAACTGGGGTTTCTCAGGTTGTAGAAATTGTTAAGCAGCTAAGGGGAGAAGCTACAGGACGTCAAGTTGAGGGTGCTAAAACTGGACTTACTGTTAACTTTGGTGGTTTTGGAAATAATGTTGTCGCAACAATACTCACAAAGGAGGAATCATAATTATGGAGCAAAAAATATATGCTTATAAATGTACAGCTTGTGGTACGCTTCACCATCCAAAGCATTATGTATGTAAAAAATGTGAAAATAGAAAGTTTGACGAAGTTCCACTAGAAGGAGAAGTAACCCTTGTAACCTATACAAAAGTATATAATCTTCCAGAGGGCTATATGAAACCATATTTAGGTTTTGGAATTGTTAAATTCACAAATGGTCTTGTTGTAAGTGGACAATTAGAAGTAGGGTGCCCTGAGGTAGGAATGAAGCTTATGGCAACAGTAGGAGTTGTAAAAGAAGGCATAGGTGCGGATCATTACGGATTTATTTTCAAATAACATCATATAACATTATAATTACAAATTACACCTAAGGGATAGTTACTAGATATTGTTTGTTAAAGAAGGCGGCTCTTTAATTTCTTAGTAACTGTCCCTATTTATCTCTTTTAGTGTAAACGATTAAATATTAATTTGATTTATTTGCAGTTCAGTAGACTATAGCCAAAGTTTATTTTGCTGCTTTAAATAATTATTTATTATAAATATTAAAAAGGAGTGTAAAAAAATGAAGCGTATCGTAGGAATTCATGAAAAACTTCCGATTCTAGAGACTATACCTCTCAGCTTTCAACACTTGACAGCAATGTTTGGCGCCACCATATTAGTACCAATTCTATTTGGAATAAACCCTGCCATTGCCTTACTTATGAATGGTGTGGGCACACTTATTTATAGCTTCGTAACTAAGGGAGGTATACCAGCATACCTTGGTTCTAGTTTTGCTTTCCTAGCACCAACTTTTCTAATTATTGGATCTCATGGAGGGTTTAGTCACGCACAAGCCGGATTTATTTGTTTTGGTCTATTCTTTATATTAATGTCCTTTGTTGTAAAAAGATTTGGAATAAAATGGATTGATGTCGTAATGCCTCCAGCTGTTATGGGTGCAGTTGTTGCAATTATTGGACTTGAACTTGCTCCAGTTGCAGCAGTGCAGGCAGGTTTAGCTCCTGCAGCAACAGCAGTTGGAAAGATAGTTATGCCATATGTTGTTGATCCTAACATTTTAATTGTATCTCTCTTCACATTGGGTGTTGGTATAATTGGATCTATTATTTTTAAAGGATTCTTTCAGGTTATACCAATACTTACAGCTGTAATACTAGGCTATATCCTTGCGCTTGCAATGGGAATGGTTGATACTGCATCAATAGCGTCTGCGCCATGGTTCGCTTTACCTAAATTCCAGGCTCCAGTGTTTGATCTTAGTGCGATAGCCATAATGGCTCCCGCTTTTATAGTCGTTTTTGCGGAGCACATTAGTCATTTGATAGTAACTGGGAAAATTACCGGAGCAGATTTAATGAAGGATCCCGGACTTCACCGCTCATTACTTGGAGATGGTCTTAGTAATGTAATTTCTGGATTCACAGGATCCCCACCAAATACGACATACGGAGAAAATATAGGTGTAATGGCTATTACAGGTGTTTATTCAGTATGGGTAATAAGAGGAGCTGCTTTACTTGCAATTTGTTTCTCATGTATAGGTAAAATAGCTGCTGCAATATCTTCTATTCCAGGGCCAGTTATGGGGGGCATTACAATGCTTCTTTATGGAATAATAGCTGTTCAAGGTATTAGAATGTTTGTTGAGCAAAAAGTTGACTTTAGTAAAAACTATAATATGGTTTTAGGTGCAGTTACATTTGTTATTGGAGTAAGTGGTGCTAGCATTACTATTGGGCAAGTACAGTTCAAAGGTATGGCATTTGCTGCAGTAACAGGCGTTTTATTATCACTTATTTTCTATATTTTAAGTAAATTTGGTTTAATGAATGAGGATTACAAGATAAAATCTGATGAAAATGTGAATGTTAAATAGATAAAGACCATGAATAAAAACTCCATGGTTGAGCTGTGGAGTTTTATATCGACACTACTATTTTTGAGCAATTATAGGATTAGAATTCAGAATATTCAAGATTAATTTTTAATAATGAATATTAAAAATATATAGGTGTGCGCTTTCGGGAGTACACTAAGGAGGTAAATCGTGTTAAGTAAGTTTGATTACGTAAAACCCCAACTCCTAACTGAGGCTCTGAATTATCTAGAGCAAAATGCCGATACTAAAATTCTCGCTGGTGGTACAGACTTAATGGTCATCCTTCACCATAATATAGCAATGCCGAAACATATTCTTGATATAAAAGATATACCAGAGACAAACAGGCTAGAATATACAATAAATGAAGGATTATTTATAGGTGCCTGCGTTACAGTTAATAAGGTTGCAGAATCAAAATTAATACTTGAAAAGTATCCAGCATTGGTACAAGCAGCAAATTCACTAGCTTGTTATCAACTTAGAAACCGTGCTACGCTTGTAGGAAACATTTGTAATGCCTCACCTGGTGCCGATCTTGCCGGTCCACTTATGGTTTACGATGCAAAAGTTCATATAGCGAATGCAAAAGGCGGAAGAACAATTGATATTAATTTATTCTTTACTGGTGTTAAGAAAACAGTGCTTAAGGATAATGAACTTGTTATAGGTGTTTCGATTCCAAATGTTACTGAGGGTGATACTAGTATATTTTTAAAGCAGGCAAGGATAAAGGGACATGATCTTGGTATAGTAGGTGTAACTGCAAGGCTAACAGCGGATAAAAAAGTTAAATTGGCTATGACCGCTGTGGCACCAACCCCAATTAGGATAGTAAAGCTTGAAGAAACCCTAAGTTCTCAGCCTTTAACGACAGAGATTGCGACTGCAGCTGGTAAAGAAATATGTAATATTATAAGACCGATTTCAGATGTTAGGTCATCAGCTGAATATCGTCTTCATGTTTCAGGGGTTCTTGTAAAACGTGCACTGCTACATTTATCATCAATGGGAGGTAAATAATATGTGCGAAAACCATAATAATAAAGTAAACTGTTTTGTTCATGTTGATTCTGGGCTTCAACCAGTGCCACTTAAGTGTATCGTAAATGGGGAACAAGTATGCACTTATATTGATCCAACCATGACACTGCTTAATTTTTTACGCAGGGAGTTAAAACTTTTCGGTTCAAAGGAAGGCTGTGGGGAAGGTGAATGTGGGGCATGCACAATAATAATGAATGGGTTTGCTGTAAATTCATGTATTGTACTTGCATTAGAAGCTATGGATGCAAACATTATAACAGTAGAAGGCCTTAATATAAGTGGAAAACTCTCAATACTCCAACGAGAATTCGTAAGCCATGATGCACTCCAATGTGGCTTTTGTACTCCGGGTATGCTAATGTCAGCACGTGCCCTTTTAGACAGAAATACTGATCCAGATGAAAAAGAAATAAAGGAAGCTATTGCAGGCAATTTTTGTAGGTGTACAGGTTATTTCCCAATTATAACGGCCATTACATCAGCTGCTAAACTTGAAAGGGAGGAAATGAAAAATGAGTGATAAACAATACCGCCATATTGGAAAATCTTCTGATCGAGTTGAAGCACTAGAAAAAGTAACGGGCCAGGCAATCTATACGGTGGACCTGGAATTACCGGGAATGCTTTATGGAAAGTGCCTTTATTCTCCATATGCTAGAGCAGAAATTGTATCGTTAGATGTAAGCGAGGCAAAAGCTTTACCTGGTGTTAAAGCTGTACTTATTGGTGATGATATACCTTATCTAGTTGGAATTTATATGGTTGATAAGCGAATACTCGCAAGAGGTATTGTAAGATATCAAGGGGAGCCAGTTGTGGCTGTTGCCGCAATAGATGAAAAGACCGCTGAACTTGCAGTAAGCAAAATTAAAATTGAGTATAAAAAGCTTCCAAGTATACAAACTTTAGATGAAGCATTAGAGGGCAAGATACTTGTCCATGAAGATATAAACGATCTTGAATATTGTAAAGGTGTTTTCTTCCCCCAGCCTGATTCCAACATTGCTAGCTGGAATAAGATGATAAAGGGTGATATCAAGAAAGGATTTGCGGAGGCTGATATAATTGTTGAAAACGTGCTTACCCTGCCTGCAGTAGCCCATGTACCTATGGAAACTCATGTGGCTATAGCCCAGGCTGACACCTATACAAATAAGATTAAAATATGGTCTTCAACGCAATCTCCCTTCGCAATACGTAAGCTACTTGCAAAAGCACTTAATATATCCACAGCAGATATACAGGTAATTGTACCTTATGTTGGGGGAGGATTTGGAGGTAAAGCAGGAATACACCTTGAACCACTTGTAGCAGTGCTTTCACGTGCATGCAAAGGCCGTCCTGTAAAGTTAATTGCAACAAGGGAAGAGGAATTTAATCAACTTCCTACTAGGGCTGGGATGCGCGGACATGTTAAGACTGGTGTAAAAAGAGATGGGAAAATTACTGCTACTGAAATATATTATGATTGGGATAGTGGGGCATATGCTGATTATGGTGTAAATGTTGGAAAGTCAGCAACCTATTCAGGTGCGGGAGCCTATGAGATACCTAATATTGAACTTCACTCTCGAACACTTTATACAAACAAAGTCTTCAGTACTGCTTACAGAGGGTTTGGGCATCTTGAAACACACTGGGTTATGGAACGACAGATGGATATGGTGGCACAAATACTTGGAATGGATCCCTATGAGTTCCGCATGAAGAATATATTAAGAAGCGGTTGTCATACAATCAGTGGAGAGCTTATAAATGAAAATTCAGGACGACCTGAGGAATGCCTGGCCGCTGTCGCAAAGGAAATTGGATGGACAGGATATCAATCTGAAGAAGAACGAAAATTAAGCTCTAAAACGGGAAAATTACGGGGAAAGGGTCTTGCTTGTCTTCAGAAGGCTCCTGCAATGCCTCCTCATACTTCTACATCTGCAATTATGCAGATGGACGATGATGGAAATATCCGCATTATGCTTGGTGTTGTAGATATAGGACAGGGAGCAAATACAGTAATGGCACAAATTGCTGCAGAAGTACTTGACATGCCAATAGAAAAGGTAAAGGTAATGTGGGATAATGACACAGACCATCATCCTTATGATTGGTCGACTGTTGCTTCAAAATATACATTTATGGGTGGAAATGCTGTAAAGAAATGTGCACAAAATATGTTACAACAAATGAAAGAAATGGCTGCACAGGTGCTTCGAACTTCAGTTGAAGATCTGACGTATGGAGATGAGTATATTTATCATATCCATCATAAGCAGAGAAGAATAAAGTACAAAGATCTTGCACTTGGTTATGCTTACGAAAGTGGTAATGGTATCGGCGGACCGCTTATAGCAAAGGGAACTTATATGGCCAATGGACTTACTTTCCTTGACCCAGTAACAGGACAGGGATTACCAGCTCTTGACTGGACTTTTGGAGCTCATGGAGTTGAACTTGAGGTTGATATTGAAACCGGGGACATTCAAATCATTAAAATTGCCTCTGCTTTTGATATAGGTCAGGCAATCAACAGGAAGCTTGTTAAAGGCCAGATTATGGGTGGAGTACTCCAAGGAATTGGATCTGCAATAATTGAAGGTTATAAGTTTAGTCCAGAGGGTAGACTTATGAACCCTTCATTTACAGACAATAAAATACCTACAGCAAAGGATATTCCAATGGAGATAGTCCCTATTTTAATTGAAAATCCCCAACCAGATGGGCCTTTTGGTGCCAGAGGAATAGGTGAACATCCAATGATTTCTGTGCCGTCAGCTATTGGAAATGCGCTTTATGATGCTTTAGGAATCAATTTCTATAAGTTACCGCTTTCTCCTGAAAATGTTGCGCTTGCGATAGAAAGAAACCAATTTTGATACAATGGAAAACCCTTGAATTCAAGGGTTTTCCATTGTTTTTGGCGAAAATACAAGGTAGAAATTGTTAAGAGTTAGTTATGTAGTTCTAATAATTTATTACATGTGAAAATTCTGATCATATCTTTCATCTAATAAATGAGTTAATGTTTGCAACTCTAAAATAAATTCTATAAAAGACTGTGTAGCAAAGTATTTCACGTTTGAAATCTTTAATTCTATATGACCTTCTGAATCCAAATTCTCTAACAAAGGTTCTATTTTATATTTATTTAAGAGAGCTCTTATTGTTTTCTCTGTTTTATCATTGGTAAAAATGTTTAATCCAAAAGAAATTTCTAGGCCTCCAAATGGGTACGTATAACATTTTACAAGTATTTTTTGAAAAGCAATTAATTCTTCTTCTGTATAATTTCTATTAGAGCTATTTATACCTATGTAAGAATTATCGTCTTTTCCAGTGAATATAACTCCATCTATATTTACTTCCAAGTCATATCCTAACACATCTGATATTGTATATGGAGTAGCTTTTATACAATTTTTTGGAACAAATTTATACAATTTCTTCATAGAATCTCCGTATATACTTAATATTCTTATTACTTTATTATCCAACTTAAGTTCCCCTTCCGCTATACTATTCAATTGTATACTGATTACAATTATGGTTTATTTTTAGTATATCATTACTTTAATTATTTTTGAAGATTATTGTTAAAATATCGACCTGTATTTCTTCTACTTTGTTTTTTAAAAAACTATATAAATGGAAGCAAATGATAGCATTCGTGACTTTATCTTTGTAGGTTGCTTAAATTGTTTGTTTTTCTCTCTTTTAAATATTTTAAATATTCAATATAATGAATAATTATACGGAATATAATTCATAAGATAAATATACAATATTATTTTATAAGTAAAAAACATAAGAAGGACAAGCTTAAAGAGGGGATGTATTAATGCAACAAAATTTACTTAAAAAAAAATCAATTGATCAATTACTAGCACAGTCTAAAGGAGATGGAAGTGGAAAATCTTTAAAAAAGGTATTGGGTGCTTTTGAACTTACAATGCTTGGAATTGGTGCTATAATCGGAACTGGTATATTTGTACTTACTGGTATCGCAGCAGCTAATTATTCTGGACCTGCACTTATAATATCATTTATGATTTCAGGTGCAGCTTGTGCTTTTGCAGGATTATGTTATGCAGAATTTGCAGCAATGGTTCCCGTGGCGGGAAGTGCCTATACCTATGGGTATGCAGCACTTGGAGAGATTTGGGCATGGATTATAGGCTGGGACTTATTACTTGAATATGCGGTAGCAGTAGCAGCCGTTGCTATAGGTTGGTCTGGATATATGGTAAGTCTTCTAGACTCGGTAGGAATTAAACTTCCACCAGCACTAATAAATGCTCCAGGAATTCATGGTGGAATGATAAACCTTCCTGCAATATTAATTATAGCAGCAATTACTGCACTATTAACAAGAGGCGTTAGTGAAAGTGCTAAGTTTAATAATGTAATTGTTGGTATAAAACTTGTTGTTATTTTATTATTTATTTGCATTGGCGTGTTTCATGTTCATCCATCAAACTGGACCCCATTTATGCCCTATGGTTGGAGTGGAGTATTCAAAGGTGCAGCTATAATATTCTTTGCATACATTGGTTTTGATGCAGTTTCGACTGCGGCTGAAGAAGTAAAAAATCCACAAAGGGATTTGCCAATAGGAATTATAACATCACTTATTGTTTGCACAATACTTTATATTGTTGTGTCAGCTATTCTTACAGGTATGGTGCCTTATTTACAATTTAAAGATACATCAGCTCCAGTTGCATTTGCGCTTCAGCAAGTAGGCGTAAACTGGGGATCTGCACTAGTATCGGTGGGTGCAATCTGTGGTATAACATCTGTTCTTTTAGTAATGATGTTTGGACAAACTAGAATTTTGTTTGCAATGTCAAGAGATGGTCTTCTTCCAAGGGTTTTTGGTAAAATACATCCTAAATTTGGAACACCAGCAAAGAGTACATTATTAGTTGGTATAGTTACTGCGTTAACAGCTGGATTTACTCCAATTGGTGTAGTTGCAGAATTAACTAATATAGGAACACTTGCAGCATTTATTGTAGTTTCGATTTCAATTATAGTTATGAGAAAGACGAGACCAGATATTAAAAGATCATTTAAAGTACCTTTTTCACCAATTGTACCTGGCCTTGCAGTTTTATCCTGCGGATTCCTAATTACACAACTTCCAGTGATAACAATGATAAGATTTGTTGTATGGCTTGTCTTAGGTTTTATAGTTTACTTTTTTTATGGTAGACATCATAGTGTAGTAAATTCAACTGATGAATAACAAAAACAACGGAGGCAAAAGGTAAACTGTTACCTCCACTAGTAAGGGGCTGTCTCAAAATAGAAAGTGATTTCTACAGCGAGATGGCTCTTTTTTTCTTTTCCAAATACAAAAGTGGGTCCCGAGGGATCCACTTTTGATGTATAATTTAAATATGATAAATAAAGAAATTACACAAAAGAAT
>NZ_DATCQT010000136.1:0-2771 GCF_036569345.1 Clostridium sp.
CAAATTTTTGGAAATCTAAAATCTGTAATAATGGTTGCAACAACTGCATTACTGTTATTTAAAGGTGTCGCCATAGAAAAAGCTATGACTAGTTTTGCTATTTCTATGGCTTCTGTTATATTTGATGTTGGAGTTATGACATCTGTAACAAAAGGTGCAACTCTTGCGATGAATAATTTAAAAATAGCTTTCACAGAAAATCCATTAGGATGGGTGGCTTTAGGGATAACAGTAATAGCAAGTGCATTTATGATTTTTAATAATCGTACTGCTGATACAATTAAAAAACAACAAGAGCTTAGAGACCAAATGTCACAAGTTGCGGATGAATACAAAGCATCTAAAACAGAAATTGATGGTTTAAATAAACTACTTGAAGAACAACAAACAATTCAAGCTAAAGACCCAACAAAATTAACAGCTGATGAAAAAACTAGATTAAATGATATAGAGTCTCAGTTAGCAGGAACAGTACCAGAAGCAACGACTGCTTATGATAAAAATAACAAAGCATTAGCAGAGAATTTAGACTTGACTAAAAAATTAGTAGCTATGAAATTAGAAGAGGCTAAAGGCAAGGCTTTAGAAGTAGTTTCATCAGTAAACCCAGATGATGAGTTAGCAAAAGTAAAAAAAGCTAAAGCATATAAGGACACGATAGAAGGGCTAATGACACAAAAAGGAGACGAAGGTGGTAGTGATTTAAGATATAAGACGTTAAATAGTGGGCTTGCATGGACACAATCACAAGAAAAGGAAATTAAAAACACAAAAGACCAAACAGCAGTGCTTCAATTTCTAGCAACGGCTCATGCAGGATACGATAAAGAGGTTACAAGTGGAACTAAATCTTTAAATGATTATAATATGGCTGCCGATTTCACTAATAAGAATATGGGTACTAAAAATAAAATAATTACTGATTCATCTGTTGGTATTGGATTAAATACCTCAGCAACGGATTCGAATACGAATGCAACAACAAAAAATGCATCTGCCATTGACGCTCAAGCACAAGCAGAAGCTAAGTCAAAAGTCGAAGCAGCAGCGAAAGCAGAAGCTGTTAAAAAGTTGACTGATTCCTTTGATTCGTCTATGGATTCAATGTCTTCTTATAATAAACTTATGGAACAATATAATACAGATGGTCATTTTTCTGCTGATTCAGTAAAGGATATAATCGACAATCATTCTGAGTTAGCAGGATATTTAAACAACGAACCAGCATTATACGATAAAATAAGTGAAGCTATGAATTCTTCAAAAGATACTGCTAATAAAGCTTATGCAGAAATGATGAATAGTTCAGAAAGTTATTATTCGTCAAATATTAAAGGGACAGATACAATTAGAAAAGCATTAGGTGAGTATTACAATAATTTATCTTCTGCACAGAAAGCTGATTTAGAAAATGCTAAATCATTGGCTGAAGCAAAAGCAATTGTAGAAAAAGAACTTATAGTTAGATTAAGTAAACTTTGGGATACATACAATTTGGCAGTTGTTGATGTTTTAAATAGACATGCAAATTTAGCAGCACAAATGGATAGTGGTGGCGATGATTCGGCAGCGGCTGAAGCTCAATTATCTAAGATAATGAATGCTAATCAAAAAGTTGTTGACGCAGGCAATAATGCTAAAAAAGTACAAGACCAAGTCAATGCAATAAATACTTCTTTTAGTAATATTACAGCAGATATAAAAGCTCCTAATATTGATTCTGTTGGTAAATCAACTTCGGCAACGAAAGATAACACTTCTGCTACGAAAGAGAATGCTTCAGCAAAAGCCGATCAGACGGAGGCATCCAAAGCATTAACTAAGGCTAATAAAGAATTAGCTGATGCGACTAAACAAGCTACTAATTCTGAAAAAGATTTTCAAAGTGCAATGAAATCTCTAGCAATCACAATGTCTTTATTAGATGTTAGTCAAGAAAAATTAGAAGAACATTCACAAGCATATCGTGATGGAATGAAAGAAAAAGCTAAATTAATACAAAATGAAATAGATTTAACTAAGAAACAAATTAGTCTTAATACTTCAAATGTAAATGTGTTAACTGCATTAGAAGGAAAAGCTAGTGTTGCTTCAGGTAATGCTACAGCATCAGAAGCAGGTAATCAAATTGTAGCAAAAGCAAAGGAATATTTAGGAACTCCTTATGTTTGGGGAGGTACATCAACTAAAGGTTTTGATTGTAGTGGATTAGTTTCCTATGTATATAAAGAATTAGGAACATCCATTTCAAGAACAAGTCAAGCACAATCTAAGGATGGAGTTGCGGTTGCTAAGAAAAATTTACAACCTGGAGATTTAGTATTCTTTGGAGACGCTTCAGCACCTCATCATGTTGGTATTTATATGGGAGGAGACCAATATCTACATAGTCCTAAAACTGGTGATAAGGTTAAAATATCCACATTATCTAGTAGAGCTGATTATGCAGGTGCTAGAAGAGTATCTGTAGATGGTGCTTCAAATATATCTGAATCTACTGGTACAACTTCATCATCCTCTAGTTCTTCTTCAAGTAGTAGTGGAAAATATGCAGGTGGATATCAGAATGGTAAATATAAAGATTGGATAAATGAATATGGTGCTAAATATGGGATTAATCCTAATTTACTTGCAGGTGTAATTCAAACGGAATCAGCATTTAATCCAAATGCAAGAAACAAAGGTTCAGGAGCTACTGGATTAGGACAATTCCTTGCAAGTACTGCACAAGACGAAGGATTATCAGATAGAACTGACCCAGAATCATCTAT
>NZ_DATCQT010000137.1:0-3093 GCF_036569345.1 Clostridium sp.
AAATAAAAAAGCCCCTATGTATTTTTTATTACATAAGGACTTGATAAATCATATTTAAATTGATATAATCAACTTAATATAGTTCTTCAAAATTCTTTTTATGTAGTAGTGATACATATTTAGATATTGCCGTTTATTGTATTTCAGTACAATAGCCGGAGTTGGAGGACTTTTATTTTATTTTTTGAATCTTTTTTTATCTTTTAAATTATTCTTTCTTTAATATTATTTACATTTTAACTCATAATATGGCAATAATCAAATCATTTTTTTATATTTGTTAAAAACTCATATAATGCTAGGCTATTGGATAAAATGTTATTTCTTAAATATTCTTCTGAATAATCCTATATGATCCTGGTCTTTATTCTGCATTTTATCTTTTATTTCAATGAATTTATTATCAAGGTTTTGGAAATGTTCTTCCAGTTGTAGCACATCCTGTTGAGGTTTTGCTTTCAGTAACACTTGACTATTTTCAACAATTACATGAAGTTTATCTATTTGCATATCCTTTTCACGAAGTTGTTGTTTCAAAAATACTACTTGTTCTGTTAAGCTATTAATTAATTCATTTTTAGACTTAATTAAATCCTCTGTATCCTTTACACTGGATGATTCATCCTCTATCGTATCAGAAATCTTATCTGTAGCTATTTCATCATTATTTAACTCATCATTTAAATTCAGGCTTTCCTTAATTAAGTTAAATCCTACCTCATCAACAAATGATTTTCCTTGTTTTCTGACTATACAGGCTTTAATTTCTTTTAATTTTAATTGTTTATAAATTGTAACTTTGCTCATTTTGGTTAATTGTGATATTCTTTCAACATCATATAACATATTTATATACCTACCTTTTAAATAGATTATTTAATCTATTTAATCTATTTAATTCGGTTAAAAAGTTAAAAACCCTTTAAATTAGAACTTTTAAAGGGCTAGGTTTTAAATGCAAAGGTGATTTGGAACCCTTCTTATGGTAACAACTGAGAGAGAGCAGAAATGCTTCTTTTTTTTTGTATTTTATGGTAAAGTAATAGGTATAATTTACTATACCCCTAAAGCAAAAGAAGTCATAGATTTATTTTAATAGAATAGTTAAACAATATAAAAGGGACAATCTGAGCTTCAGATTGTCCCTTTTATATTGTTTGCTTTTATGTATATCGTTATCTACTATTTTAACAACATTATTGGTGTCTAATTAATATACACTTGTTTTATTTACTATTTATCACTTTTACATGACATTATTTTTTCATTATTATCATTTGGCATATATTTTTTTTATTTACCCGTTATACTTATGTAATTTCTCCAAAAAGTTTTCATAATCTTTACAATATCGTCCTCAAGTATTGGTTTATATCCCTTTATCTTCTTTATAAATATTTTTTATATTCAAGTATTTTTGTAGATTCAATTAAATCTACAAGTTCTTCTAATCATTGATTTACCTTGATTTATTACTAATTTACTTTTTAATTTAGTCAATTTTATTTTTGTATAGACAGCCATTAGCCTTTAAAATTTAAACATGCTATAATGCATTATTGCTTTTTTTCGACAAGTAATGCAACAATTTTCAGGGTAAATAGTAACACAATAAGAGGTTATAAATATGGAGTTCTATGGGTATGCTCTTACGCCTTGTAGAGTATAACGCACATATGATTACCTCGCAACCAAACTAAAAGGAGTGATTTATTATTTTAAAAAATAACATTAAAAAAGGGATAACTGCGATAGTTATATTAATTTCTTTATCAAATGTTAGTCCCCTTGTAACTACTGCAAAGGCTGTTGATCTAACATCAAATTCTACAGTATCTACGACTACTAATAATCCTACTATAATAGATGCTGGGAAATATAACTTGGATGTTACAGGCACATCAGATACCTCAGTACAATTTCAAAAAATGGTGAACTCTTTACCGAGCGGCAGTGCAATAAAACTACCAAAAGGTATATATAAATTTGCTAAAGCTGTTAAATTAAAAGACGGTATGAAATTAATTGCAACAAACAATAATGTAAAAATTAAAGGCATAGGCAATAACATATTATTTTGGACTGGTAATGATAACAGCTTCCAAGGTATAGAGTTTCAGAATTGCTCTACAGCTATAAGTGTTTTATATAAAAAAGGACTTAGTGTAATAAGTTGCGGATTCACAAATAAAATTAGTTATTCAGCAATTAATTTTTATGGAGCGAGCAATTGCTCAGTTAAATATTCATATTTTTACGATATACACAAATATGGAGTTTTAATAGATAAGGATAGTTCTAGTATTACAATAGATAATAACAGTTTTGATAATCCTAAAGCTTTTGATGGCTATAGTAAGGAACAAATTGCTGGTCATGTTTACTGCATGAATGGAACAAAAATCTCTGTTACAAACAATATTATAAGAAATAGCGGTGGTCAAGGTATTATATTTGGTTTTAATTCAACAACTGATAAAGGTACAACTAACTCAGTTGCAAGCAATAATCAGTGCATAGGCAATGGTCAAGAAGGTATAACAATTTATGGTGGTAGCAAGAAGCGTAGCAGTTGGAATTCTATTTCCAATAATACTAGTAAAAATAATAGATTTAATCAAATTGAAGTATGGCAGTCTAATAATAACGTTGTTAAGAATAACACAGTAGATGAATCAATAACTGGTACGGGAAATTTAGGAGCGATATGTCTCTTTACTACAACTGGAACAACTGTTTCAGAAAACAAAGTATTGTCTGCACAAAATAATGGTATTGACATAACAGCCGGAAGCTCAAATTGTTTTATTACAAATAACTATGTAGCAAATACAAATGGCATAAATAATATTAAATCTGCAGAAAAAGGTAATGGGATATTACTTGATTCAAGTGGAATATCTCAGCCTCAATACATAATGATTAGAGCGAATAAAATTAGCTCAAGTAGTGGAATTATAGCTAAAAGTGGTATTTATTCAACTTCTAATACCAATCATCACAACACGATAGATAGTAATACAATAACAGGTTACATAGTTGGACTTAATTCCTATGCCAAGATGACATGTGGGATACAATAAAACAGTTTTT
>NZ_DATCQT010000138.1:0-3916 GCF_036569345.1 Clostridium sp.
TAATAGTATCATAGCAATAGCCGCTATTGATTCAGTTACAGTTTTCATAACTTCAGGCATCTTTTTACCCCTGTTTAGTCCAAAAGTGAATATAGCTAAAAGTACAGCTATAAGCAATGCTATTACTGGATCACCTAAAAAATTAGTGTAATTTAAAATGGGTGAAGTTTTTGGTAAATTAATAGTAGCAATAGCCCTTGCTGCCATAAGTATTACTGGAACTAAAGCTGTAAACACACTTATTACAAAACTAGGCATTTCTTTATCCGTAAATATCTTAGGATTATATAAACCCTTTGGTATATCATGTTCCATATGTTTCAAGAATTTTGTAAATACAGGTCCCGCAAGAATTACAGCAGGTATAGCACATACAATACCATAAATTAATGTCTTACCTAAATCTGCTTTATATATAGCAGCTATAGCTGTAGGGCCTGGATGTGGTGGTAAAAATCCATGAGTAGCTGAAAGTGCTGCTGCCATTGGAACTCCTATATATAAAAGTGGGATATCAGCAGCTGCTGCTATTGAGAATACTAATGGAAGTAAAAGTACAAAACCTATTTCATAAAATAAAGCGATACCAACTATAAAACCGGTTACTATGACTGCTAATTGTATATGTTTTTTTCCGAATTTTTCAATTAGTGTAAGAGCTATCCTTTGAGCTCCACCACTATCTGCCATGAGCTTACCAAGCATAGCACCAAATCCAAGTACCAATGCAAGTGTACCTAATGTACCACCAACACCCTTGGTAATGGAAGTTACAACTGAAGGCAATGGCATGCCTTCCAAAATACCTACTGAAAGTGCCACAAGAATTAATGACAAAAATCCATTTAGTTTAAAAACTATCATAAGAACTAATAATAATACAACCCCTAAAGCAACAATTAATAATGGCATAATAAAGTCCCCCTTTTTTTAATCGTTTTCATTTACATCGTATTTAATAACTACCCAACCATTTCTCACACCAAATACCTTAGAGTTTAAAATAGGAAACCTTTACACTTTGAAATTGCAAATCGCTTGTAATAAATGCAATTGCTATAGTGCTCCTTGTTCCAATACCTAGTTTAATTAAATATTCCATGACATCCCCTTTCGAAATAAATTTTCTTTTCTCTTGGTATTGTTTGTGTGATAAGTTGTTTATGAAGAATATTTTCTTCAAATTTATTATATCATACTGGATAATTAATACAAGCGTAAAAAAAAATTTCTTTTTTATACTTTATATTATGATATTTTCCAGCTCAATATTCCTTGAACAATATATTTATATATCCTAACCTTGTTATATTTCAGGTGCCTAAATACTGAGAGGCAACGAATTAAATATAACTCGCCGCCTCTCAATTTAATTATTTATTGAATGTATCATTCCAATCATTTAAGAACTTTTCTATACCACTATCAGTTAATGGGTGTTTTAGCATTGCTTTAATTACACTTACAGGAACTGTTGCAATATGAGCCCCAGCTCTAGCTGCAGCTACAACATGTAATGGACTTCTTATACTAGCAGCTATGATTTCTGTAGAAATATTATGAATTTCAAATATATCTACAATTGTCTCAATTAATTCTAATGAATTTGTAGCTATGTCATCAAGTCTTCCGAGGAATGGACTAACATAAGTAGCTCCTGCTCTAGCAGCAAGTAAAGCTTGACCTGCAGTAAATATAAGTGTAACATTTGTCTTTATTCCTTCACTAGTTAAAATCTTTACTGCCTTAAGACCATTTCCTGTCATAGGAATTTTAACAATCATGTTTTTATGAATCTTAGCAATTTTTCTTCCTTCTTCTACCATAACATCAGTCTCTAAACTTATAACTTCTCCACTGATGGGACCATCCACTATAGATGCAATTTCTTTTATCACCTCATTAAAATCTCTACCTTCCTTAGCTATAAGTGATGGATTAGTTGTGACCCCACAAATAACACCCATATCATTTGCTTCTTTAATTTCAGCTACATTTGCTGTATCTATGAATAATTTCATTTTTATTTCCTCCTTTGATTATATTAAACATTAGTACATATTAAATTACATAATCATTGTATAACGATTTAAAAATTTCTACTGTTTTTCCTTTATCTCAGCCACCCATTCATGATGGAATATCCCTTCTTTATCTGTTCTTTCAAAGGTATGAGCACCAAAGTAATCTCTTTGTGCCTGAAGTAAGTTTGCTGGAAGATTTGCACTTCTATAACTGTCATAATACATTAGAGCACTAGAAAATCCTGGAACTGGAACACCTAAATTTACTGCTGTTGATATTACCATTCTCCAATCTGCTTGATAACTCTTAATAATATTATTGAAATACGAATCTAACATAAGATTTTTAAGATTTACATCCTTTTCATAAGCTTCATTTATTTTGTTAAGGAATTGAGCTCTAATTATACACCCACCTCTGAATATTTTAGCAATTTCTCCATATTGAAGATCCCAATTATATTCCAATGCTGCAGCTTTCATAAGTGCAAATCCCTGTGCATATGAGCATATTTTACTTGTATAAAGAGCTCTTCTTACAGATTCTATAAACTCATTTGCATCTCCCTTAAATAAAACATCTGGTCCTTTTAAAATACTACTTGCGAAAACCCGTTCATCTTTTATTGCAGACAGACAACGTGCGAAAACAGCCTCTGTTATGGTAGGTATTGGTACTGCTAAATCTAGAGCACTTTGACTAGTCCATTTTCCTGTACCCTTTTGTCCTGCTTTGTCTAATATAATATCAACCATATATTTATCAGAACCATTATCCTTTTGCGCAAATATCTCACTAGTTATTTCCATAAGATAGCTATCAAGTTCACCTTTATTCCACTCTTCAAAAACATCATGGAGTTGATCATTAGAAAGCCCCAAAACGCCCTTTAAAAGTGCATAAGCTTCACAAATAAGCTGCATATCAGCATATTCAATGCCATTATGAACCATTTTCACATAATGTCCTGCACCATTTGCTCCAATATAAGTACAACAAGATTCTCCATCTACTTTTGCAGATATAGCTTTTAGAATTGGTTCTACTAATTTATAAGCATCAAGTTGACCTCCAGGCATAATTGCTGGCCCCTTTAAAGCTCCCTCTTCTCCTCCAGAAACTCCTGTGCCTATGAATTTAAAACCCAACTCTTCAAGTTGTTTGCTTCTACGTATTGTATCCATAAAAAATGAATTTCCACCATCAATCACTATGTCGCCTTTTGATATATATGGTATTAGATTTTGTATAGCTTGATCAACAGGCTCCCCTGCTCTAATCATAAGCAATATTTTCCTTGGAAGCTCAAGAGAATTTACAAATTCCTCTATAGAATACATACCCTTTATATTTTTTCCTGCTACATCTATTAATAACTCATCCGTCGCAAATCTATTTAAATCATATACCGAAACGGATATTCCTCTGCTTTCAACATTTATCGCCAAATTTTTACCCATAACACCTATACCAATAACTCCAAATTGCTGTTTATCCATAATAAATTCCTCCTATAAATGTCGTTAAACAACCAATTCAGGAGAAGCATAGCTTCTCCTGTATAAAACTTTAATGTATAACTGTACTTAATAATAAAACCATAAGCAAACCAACCACAGAAATTATAGTTTCTAATACTGACCATGATTTTAAAGTTTCTGGTATTGATAGATTGAAATATTCTTTAAACATCCAAAATCCAGGATCATTAACATGTGAGAATATTAAACTTCCTGCACCTGTAGCTAAAACCATTAGTTCTGGACTAGCTCCTGTTGCTACAACTAATGGTCCTACAATACCTGCCGCTGTAAGGCCTGCTACTGTTGCAGATCCTAATGCTATTCTAAGTATTGCTGCAATTGACCATGCGAGTACAAGTGGTGAAATT
>NZ_DATCQT010000139.1:0-51698 GCF_036569345.1 Clostridium sp.
TATCTCAACTGTTTTTTGATTTTCTAATGCGAAATATAGTGTTTTGTTCTAACTCATTCATAATTCAAAATGCTATCGCATAACTACATGTAAAATAAACCCAGTATAATAAAAAATTATACTGGGTTTGTAAACAACCTGTAAAATACCCACAGTATAATATACTGTGGGTATTTTTAAAAATTAATCAGATTTAAATTATATTGGTTTATATTATTTAGATGAATTAGCAGAACCTAAAACATTAATGATTTTACCTTCAACTAATTTTGTTATGTTGTTTCTAGCTTCTCCTAGATATTTTCTAGGATCTATTTCGCCAACATTTTTAGTGAGTACTTTTCTTATTGAACCGGTCATAGCAAGTCTTAAGTCAGTATCCATGTTTATTTTACAAACAGCCATAGAAGCAGCTTTTCGAAGCATTTCTAGTGGTATTCCTTTTGCACCCTTCATTTCTCCACCAAATTCATTGATCATGGCAACGTAATCTTGATCAACAGCAGATGCACCGTGAAGTACTATTGGAAAATTATGCATTCCAGCTTCTTCTAATTTTTTTGTAATCAAAGTTAATCTTTCAAAGTCAAGTTTAGGTTCACCTTTGAATTTATATGCACCATGGCTTGTTCCTATAGCTACAGCTAAAGAATCAATACCAGTTCTTGTTACATAATCTACTGCTTGATCTGGATCTGTATATGTTGCGTCTTTTGCTGAAACATTAACAGCATCTTCTATGCCAGCAAGTTTACCAAGCTCAGCTTCAACTACAACACCTTTAGAATGAGCATATTCAACTACTTCTTTAGTTGTACGTACGTTTTCTTCATAATCAAGATGAGAACCATCATACATAACTGAAGTAAAACCAGATGTTATTGCAAGTTTGCATTGTGCAAAATCTGAACCGTGATCTAAGTGAAGAGCAATAGCAAGACCAGTGTCTTCCACAGCGGCCTCTACCATTTTTCTTAAGTATGTTGGTCTTGCATATTTCATAGCTCCACCTGATACCTGAAGTATAACTGCTGATTTGTGTGTTGCACAGGCGTCAATAACGCCTTGTATTATCTCCATGTTATTGATATTGAAAGCTCCAATTGCGTATTTTCCTTTGAGAGCTTCTTCGAACATTTTAGTAGTAGTAACTAAAGCCATTTTAATTCCACCTTTCAAATTTTGTGATAGGGACATTTATCGTCCCTGTGGGACAGTTTTGATACATATATAATTATAAGCTATTAATGGACTATTTTCTACCCCTTTATTATAAGTCACATGAAAATAAATAACAAATGTAAAATATTAAAAAATATTTGCTATAGATACTTTTTCATGAGACATAATATGATTTACAAGATATTTCATAACATATACAGTGGCTAGGCCCTCAGATCTATCTTTTAATTTTATATATTGTGTTAGTTTTAAAATCTCACTGTCTAAATGATCTATGTCTTCATGATGTATATTTAGAGTTAAAAATTTAGAAGCCTTTTCCCATTTGGCTTTGTAATCTAGTGATAAGTCATATGCACCTTGATAATTTTCGTTCATTATATAAATTTCTAGGGAAGAGTTCAATTTTTGTAAATCAGAACAACTGCGGTTAATAACATTTACAGATAAAAATATTCCTATAATCATTACAGTGAATAAGCTAAAAGCTATCAAAAGGTTTTTCATCTTTTTTTATTTTTCCCTTCCTTAAGTTGATAATAAAATTTATTTTTAGAATCAAGCATTCCTACGAAAACTTCTTTTACTGTTGAAATTTTATTTTTCTTTAATATATGATATAACCAAGTTTCATCTTTTTCTAAAAGTTTTAAATTCTTATAATTTATATAACCATCCATAATTAAAGGCACAGGCAAAGACTCTTGAGTTATTTTTAAGTTTAGATCGTCTTTAGTTGCATTACTTTGACCAGTTTTAGGTAATATAGATAACTCCCCACTAGTCTCTAAAATAGCATACTGGATATCGGATAAATTAAAATATCCTTTTAGTCTAAGCTCTTCCAATAGATCATTAATATTAAATCTTTGATATCTGAGCTCTTCAATATCAATTTTGCCATCTTTTATTAATATACTGGGCGTGCCAGTTAATATTCTTCGGGCCTTCTCGCTTTTGAGTTCAATATAGGAGGTACCTACTTGGAGAAATAGCAAAGTAATTATTGGTATAAGTGCATGGGAAATAGGTATTCTTATATCTTCCATAGGAAAGGTAGCAAGATCAGAAATCATTAATGCAATTACAAGCTCAAAAGGTTCTAGTTCACCGATTTGTTTTTTTCCCATCATTCTCATAATAAATATTACTGCAAAGTATAAGAAAAAAGTCCTGATTACTAAAATTAACATAATATTACCTTCCTCTCTACTATATAATGTATATGTTTCGTTTAAATAGAAAAATTATAAGGGGTACAGGATACATTTTTAAATAATTAAAGTATAATAGTACTAATCACTAAAAAAATAGGGGATGATTGTATCATAACTTTCAATATAGGACTTAAAGATGGTGAAAACATTTTAGTTCCAGAGGGGACTATATTAAATGATTTTTTAAAAGAAAATAGTTTATCAAATGGTTTTCCAGTAGTTTTAGGTAAGATTAATAATAAACTTTATGAGCTAGGAAACACTATCACCACTGAGGGTAATTTTGAGATTGTGGATATTACAAGTAAAATTGGAATGATGACATACGTTAGAACCCTCCAGTTTGTCCTAATAAAAGCGATTTCTGAATTGTTCCCTAAAGTTAAAATTTCGGTTGAACATTCTTTAAGTAAAGGATTATTTGGTGAAATCGATAAAAACCCTGAATTAGATATTGATGATATATATGAAATAAAAAGTAGAATGAGTGAAATAATAAAAGCAGATATTCCTATAAGGAGAATTGCATTTTCAAAAGAACAGGCAATAGAGATTTTTACAAGATATGATATGCAAGATAAAGTTAAGCTTTTAAAATATGTTACTGCTAAGGAAATAAAACTATATGAATTAGATGGGAGATATGACTATTTCTACGGCATGATGGCTTATTCAACAGGAATACTCAAAACATTTGATTTAATATACTATGAACCAGGTTTTATATTAAGATATCCGACTATTGATACTCCAGACAGAATTCCTAAATTTTACAAACATGAAAAACTAGCTAAAGTATTTTATGAAGCCGCTCAATGGGGAGAAATACTGGGTGTTGGAAGTGTTGGTTCCCTAAACGATGAAGTAGTTAATGGGGATGTTGTTAATCTAATTAGGGTAGCTGAGGCACTTCATGAAAAGAAAATTGCCTACATTGCAGATATGATCCATCAAAAGGAAAAAGTAAAATTAGTGCTGATAGCAGGTCCATCATCTTCAGGAAAAACGACTTTTTCAAGAAGGCTGGGTATTCAATTAAGTGTAAATGGTCTTATACCAATATTTATATCGTTAGATGATTATTTTGTTGATAGAGACATCACTCCAAGAGACGAAAATGGAGAATATGATTTTGAATCTATATATGCTTTAGATTTAGAACTTTTTAATAGGGATTTAGAACTATTACTTCGTGGAGAAGAAACTGAAATACCAACTTTTAATTTTATGACGGGAAAAAGGGAATGGCATGGAAATAAAATTAAAATTCCTGATAATGGAGTTGTGATTGTAGAAGGAATACATGGATTAAACGAAATCTTAACTTCCTCAATATCTAAGGATAGTAAATTTAAAATATATATAAGCCCTTTAACGCAGCTTAATTTAGATGATCACAACAGAATTTCTACAACAGACGTAAGAATGACGAGAAGAATAGTTAGAGATTATTTATCAAGGGGATATGGGGTAGAAGATACACTTAAAAGATGGCCTTCTGTAAAACGTGGAGAGGAAAAAAATATTTTTGTATTTCAAGAACAGGCAGATGTTATGTTTAACTCTAGTGTAGTTTATGAACTTTGTGTGCTTAAAAAATTTGCATTAGCGGAACTTAATAAAATCACAGAAGAAAGTCCAGTATATTATGAAGCAAGTAGATTAAAAAGCTTCTTAAACTTCTTTATAGATGTAGACAAAGATTTAGTACCAGACAATTCAATAATAAGAGAATTTACTGGCGGAAGTTGTTTCTATCAATATTAAAATGTAATAACTAGCTAGAGCATCTATCATGTAGAGAATGGAAATGCATTAACAGATCCATTATTTACATAATGGATGTTTTCAATTTTTAAAATTAAAACTTACATAGTTTAATGTATAAAGAAAAAAATGAAATTTTTCTTGCAGGTATTGCAAGTTACGAAGGGATAATTGTATAATTGATATGCAGGTATTTTTTGTTGCGACATCTTAAGGTTTTAACATGTAGGATAGCAAACAATTAATATTAGTTAAATTATTACAAAAGAATAATATATGTAAATGCAGGATAAAATAATAATGATTGTTTTGCATTGGAGATAGAGTATAAAAACAGATGAGGAGATAAAAATGAAAGACTATAGTGTTTTTGACATATTGGGACCAATTATGATAGGTCCGTCAAGTTCGCATACAGCCGGTGCTGCAAGGCTTGGTAAGGTTGCGGCTGTAATTGCAGGAAAAAATATAAGATCGGTCAGATTTGTTTTACATGGGTCTTTTGCTAAAACTTACAAAGGTCATGGAACTGATAGAGCCTTAGTCGCAGGAATTTTAGGAATGGATCCTTGGGATGATAGACTTAAAGACTCAATAAGTATAGCTAAAGAGCGTGGTCTCGGTATAAAGTTTGAATTTGAAGATTTGGGTGATGTTCATCCTAATACAGTTAAGTTTATTATAACAAAAAAAAGTGCGAGAGAAGTTGAAATCATTGGCTCATCTGTTGGGGGAGGGAATATTTTAATCTTTGAAGTTGATGGTGAACCAGTTGAATTTACAGGTAAGAACCCAACAATTATAATTGGACATAAAGATACTCCGGGTGTGATTTCAAAAGTGAGTACCATATTATATAATATGGATATTAACATAGCATTAATGAAGGTTTATAGAAACAGCAGAGGGTTAAAGGCGGTCATGGTGTTTGAAACGGATACAATAGTGCCTGATAACGTACTGGATAAAATAAAAAACATGCCGAACATTTACAATATAAGAGAAATAACTCCAGTACCACAGTCATAATATAGTTAAGAAAGTTAGGGAGGATGAAATTGTGTTTGCAAACAAAGGAATAAATATTTTAAATATATGTCAGCAAAAAAATATATCAATTTGGGAATATACAATAATGTGTGAAGAAGAAGAAAGTGGTCTACCTAGGCACGAAATTATTGAGAAGATGAGAAAAAATTTGAATACAATGAAAGAGGCTGCAGAATACGGACTTATAAATGAAACTAGATCAATAAGTGGTTTAATAGGAGGAGATGCATTTAAACTCAATAGGTATGCAGAGGCTAAAAATACACTGACTGGAGAATTTATGATAAAAGCAATGGCGAGAGCTGTTTCTTGCTCAGAAGTTAATGCAACCATGGGTAGAATAGTTGCGGCACCTACAGCGGGGTCTTGTGGGATACTGCCAGCAGTAATTATTACAGCAGGAGAGAAATTAAATAAAACTGAAGATGAGTTAATTAATGCGTTATTCACGGCTTCAGGTATTGGGATTATAATTGCTAAGAATGCTACACTATCTGGAGCTGAAGGTGGGTGTCAGGCTGAATGTGGATCAGCAGCAGCAATGGGCGCGGCGGCCGTAGTTGAAATGATGGGTGGAACCCCCGCTATGGCAATGGACGCAGCGGCTATAGTCATAAAAAACGTACTGGGATTAGTATGCGACCCGATTGCTGGTTTAGTTGAGGTGCCTTGTGCCAAACGAAATATAGCTGGAACAGTCAGTGCTTTAACTACTGCAGATTTAGTTATGAGTGGTGTTACAAGTCGAATACCTTTTGATGATACAGTTTTCGCTTTGTATACAGTAGGCAAACAATTACCTTGTGAATTAAGAGAAACTGCCATGGGTGGACTTGCGACAACTCCCACAGGCCAAAGACTAGCAAAAGAAATTCTATTAAAAGAAAAACATTAAAATAAATGTATTTTTATATATTAAGAGCGGAATATCCTAAAAGGATGTTCCTTTTTTCATAATAGTCATAATTTAAAATACACAATAATATAATTAAACTAAAAGGTGATTATTTGGCACATAGAAGGGTAATTGATAATTATTATAACGATATAAATAATCTGGCAGATATTTTAAGTAAACTAGTTAATTCCTATAGGGTATTAATAGGTGGAGCAGAGGAATTAAATAGAATTGCACTAGGAAAAAAAAGTGATGTTAAGGATGCACTAAAAAGAGCGGATAATTTGGGAGACATTATAGACGAAACGATTAAAGTTTTAGATGATGCTAGTTATGGTTATATGTCTTATTGCAAAATAAAAACTGAAGTTATGAAATGTAAGATTCAAATAGAGTTTATAGAAACAGAAATTGACGAGGATTTAAGGTTAAAAGATTAAGGCACAAACAAACAAACAACAATTAGGTATAGTATAGATATTTGTTGTTTGTTTGTACCTATGAAAAAGTGTGAGAAATATTTCTTATACTTTTTTTATTTGAAATTTACTTACCATAAGATAAGAGAGTATAAACATTATAATAATAGTAAGTGGGAAATTATTAGGCGAATTTAAAGTAATTAAAGCGTAAAGTGCAACGAGCATTCCAGCTAGAGTAATAGGAATACCTGTATAAACGTTATTAAATGTAGAATTATTATATCTTGCTAGCCTATATGCACCAGCTACAGGAAAAATCAGAAAACAAACGTACCCTAAATAGCCTAGAGATTTGAAATTATATAAATAAAATATAAGAATAGAAGGTGCTACGCCAAAAGATACTAAATCGGCTAACGAATCTAATTCTTTTCCAAGGTCACTAGATACTTTTAAAAAACGTGCTACTTGACCATCGTACCTATCCATAAGACCAGCTAATAATATGAAGATAACTGATAACTTGTAATTAGTTTCAAAAGTCATTAATAAGGATAATAAACCAAAAATCAGATTTCCAAAGGTAAGAATATTTGGTACAGAAGATTTCTTCACTAAACATCACTCCTAAAATAATAAAAATTAATTATAAATTCGAATATTATGATATTGTTTTTTATAAAAATCATCTTTTTAATTATACCTTACTTTACATCAATATTTAAGTAAGTTTATCATATATTTTATTGTTACCCAAAAGGAAAAATTCTAAGTGAAATAAAAAAATATTAATATTAATTTTTCTTTATGGTTAAAATAAAAATAATTATTAATATTTATCTACACTAAAGCACTAAGAAGGAGGAATATAAAATGAAAGTTTCTGAAATAATGACTAAAGACGTTATAAGTTTATCTGCGGATGATACAGCGGAACATGCAGCAAAGCTTATGGAGGAGCATAATATAGGATCAATTCCTGTAAATGCAAATGAAAAAGTAATTGGCATTGTAACAGATAGAGACATAATACTTAGATGTATAGCTAAAGGTCTAGATATAAAATCACAAAAGGTACGAGATATCATGACTTCAAACCCAGTGGTAGGAGAAGAGAATATAAATGTGGATGATGCTGCTAGGATTATGTGTGAAAGGCAAATAAGGAGATTACCAATAACATCAAATAACCAATTAATTGGAATAGTAACACTTGGAGATTTGGCGTTAGAACCAAATTGTCGTGAAGAGGCTACGCTAGCACTTAGTGAAATTTCTATTCCCTGTATTCATAATATTTAGAATTTATGTATTTTAATAAATAACAAGTTACATATTTAATAGAAACTTATTATTTATTATAAAACACTTAAGACAAAATCCACAAGGAAAGGAATTCTTGTGGATTTATTTTTAAAGAGGTATAATATATGTAAATTAATTATCAAATCTAAGCGCGAAATAGGAGAGAATTTAATGAATAAGGTAAAATTTATTTACAATCCATATTCTGGAGAAAATACTATAACATCAGATTTAGATGAGATAATAAGTATTCATCAAAAATATGAACATACAATAGTGCCATATAGAATATGTTATGGATATCCTATAACTGATGCTTTTTATGATATTGATAAAGGGTATAGGTACGTCTTAATAGCAGGTGGAGATGGAACAATAGATAGTGTGGTAAATGAAATGAAAAAAAGAAATATTGATTTACCTATAGCAATTCTACCAGCAGGTACTGCAAATGATTTCGCTAATTATATAGGGATGTCTCATGATATTTCTAAAGCATGTAATCAAATATTAAAAAGTGAAGTAAAAAAGGTTGATATAGGAAAGATAAATAATAAATATTTTTTAAATGTAGCAAGTACTGGTTTATTTACAGATATTTCTCAAAAAATGGATATGAATTTGAAAAATACTATTGGTAAATTGGCATACTATGTAAAAGGTTTAGAGCAATTACCTAATTTTAAAAAATTAAAAATAAAGGTCAGTTCACAAGAAGTGTTGTTTGATGGAGATATGTATTTAATGTTAGTGTTTAATGGACAGACAGCAGGTAGCTTAAAATTTGCATATAATGCTAGGGTAGACGATGGACTTTTAGATGTAATTATAATAAAGGCTGGAATAATGAAGAATATTTTAAATGTTTTTATTAAAATGATTCGAAATGAACACTTAGAAAATGTTGAG
This sequence comes from Clostridium sp., assembly GCF_036569345.1. Lineage (GTDB taxonomy): Bacteria > Bacillota > Clostridia > Clostridiales > Clostridiaceae > Clostridium_AD. Next base: position 8,751 of record NZ_DATCQT010000139.1, read on the forward strand.
GGAATTGTTTATTTTAAAACTAACAGATTGGAAATAGAATGCTTTGAAAATATTGTTACCGATATAGATGGAGAAAGAGGACCAGATTTTCCACTCGTTATAGAATGTATCAAAGGTGGAATATCCATATTAGGTGCTAAAATATAGTAAGTTATGCATATTTTTATATATAAATTAATAAATATTAACAAGAGCAATTTTGGGGAGAGTATATAAATGAGTATATATTTTTTACTACTGTTAATAATAGTTATTTTATTATATCAAGGCATAATTTCAACTTTGTTATATGCACCTAAAAAAATTAAAATAATAAGTGTTATAGCTTTAATTTTAATGACGTTTAGATACATAGCCTTATTAATTTTTTTCATTATGAAAAATCAAAATTATTTGTATCTATTAAAACCCTTAGTATACACAAATTTTCTTTATATACCAATATGTGGTATCGTTTCACTCTTTATATTTTCTAGAAATAATAGAATTAAACTTAAAAAAATTTTATTTATATGTGTCATTTTATTTATAGCCTACTTCACTGTTATATATAAATCAACTGCAATTATTAATATATCAAATATCAGTGGATTTTCTATAGAATTAAACCTCAAAGATTATTTTTATGTGGGGCTTCTTATATTAAATTCGATTTTTATTATAAAGGGTATAGAACTTCTTAATAAAACCTATTCTAACAAAATAGGCACTCTGCTGATAATAATATCATCTAGCGTTACATTATTATCAGTACTTTTAACTTGTATAAATTCAGATATTGCATGGTTATTACTAGGGGATATTTTTTGGATTGTAACTATAAACTATGGTTTAATAAAATTTAAAAAATAAAGTAATATAAAGGCAAAATACTAAAAAGGGATATACAGCTATAAGTAAATATATAGCTGTATATCCCTTTTATTTTTTAACCTTGTCTTGTTCTAGGATGATGTTTTGAAGTAGGTCTTGGTGCCTTCTTCGAAGCAATTTTCGGTGATGTCATTAAAGTTGGTTTTGAATTAATCTTCAAAGTAGTACCAGAAGAGGTTTTCGAATCGGACTTCACAGGGGATGATTTAGAACCCTTTTTCCTTGTGAATTTCGAATTAGTATTGTTTTTCATTGGTCTTGGTGGTATTAATGATTTTTTATCAAAACCAATTAGATCCTCTCTATGAGCTTTTATTAGTGCTTCTTTTACTATATTATAGTTCTCTGGATTTTTAAATTGAAGCAGAGCTCTTTGCATGTTTTTTTCTTTTTGATCATTTGGAACATAAACCTTTGCGCCTGTGAAAGGGTCAATTCCTGTGTAATATATTGTAGTAGATAAACTACCAGGTGTTGGGTAAAAGTCTTGAACCTGTTCTGGAGTGTAGCCCATTTCATTAATGTATTCTGATAATTTAATAGATTCAACGAGGTCACTACCTGGGTGGCTTGACATAAAATATGGAACCAAAAATTGATTTTTGTCTAGTTTTTGATTAAATGCGACATATTTTTTTACGAAACGGTCATACACTTCTCTTTTTGATTTTCCCATTTGATCTAGTACCTTGTCACTAATGTGTTCAGGTGCTACTTTTAATTGACCGCTAATATGATGTTCACACAATTCCTCAAAAAATTTAGTATTTTTATCATAAATCAAATAATCATATCTTATTCCAGAACGAATAAACACTTTTTTGATGTTCGGAATGACTCTAACCTTTCTTAATAAATCTAAATATTCTGTGTGATCAATAATAAGATTTTTACAAGGGATTGGATACATACATTGTCGATCCTTGCATACACCTACTTTTTCTTGAATCTTGCAAGCTCTATGTCTAAAATTTGCTGTAGGACCGCCTATATCATGAATGTACCCCTTGAAGCCCTTTAAAGTAGTCAAAAGTGTCGCTTCGTCTATAATAGATTTTTGGCTCCTATTTTGGATAACTCTGCCTTGATGGAAGGTTAAAGCACAAAATGAACAACTACCAAAACAACCTCTATGACTGGTTATAGAAAATTCAACTTCCTTTATAGCTGGAATACCACCTTTGGCTTCATATATAGGGTGATATGTTCTAGTGTATGGAAGACCATAAGTTATATCCATTTCATTTTGCGTTAAAGATATTTGAGGAGCATTTTGTACTACATATCGATCGCTATGTTTTTGTACTACTGTCTTTCCTCTTATATCATCTTGCTCCAAGGATTGTAATTTGTAACTCTGGGCATAAGCATTTTTATTCGCCACTACATCTTCGAAAGAAGGGACTTCTATGAAATCTTTAAGTTCACTAATATCTTTTGAAGCATAGACCGTGCCACGAAGGGTAGTCATTTTATCTATGTTCATACCATACTTAAAAAGATTAGCCATTTCGACTATTGTTTTTTCTCCCATGCCATAGATTAGTAAATCTGCTTTGGCATCAATTAATAAGCTTCGCCTTACTTTATTGTCCCAATAATCGTAATGAGCAAACCGCCTAAGACTTGCTTCTATACCTCCAATTATAATTGGAACATTTTTAAATGCCTCGCGGGCTCTATTACAATACACAATTACAGCCCTATCTGGACGATGACCTGACTCACCACCTGGTGAATAAAGATCAGTATGCCTTTTTTTCTTTGCTGCAGTATAGTGATTGACCATAGAATCTATATTGCCAGAATTTATAATAAATGCATATTTAGGTTTACCGAGTTTTCTAAAATCTTCAACGTCTTCCCAATTAGGTTGGGCTATAATACCTACATTAAAACCTTCTCGTTCTAAAGTTCTTCCGATAATTGCAGTTCCAAAAGATGGATGATCTATATATGCATCCCCTGTAATTATTATAAAATCTAATTGAGATATATTTCTTTCCTTTAAATCATTCATGCTAATAGGTAAAAATTGTTTATTTACTATCATATAATCCTCCTAAGAGACTAGTCGAACCTTGGTTCGTCGAACTCATATTTCATTAAACGAGGGTTCGTTGTCTTGTGCTAACTCTATCTAATAATATTAACATAATTACTGAAGAATATGAACTATAAAAGTTTGTAATTGCTAAAACCTTATTAATATATGGAATTTTTCTTTTATAGTTGCATTTTGAAGTATATATAATATACTTATATAGAGAAAATGTTTTTTGAAATAAAGTAAAAACATAATAATGAATTAGTTTATATGGAAAAAAAATTATAGGTGGTGAAAATAAATGGAAGATGACCCTCGAATTAGAAGGTCAAAATTAAATCTAAAATTGAATATTAATATGCAGAGAATTTCTTATTTTAAGAATTGACATAGTATAAGTAGTGATAAAAATCAATGGTTAAAATTATGTTTTGATATTTCTCTGTATAAGAGGAGGGATATCTATGGAAATAATTTCTGAGTTTTTTTTAAGCAAGTTATTATATCAAAATGTGTATGATGAATTTGAGGATAATATCGGAAAGTTATTCGATATTTACGTTACAACTGATCAAGGGTATCCAAGAGTTATAGGATATAAAATTAAAAAAGCAAGTGAAATTTATAATTATGAATTTAGAAATATTGAAATATGTAAAGAAGATAAAAAAATAAGTGTACAAGTAAGAGGGGTTAAGGATATAATTCCTAGAAAATTCTCTTACCTTTTATCTAAGCATTTACTAAACAAACAAATAGTAGATGTTAATGGAAAGAAAGTTGTTAAAGTTAATGATTTAACCATGAAAAAAGTCGCTGGAGAAATAAGGGTTGTAGCAGTAGAATCGGGTATTATTGCAGCTTCTAGAAAATATAAATTAGACGGATTAATAAGAGCTTTTTATAATATATTAGGTAAAAAACCTAGAGAAAATAGCATAACATGGGAGAGTGTTCAATCACTAGAAATGGTAGATCATAGCTTAAAATTAACAAGACCCTATGGGAAGTTAACTAAACTTCATCCAGCAGATCTTGCAGACATTTTAGAAGGACTGGATACTAAGGCCCGAAATAAAATTTTTGAAAGTCTTGATAAAGATTTAGCAGCGCATACTCTAGAAGAACTACAACCAGAGGTTCAGGCGGATATTCTAAGTACAATAAATAGTATACTCGCACAGGAGATTTTAGATGAAATGCCTAATGATGAAATTGCTGATATTTTAGATGAGATGAAGGAAGTCGATGTAGAAAAAATTCTCCTAAACTTTAATAAAGACGATGAAGAAGAAATTAGAGATCTTATGAATTATGAAGAGGAAGTTGTCGGGAGCATAATGAATAAAGATTTTATATCTTTTAATGTCAATATTACAGCTAGTGAAACTATAGAAATCCTAAGGGAACTTCAGCCTGAAGATGAGGTAATACATTATATTTATATTGTAGATGAAGATGAAAAACTTCAAGGATCTATTTCACTTAGAAATTTAGTTTTATCAGCACCGATTCGGAAATTGAAAGATATTATGGATGATACAGTTATTAAAATAAAAGATAATCAAGATATTGAAGAAGCTGTCGAGCTTGCACTTAAATATGATTTGATTTCTTTACCTGTAGTTGATAACGATGAAAAGTTATGTGGAATAGTAATTATGAATGATATAATTGAGGAACTATTGTCTCCTAGATGGAAAAGAAAACTTAAAAAAATTATATAAAGGCTATATAAGAATTATATAAATGCACTGTGTTACTAGATTATAGTAGCACAGTGTATTTTTTTTTGAATTTAACACAAACTAATGATGCTAATGAATTATATATATTTAATCTAAGGAGGGATAAATTTGAAACTTAGAAAACATTTACTCAAAAGATGCAGCGCTGTAGTTATGGTAATTTTAATTGCATATTTTGCAAGTGAAGTTTATTTTAATATTTCGGCAAGAGCTATAGCGCAGGTTTACAAATATGGGTCAAGAGGAGACCAAGTTAAACTAATTCAAACTAAATTAAAAAATTGGGGTTTCTATAATGAAAATGTTGATGGAATATACGGGTACAATACCTATCTTTCTGTCAAGGCTTTTCAGCGAAAGAATGGATTAGCAGAAGATGGAATAATAGGAAATTCGACACTTGCAGCCATCGGGTTGCCCGTTAGCACATCAACCTCCGGTGGATCACCCTCTAGCAAAAACGTAACAAATAACAAGGATGTAGAATTATTAGCTAGGCTTATAAATGGTGAAGCTAGAGGAGAACCTTATGAAGGCCAAGTTGCTGTTGGTGCAGTAATCTTAAATAGAACAAATGATGCGAGATTTCCGTCTACAATAGCAGGAGTAATTTATCAACCAGGTGCATTCACAGCTATAGTAGATGGTCAAATTAATGCAAAAATAGAAGCGAGTTCTACAAGGGCTGCAAGTGACGCATTAAATGGATGGGATCCCTCGGGAGGTGCTGTATTCTATTTTAACCCTGCAACAAGTACTAATAAGTGGATATGGTCAAGGCCTCTTATAAAAATAATTGGTAAACATAGATTTTGCAGTTGATAAAATTTAAGTTTAATGTAATATATTTTAAATAAACTTAACATTAAAAGCTACTTAATAATTTCTAATAATATTAGAAATTATTAAGTAGCTTTTTTATATTAAATTATAAAATATTAGATTAAATGATAACTCAGATATATTTAAATATTTATTTACAAGATAACATTAGTATTATTTAAAATATGGTATAATATTCTTAAATGCGTTTAAACAATTTACATATATTATACACAAAAATTTAACAAAATTTATACAAACTTTAAACAAATTTTACATAAAAAGTGGTAAACATGCAACTAAATATAAATAAATACGTATATTAAGCGAATTGTTTTTTAAAATACCACTGATATTTATAAAAAAACAAATTATATTGGGGGTACTGCTTAATGCCAAGCAAGTTCGAACAGTTGTACGACAAGTACTATGATTGTGTTTACAGGTATATCTTTGTTTCTGTAAAAAATAAATGGAATGCAGAAGATATAATTGCTACTGTATTTACTAAGATATATGAAAACAAGGATAAAATTACTGACGTAGAAGCAAGCAAAAATTGGATTTTCAGAATAGCTCATAATACTATTATAGATTTTTATAGAAAAAACAGCAAAATAATCCCTATAGAAAGTTTTTTTGATAGAGGGGATGAAGATTTTGGATATGAAGATATTATTATTAAAGATGAGTATAATGGAGTCAAAAAAATAATTGATTTATTACCGGAAGAAACTAGAAAAATGCTTTATTTGAGATTTTATGGTGGATTAAAATTCAGAGAAATTGCAGAGGCGGTAGATATAACTGAAAGTACTGTTAAGTCAACCATCTCAAGGGCTATAAAAAAAATCAAAAAAAATTATGACTGTAGTTTAGGAGGTGATGTAATTGGCAGTAAATGAGATTAATGTTGAAAAAGCATTGTGTGACGATGCAGCAAAAATTGTTATTGATGAAAAATTTAAATATGATTTAAAAAAGAGAATATTGTTTGGAGATAAGTATAACAATGTTATAGAACTACCTAAACATAAAAATAATTTTATAAAAAACAAATATTTCAAAATTGCTTCAGGTCTTGTAATTTGCGTATTTGTAGGTGGAACAATATTCAGGGCTATAAATGTTCCCAGCAAAAATATTTTTACTAAGGCTGATGGAAATACTGATGTAATTATGCCGATAGTTAATGCTAAAGGCTTGACGGGAGTTAGTAGTGAAAAAATAAATCCATTACAAAGATTAGATGATATTATAAAAAATAATTATAAAACTAAGCAAACAAATCTAGCCATAAAAAATTCGAAAAGTGCTGATAGTAAAGCTCTGGCTGAAAATGGCGACAATAACAATGTTATTATAAAAAAAGATACGAATGGGGAGAATTATGCAGAAAGTGATGCTTCCATAAATCAAGGATTAAGTATTAAAGGCACCACACATGCCAGTGCACCAACTGTTGTAAAGGTTCCAATAGATGTGCCTGACAAGGGTAACGTAAAAGATGATACCAGTGATAATTTGAAAGTCTACGATTCAAGGTATTCTTTTGATGAAAAGAAATTGGTAAGTGTTAAAGATGATGGTATATATGTTAAAAATATTGGGTCCTCAATAGAGACAAAGTTAATAGCTTGTAATGCAGCTACACAAATTGTTGATAAACCTAATTTTACACCTAAAGGCGAAATAATTTATTATAAAGCGGAAAAAGTAAAACTAGAAAATGGTGCTATTTATTTATCTGATAAAAATGGTAAAAATCCTATTAAAATTGTTGACGGGAAAAGTCCAATGATATCAAAAGATGGAGTAAAATTAGCATATGAAGTTAATGGTTCAATATATATTGAGAACCTATTAACAAAAGCTAGAAGTTTTATTGCTAATGGTAAATATCCTGCTTTTTCAGATAATGGCAACTTAATTAGTTATGTAAAAGAAGGAACAATTTCTAGTTTGTATGTTTTTAATACATCAACTGGCAAGGAGAACAAATTAAGCAATATGGAAATTAGTGCTGGAGATAGCAGCATTCAATCTTGGGCGGCAGCTGTAAGAAGTGTAAATGGTATTAGTAATTTAAGTGTAACTGGTAAATATAGCTATTTTGAGAGCATTTGGTGTTCGAGTAATAAAGAAATATATGTTCTTAGAAGAAATAATCCAGCGCAAGTATTTGACTTAATTAAGTTTAAAGTAGATTTATAACTACGTTAATTAATAACTAAGTTATAGAAGGCTAGACAAGAAATTAATTGTCTAGCCTTCTATAACTTTTAATTTCATTTATTCTAAATTGCAGTATTTAATAATTAAGTTAAGCGTACATAATATGGAATCCATATGAGTTCTTTCATAGCCATGTGAAGCATAAATTCCTGCACCGATTAAAGCTGTCTTTATATCCCATCCAGCTTTTAGAGCAGCAGATGCATCAGAACCATAGTGTGGATAAGTATCTATCTTATAATCTATTTTTTCATTTTTGCATATCTCCATTAATTTTTTTCTTAAATATAAGTCATAAGGACCTGATGAGTCTTTAGCACAGATACAAACGGAGTACTCAGATGAATTCTGACCTGGTCCAGGGCAACCCATATCTACAGATACAAATTCTTTGGTATTTTTTGGAATAGATGCAGAAGCACCATGCCCAACTTCTTCATAATTACTAATGAATATATTTGTTGTATATGGAAGATCAATTTTATTTTCTACTATGTATTTAATAGCATAAAGTAGAATAGCAACTGAAGCTTTATCGTCTAGATGTCTTGATTTTATAAAACCTTTTTCCGTAAAGAGTGTTCTTGGATCAAAGCAAATAAAGTCACCAACGCTTAAGCCTAATTTCACAACTTCTTCTTTTGAAGAAATTTTCTCATCAAGAATCACCTCCATATTCTCAGCAGTTCTTTTAAGTTCACGTGCATCATCACCACTAATATGTACTGAAGGTTTTATGGTTTGAATAGTTCCTGTAAATATTTTACCATCAATAGTTTCTATTGTGCAGTTTTCACCCTCTATTGAATTCATCATGTATCCACCTATAGGATCTATCCCTAAAGAACCACTGGGATTAATCTTTTTAACCATTGCTCCAAGTGTATCTACGTGAGCGGAAAGAGTTCTTTGATAATCATTATTTCGTCCTTTTAAGGTAGCCACAATTGCGCCTTTATTGGTAGTTAAATATGGTACGTTTAGAACGTCAAGTTCACCCTTTATGTAGTCTATAATTTTTTGTGTATAACCAGATGGACTGGATATTGATAGAATGGTTTTTAAATAGTATTTAATTTTACCTTCATCATAATTCATATTATCACTCCTTAAAAATGCAATTAGTATGGGCATAATTTTATCATAAAAATAGACGAATTAGTAGTGAAATATTTGACTTAAGTCAATGAGCAGGCACGAGTGCATAGGTTTTAATTATATAGGATTATCAGTTTCTTTGTAGTATAATATTCATGAGTAGAAAAGGGGAGTACATATGGGGAAAAAAGCAATTATTATATTAGGGGTTTTAGTATTGGTGGGTACAATTATTTTTAGTAGCCTCTCTTATGTTAAAGTGAAAAAATGGGATGCTTTGATTTTACCTAAAGTTAAAATAGAAAATGAAGATTTAACAGGTAAAACTAAGGAAGAGGCTCAAACGATAATAAAGGACAGGTATTTCAGCGAATTGACTAAGAAAAAAATAACCATAGTAACTAGTGATAAAAAATATGTTTTGGATTATTCAATGATAGATGCAAAATACAATATTGATGAAGCAATAGATCGGGCAATTAGCTATGGTCATGATATGAATATGTTTCAAAAATATAAAGCTATCAAAAATCCAGTTGAAAAGCAAATAAAGTTAACCTTTGAATATAATGATAAGAGTGTTGATAAAATAATAGAGAAAATAGCTAAAGATACAAATAAAATTCCCGTAAATGCAACTATAACTAAAGGTAGTGGCGGGCAATTCATTGTTACAAATGATGTTATTGGAAAGCAGTTAGAAAAAGATAAATTGAAAAGTAAGATTAAAAGCAAAATAGATGGCGTTTTGTCAGAAGATGTTATAAATATTACGGCTCCAGTAACGCAGTTAAAGCCTAAAATCTCAGCTGCTGACTTAAAAACAATAGATTCAAAAATATCAGGATATTCTACAAACTTTGCAAGCTCAGCAGAAGGTAGATCAACAAACATATATTTATCTACTAAAAGTATAAATGGCACATTACTTATGCCAGGTGATGTATTTAGTTTTAATGGGGTTGTAGGACAAAGAACAGTAGCAAGAGGATATCAAACCGCAGGGGTAATAATTGGAGATAAATTAGAACAAGGATTAGGTGGGGGAATATGTCAGACTTCATCTACTTTGTATAATGCAATGCTTACAACGCAAATTGTCTCTGTAGAAAGAATTCACCATACAATTTCGTCAGGTTATATCCCAAAAGGACAAGATGCTACAGTTGATTACGGCAATCTTGATTATAAGTTTAAAAACACATTTAAGTATCCAATATATATTGAAGGTTTTATATCAAATAGAAATATTTATTTTAATATTTATTCTAATTCTACATTAACTAAAAGAACATATGAAATAACAAACGAAACATATGAACTTACAAAGCCGATAACAGTAACGGTGCAAGACCCAACAATGTATGAGGGACAAAATGAAGTTGTTAAGACTGGTTATTCAGGATTTAAAGTTAGAGTTACTAGAAAGACTTATGAAAATGGGAATGTAGTTAATTCAGAGGTTATAAATAATGATACATTTCACGTTATCAATGGCATTGTAAAAGTTGGTACTAAAAAGAGAACATAACGTTTAATAAACGTTATGTTTTCTTTTATAGAGAATGAGGAGGAGAAAAAAATGGACTATAAATTGATATGTATAGATATGGATGGTACATTGTTAAATGATAAAAAAACTATTAGTGAGAGGAATCTTAAATCTATTCGGTTAGCTAATGAAAAAGGAGTTAGGATTGTTGTGTGCACAGGGAGAATTTTTACTTCCGCGAATTTCTTCTCGGAACTTTTGGGAGTTAAGTCACCGGTGATAGCTTCAAATGGTGCTTATATTAGGGAGAAAGATAGAGATGAAATAATATACAATGCAACACTCGGTGCGGAAAAATGTAAGAAACTTTTATCTGTTTTTAGGCAATATGATATATATCCACACTATTACACCAGTAATAAAATTTTCACAGAGGATGTAACATTTTCTTCTCGCTTTTACAAGGAAACTAATAAGATATTATCAAAGGATAATCAAATTAAATCAATACTTGTGAAGGATTGGAATAAAGTATTTAAGGAATATGGAAACGAAATTTTTAAATGCATAGGAGTAGATGTAGATTTAGAGAAAATTGAAAAAGTAAAAAAATCATTAAGAGGTATGAATAATTTTGAAGTGGTAAGTTCAAATCTTGATAATTTTGAAGTAACGAATAAGGGAGTAACAAAGGGGAATGCAGTTAAAATTCTAGCTGATTATTATGGGATAAATAAAGAACAGGTTATTTGTATAGGAGATAGTGAAAATGATTTATCTATGATTGAATTTGCAGGACTCGGGGTTGCTATGGGAAATGGGGATGAAAATGTGAAGCTAGCATCACAATATATTACTGATACTAATAATAATGATGGAGTAGCAAAAGCTATTGAGAAATTTGTGCTAGAAATGCAACCTATGAGAAACTAAATTATTAATTGAAAAAATAGTTTTCTTTATGTAAGAAATCATATAAAATATATATGGGGCACATTGTTGTTTTTACTAATGGATACATTTTTTAAAAAAACTAAAGGAGAATTTACTATGGAGAATAAGTTTTTAGGATCAATAAGAAGTGATTATAAAAAAGATGTAGATAAGAAAAGAGATTTTAACAAGTTTAAAAAATTATATAATATGAGTGAAAAGAAAGATTACACCTTAGATGATCAAACATGGGATGATTTAGATATGGATAAGGTATATGGAAAATTGGATAGAGCATATAGTAGCCCTGGAGAAGCGGCTTTATATTCAATGCTGAGAAATCCATTAATGAAGGAAGATAAATTAAAAGAAAGAGGAAAATTAATTACATTATTTAGTGAAAATAAAAAATTAAGGGAAAGTCTTTCGTGTATTTTTTTCGAATTAAATAGTGATATAAAAAATAGTTTTCTAGATATGATAGAAACTGACCTAGTTATTAATAAAGCTAAATTTTATATTTATACTATTCTGGGAAAGGTATTTCCAATAATAGCAATTTTGCTCGCTATATTTGTAAACATTAAATTTATGCTAGTACTTTTTGGATTAAGCTCTATTAATATGCTTATAAACTCAGTAGAGGTAAAGTCTATTAAGACTAATGGCATATTTTATTTACAAAAAAATATTAAGGCAGCTAAAAAAATTATAAAAATAAATAATAAAGATATTATTTATTACAAGGATAAAATAACATTATTACTTAAGAATGTAAGAGATATAGACAGAAATACTAGATTAATAGGGATTGTAAATATGTGGGGAGGATTATTTGAATTCGTTTCCATTATTTTTCTTTTAGAAGAAAGTGCTTATTATTCTATTTCTCACAGAATAAAAAAGGAAAAAGAAGGGTTACTAGACCTTTATTATACAGTGGGAGAATTAGAAGCATTAATTTCTATTTCAGGTTATAAACAAAATTTAAAGGAGTATTATATAAAACCTAATTTTATAAAAGAAATTACCTTAGAAATAAAAGATGGAATACATCCTCTTATAGAGAACGCTGTTCCCAATTCAATTAACATACAAAAGGGTGGAATTGTGCTTACGGGAACAAATATGGCTGGAAAATCTACTTTTTTGAGAATGATGGGAGTAAATATAATACTGGCCCAAAGTTTTTATTTTACTTTAGCTAAAAATTACAAAGCTCCTTTTTTTAACATTGTTTCATCAATTAGCCCGAGTGACGACTTAACAAAGGGCAAGAGTTTCTTTATGGCAGAGGTAGAATCAATTCAACGAATAATTAAAGCGTTAGAAAAGGATGTGCCTGTATTTTGCCCTATAGACGAGATATTTAGAGGTACAAACCCAATAGAGAAAATTTCAATGTCAGCTGCAATATTAACTTATATAAATAATGGCAAAAGTATTTCTATTGTAGCTACTCATGATCGAGAATTAGTTGACATTTTAAAGGAAAATTATGAATTCTATTACTTTAGTGAAAAGGTTGATACTAAAAAGGGGTTAAGCTTTGATTATAAGATAAAAAAAGGAGTTTCTCAAACAAGAAATGCTATAAAACTTTTAGAATATATGCATTATCCAAAAGAAATAACAAATGCAGCGTACAAAAGAGCTGAGATCATAGAAGGGTAAGGGTGAAAAGTTATGAATTTAAATATAGTTTTATTTCAACCGGAAATTCCACAAAATACTGGTAACATCGGAAGAACTTGCGTACTTACCAATTGTAAACTTCATCTTATAAAACCTTTAGGGTTTAGTTTAGAGGAGAAACAACTTAAAAGAGCGGGCCTTGATTACTGGCCTTACTTGGATTTGGAGATACATGAATCATACGAAGCATTTATCGAAAAATATAAGGGATCTACATTTTATTATTCTACAACAAAAGCTTCAAAATTATATTCAGAAGTGGAATATAAAGAAGGAGATTTTATAATCTTTGGGCGAGAGTCATCAGGACTTCCTGATAATGTTCGTGATTATAATATTGAAAAATGTATGAGGGTACCTATGATAAATAGCACAACTAGGTCGCTTAATCTTTCTAATACAGTGGCTATTGTGACATATGAAGCTCTTAGGCAGTTGGGCTTTATTGACATGAAATAAAGGAGAAAATGAGGAGGCTTAAGTTATGGAACATATTTATGATACTATAATTATTGGTGGTGGCCCTGCTGGATTATCTGCTGGACTTTATGCAGCAAGGTCAAAAATGGATACTTTAATTATTGAAAGAGGAGAGTTTGGCGGACAAGTTGCTACAACAGATGTATTAGATAATTACCCAGGATCCATTGAGAATTGCACAGGGGTTTCATTAAGCAAAAGAATGAAGCAGCAAGCAGAGGAATTTGGAACGCAATTTGCTCGCGAAGAGGTTATCGGAGTTGAACTTGAAGGTGATATTAAAATAATTAAATGTTTGAAAGAAACTTATAAAGCTAAGACAATTATAATTGCTACAGGAGCATTCCCAAGGCTCGGAGGATTTAAAAACGAACTGGAACTGAGAGGAAAAGGCATTTCTTATTGTGCAACTTGTGATGCTGATTTCTTTGAGGATTTAGATATTGTTGTACTTGGTGGTGGAGATTCAGCTATATCTGAAGCTATATACTTAGCTAAATTTGGAGAAACTGTTACTGTAGTGCATAGAAGAGGTGAACTAAGAGCTTCAAAGTCACTTCAAGAAAAAGTATTTAACAATCCAAAGATAAAGTTCGTTTGGGATACCGTAGTTGTAGAGGCAAAGGGCACAGAAATATTAGAAAGTTTAGTAGTTAAAAATGTTAAAACAGGTCAAGTTAGTGATTTGAAAGCAGATGGATGTTTTGTATTTGTAGGGTATCTACCTATTTCAGAATTATTTAAAGGTAAGATTACTATGACTGATAGAGGCGATGTTATTACTGATGAAGAAATGAGAACTAATATACCGGGAGTATATGCAGTAGGTGATATCAGAGAAAAATTGCTTAGACAGGTTATTACAGCAGCAGCAGATGGGGCGATAGCTGCGACTCATGCAGAACATTATATTGAAAGTGAATTATCTAGGTTATAGTAAATAACCAAGATTTCAGGAGGTGACGCGAAAATGATAGAATTAAACAAGGATAATTTTGAAATAGAAGTATTACAAGCAGAGAAACCCGTATTTGTTGATTTTTGGGGAGAAAAATGTAATGTTTGTCAAGCACTTATGCCCGGAGTTCATAACCTAAACGAAAAATACAACGATAAAATTAAATTTGCTAGTTTAAATATTGTTGGCGCAAGAAGAACAGCTATTGCGCAGAAGGTTCTAGGGCTTCCAACAATGGTGATTTATAATGGTGGAGAGAAAGTAGCTACAATAACACCAGATAAAATATCTTCATTAGAAGATGTAGAGAATTTTATAAAAGATTACTACAATACATTGTAATTTGGTACTAATTGTATTATATGTTAAATAAGAATTAAAAGATGAGAGTAAAATATAGATACGAAGGAAGATGGAAAATGTTTGACAGAAAAAAAATGATTGACCCAAAAAAAATACTGGCTGAAAAAAAAGTTATTATTATTGGAGATAAAGATGGAATATCAGGTCCTGCCATAGAAGCCTGTTTGAAATCTACGGGAGTCGAAGTGGTGTATGTAACAACAAAATGTTTTGCCTGCAGTACTACAGGCGCAATGGACGTGGAAATCCAGCAAATAATAGTTGACTGCGCTACGTTGCATGGTGCGCAAAATTTGGTAGTGGTTATAGGGGGATCTGAAGCGGAATCATCGGGACTTTGCGCAGAAACAGTTACAACTGGAGACCCAACTTTTGTCGGTCCTTTGGCAGGAATAGCTTTAGGTCTGGTTGTATACCATGTATTTGAACCAGAAATTAAAAATGAATGCCAAGAGTCAGTTTATGAAGAACAATGTGGAATAATGGAAATGGTTTTAGAAATAGATGAAATAATTTTGGAAGTAAAATCAATTAGAGATAAGTTTTCCATGTATGGACTAAAAAGATGTTAAAACATTATAAATATAAAGAGGAAATTCAACATATATATAGAATATGTAAGGGTTGAACAATAGTATTGTTTAATTAATTAATTAATTAGGGGGGGTATTATTATGAATAAAAAGAAGCTAGTTTCAGTACTAACAGTTGTAGCTATGGTTACAACATTGTTTGTTGGGTGTGGAACTAAGAAGGAAGCAGCAAAACCCGCAGCAACAAAAAGTACAGTAAGTATAGGTCTTTCTACTGATGAAGGTGGATTAAATGATAAATCATTTAATCAATCAGCAAATGAAGGGGTTAAAAAGGCTCAACTTGAAGATGGTTTCACATACAAAGCTCTTGAGTCTAAAAAGAAAGAAGATTACACAGCTAATTTAGAAGCATTAATTGATAATGGTGCAAATTTAATTTTTGCAGTCGGATTCCAAATGGCAGATGCAATGACAGAAGTTGCTAAAGCTCATACTGACAAAAGTTTTGCAATTATAGACTCAGAGGTTAAATTGCCAAATGTAGTATCAATTAGTTTTAAAGAGCAAGAAGGATCCTTCTTGATGGGAGTTATTGCTGGTAAAATGACTAAAACTAATAAGATTGGATTTATTGGTGGAAAAGATATGGAATTAATAAATAAATTTGAGGCTGGTTTTGCAGCTGGAGTTAAATCGGTTAATCCGGAAGCTGCTAAAGGTTTAATAACTACAAGTAAAGATCCTAAGAAATTGACCCCAGGAACAATGGTAAGATATGCAGACAGTTTCGATGATTCAGCCAAAGGGTATGAATTAGCTAAATCATTATATCAAGATGGTTGCGACGTAGTTTATCACGCAGCTGGAGGAGTTGGTATTGGTTTATTTAAAGCAGCTCAAGAACTAAAAGATTCTGGAAAACCAGTTTGGGCTATCGGAGTTGATATGGATCAAGCTCTAACAGTTCCACAATATGCTGACATTATACTTTCAAGTATGATGAAAAGAGTAGACACAGCAACTTACAATGAATCTAAAGCTGAAGTTAAAGGTCAATTTAAAGGTGGCACAGCTATTGTACTTGGACTTAAAGAAAAAGGCGTAGCCATAGCTGGAACATCTAGTAAAAACGTACCCAAAGCAGTTTTGGATATAGTTAAAACTTATGAAAATAAAGTTATATCTGGAGAGATAGTTGTTCCAGTGAATAGACAACAAGCAAAGGATTTCAAATAATAGTATACATTAAAACTATTGATTTTGATTAGTTTTTTATTTACTTGTTTATGGTTTTTAGTGTACAATTAGAGCTAGATGTATTACATCTAGCTCTTTCTAAAAATAATGAAAATTTAATATATTTAAAAGGAGATCATCCACCTATTTAAATGGATGGATAACAATAAATAATTGTTATCACCCAAGAGGAGGAGAGTAAATGGAAAAAGTAATTGAGATGAAAGGTATAACCAAGGTTTTTCCAGGAACTATTGCCAATGACAATGTAGATTTCGAACTTTTAAGAGGTGAGACACACGTTCTTCTTGGCGAAAATGGTGCAGGAAAAACGACTCTTATGAATATTCTTTATGGTTTATATAAACAAGAAAAAGGCGAAATTTATGTAAGCGGTAACATAGTAAGTATAAATACACCAAATGACGCTATAAAATTAGGCATAGGAATGGTTCATCAACACTTTATGCTAGTACATAATTTTACTGTGACTCAAAATATAGTGTTAGGTATTGAACCTAGAAAAGGTTTTAAGATTGATATGAATAAAGCAATTCAAGAAGTTAAAGAAATTTCAGAAAAATATGGTTTTGCAATAGATCCTAGCGCGGTAATAGAAGATATTTCAGTAGGGCAACAACAAAGGGTAGAAATACTAAAGGCACTATATAGAGGTGCTGAAATCTTAATACTAGATGAGCCTACTGCAGTTTTAACACCAAAGGAAATTAAGGAACTCGGAAATATAATTAAGAATCTTGAAAAAGAAGGAAAGTCAGTAATACTGATAACTCATAAATTAAAAGAAGTTATGAGTATGAGTGATAGGGTTACTATAATAAGGCGAGGTAAAGTAACTGGAACAGTGAAAACTAAAGAAACAAGTATAGATGAATTAGCTTTGCTTATGGTAGGTAGAAAAGTTAATCTAACTGTTAAGATGCAGCCAGCGGTAATTAAAGGTGAAATATTAAAAATTGAAAATCTTTGCGCAAGCGACCAAAGAGGGTTACCTGCTGTAGATAATTTGAAATTAAGTGTTTATGGTGGAGAAATTCTTGGTATAGCGGGTGTTGATGGCAATGGTCAAACTGAATTTTTAGAAGTTTTAACTGGCCTAAGAAAGCCTAAGAGTGGAAGCATTATAATAAACGGTAAAAATATATATGGAAAGTCAACAAGAAATATTATGTCACAAGGTGTCGCTCACATACCAGAGGATAGACAAAAAAGAGGCCTTATATTAACTTACTCTTTATTTGAAAACTCAGTGCTTGGATCTCATAGGAATGCACCTTTTAGTAAAGGTATAGCTATGAATTATAAGGAAATTAAAAAACATTGTGAAAATCTGATTCGTGAATTCGATATTAGAACCCCAAATGCAGATGTAAATGCTGAATCACTATCAGGTGGTAATCAGCAAAAGCTTATAGCTGCTAGAGAAATTTCGAAAGATCCAGAATTATTAATAGCGGCTCAACCTACAAGGGGTCTTGACGTTGGTGCAATTGAATATATTCATAAAAGATTAGTTGAGGAGCGAGATAAAGGTAAGGCGGTTTTATTAGTATCTTTAGAACTTGATGAAATATTAGCATTATCAGATAGAATTGCGGTAATGTATGACGGTAGCATAGTGGATATACTTGATAGATGTGATGCCACAGAGCAAAAACTTGGTATACTTATGGCTGGTGGTACTCTTCAAGAAATACCGGAGGGAGTTAAAAATAATGAATAAAGCAGAAAACAAAAATAGTAGTTTTGTTAATCTAGTAAAAGATGGTCTTAAAATGCTTGCATTTCCTTTATTGTCTATAGTTGTTTCTATGTTTGTTGCTGTATTCTTTGTAATGTGGGCAAAAGGATATTCTATATTACAGTATTTTTCAGCTTTAGGTGATTTATTTGGACTTATATATAAAGGTGGGTTTGGTAATACAAGAGTAACCTTTGTTACTATTTCTGAAGTTACTCCATTAATATTTACAGGAGTTGCAAATGCTATAGCATTTAAATGTGGACTATTTAATATCGGTGTTGCTGGTCAATTTATACTTGGAATGTTAGCAGCGGCATTTGTAGGAACTATTCCAGGGTTAAATCCAGTAATTCACGTAGTTTTAATTATTCTTGCAGGTATTATAGCAGGTGGAATATGGGGAGCTATCCCAGGGTATTTAAAGGCTAAAGTAGGAACTCATGAAGTTATTAATACTATAATGATGAACTATATATCTATGTTCTTAGCAAATTACCTTATCTTAAGAACTAGCTTTGGAGTGGTAGGCGATGCAAGTTCTCCCGATATACAGAGCAGCGCAGAGCTTCATAGGTTTGTTTCAGGTAGTGGAGCTAATATTAGTATATTCCTTGCCATAGCAGTAGCTATCTTTATATTCTGGTTATTATGGAAAACTACTGTTGGGTATGAAATAAGAGCAGTTGGTATAAATCCACATGCAGCGGAATATGGTGGAATTAATGTAGCAAAAAATACGATGCTTGCCATGGCGCTTTCTGGTGCAATAGCAGGGGTCGGTGGGGCAACGCAGGTTGCGGGGGTTCTTCATAATGTAAAAGACTTTATGGCACTTCCATCTTATGGGTTCGATGGTATTGCAGTTGCACTACTTGCCAAAAGCAATCCTATTGGATGTATAGCATCAGCTTTATTATTTGGGACATTAAATAGTAGTGCTAGAACCCTTCAATTAAATGGTATACCAAAAGACATAGTTTATTTAATCCAAGCAATAATTATTATATTTGTAGCTACAGATTATATCGTTAAATATTTCTCGGAAAGGAAAAAGAAGGGGGCGATTGCAAATGAACAGTGATATATTAATAAATTTGTTAGCGCAAACTCTAAGAATAGCAACACCTCTAATTTTTGCAGCACTAGGTGGTATATTTTCTGAAAAATCAGGTGTGGTTAACATAGGTCTTGAAGGTATGATGGTAATAGGAGCTTTCTTTGGGGTATATGGAAGTTATTTGTTTAGTCCAATGCTTGGTTCAGTGGCTGGTCCATTAGTTGGAATACTTTTCGGTGTTATAGCTGGTGGAGTTTTAGGTTTAATTCATGCAGTTTTAAGTATACATTTGCGTGCAGATCAAGTTATTTCAGGTACTGCAATAAATCTTTTTTCCACGGCCCTTGCTAGTTTTTTAATATTTAAACTGTTTGATGGCAAAGGTGGTCAAACGGATATAGTAACAGGGCTTTCCTATAACATACCTCATGTAATTAAGAACATACCAATAATAGGTGACTTTATATCTCAGTTAAACTGGTTTGTTATACTAGCGATTATTTTAGTATTTATATCACACTATGTATTGTATAAAACACCTTTAGGACTAAGAATTCGAGCTGTAGGAGAACATCCAAAGGCAGCTGATACTTTAGGAATAAATGTTTATAAAATAAGATATTTATGTGTTATTTTATCAGGAATGCTTGCGGGACTTGGTGGGGCGGCCTTATCTCTAGGAGTAACTCCACTTTATCGAGAAGGAATGGTTGCAGGACGTGGATTTATTGCCTTAGCGGCTGTTATTTTCGGTAATTGGAAGCCATTTGGAGCGCTTGGTGCTAGTTTATTATTTGCATTTGGTTCAGCATTTAATATTTTTGCACAGGGACTTAGCTGGAACTTACCTACAGAAGTATATGATGCTATTCCATATTTACTTACAATGCTTGCACTTGCAGGATTTGTTGGGAAAACTACAGGGCCTTTGGCAAGTGGTAAACCTTATGACAAAGGATCAAGATAATTCTTTTATTTTTAAATGAAGCCAAAAGCATAATCTATATTTATATCTTGTGCTATGGTATAATATTTATAATAGGTTGATACTTAAAATAAATAACAAGCCAAACTTGTTATTTATTTATTTGTACCTAAGATGAGGTGATAGATAAGATGAACATTAATTTTGGTTTAAATTTGATCCAAGAGCAAAAATTAATAATGACGCAGGAAATGCAGATGTCTGTTAAACTTCTTCAAATGTCCGCATATGAGCTAGGACAATTTGTGAATAAAGAAATGCAAGAAAATCCGGTGCTCGAGGAAAAAGATTTGCAAAATCATAAAAATAATAATAATGATATTTATGATTATAAGCAAATAATTAAATACCTTGAGAAGGATGATTACAAAACAAAGAATTATAATGCAAAAACTGAAAATGAAGAGGTTTCTCCTTTTTATTACATTGCACAAGAGAAATCCCTAAAAGATTATCTTAGCGAGCAAATAGGTGAACTTACCCAGCCAAGTGAAATATTAATTATTTGCAAATATATGGTTGAGAACTTGGATACTAAAGGTTATTTATCTGCAGATTTATCGGATATATGCAAGGAAATCGGAACATCAAATCAAAATGCTGAAAAAGCACTTAAAATTTTCCAATCGTTAGAGCCACAAGGAATTGGAGCCAGAAATTTAAGAGAATGTTTAATAATTCAATTAAACAATTTGAAGATGGATGATGAAAATATTTATAATATAATAAATAACTATTTAGAGTTACTAGCAGAAAATAAATATAATGATATAGCTAAAGAATTGAAAATTACAACTTGTGAGGTCCAAAAATATGGAGATATAATAAAAAAATTAGAGCCTAAACCATCAAGAGGATTTTATACAGGCGAGAGTGTTAAATATGTTGTACCTGATGCATACATTAACAAGATTGATGACCAATATTTTATTTCTATGAATGAAGATGTACTTCCCAAACTGAATATAAATAGTTTATATAAAGAAATTATTAAAAATGAAAAAGACGTAGAAGCTATAGAATATGTTAAAAATAAACTAAATAGCGCAATGTTTCTTATTAAAAGTATTGAACAAAGAAAGAACACTGTATATAGAGTTTTAGAAGAAATTTTGGCAGTTCAAAAGGAATATTTCGATAAAGGTGCCGAATATTTAAAACCAATGACACTTAAAAAGATTGCTAACAATTTAGAAATGCATGAATCTACTATTAGTCGTGCTATCAGGGAAAAATATGTTAGTATAAATAATGGTAAGGTCATTAAAATAAAAGACTTTTTTACTAATGGGATAACGTCAGTTGCTGGTGGCGAGGATATATCTACAAGTAATATTAAAAAATTTATTAAAGAAATGATAGAAAATGAGGACACTAAGAAACCTTTATCCGACCAAATTATTTGTAATCGATTAAATTTAGAAGGAATGAATATTTCAAGAAGAACTGTGGCAAAATACAGAGAAGAACTTGAAATTAAAAGTTCATCTAAAAGGAAAAGATTTTAAGAAATTTATTTAGTTAATCACTTCGTTAACAAAATGTTAACATGTTTTTTTGAAATACTAATTTAAAAAAGTTAGTATTTCATTTATAATGTAAGTGGGAACAAAAAATAAATGCTGGGACTTAAAAAGTCCAGAAAGGTGTTCAAGTGGAAAAAATATTAAAATTAGAACTGAAAATAGTGCCAGAATTAATAGATAGTCTTGAAAAGCGGCATGATATACTTAGGACTATATTTTTTAATCAACCTATAGGACGAAGAATCTTAGCAGAACATATGTGCATAAGCGAGAGAATAATAAGAAATGAGATAAATTTTTTAAAATCTCAAAATTTAATTGAAGTTAATGCATTGGGTATGTTTATAACAAAAGATGGTCAAGAGATTGTAAATCAGCTAAAAGGATTTATTCATGAAATTAAAGGGTTGTCTAAAATTGAAAAATTTATTGAGAATTATTTGAAACTTAAGCAGGTCATAGTTGTTCCTGGAGATGTAGACATTGATAAAAGTGTTCTTAAAGAAGTTGGAAGGGCAGCCTCTAGTTACGCTATGGATATTATTGAAGATAATAATATAATTGCATTAACAGGTGGATCAACTGTTAAAGAAGTTGTAGATAGTTTTCCTAAAAACAATAAATATAAAAACGTTTTAGTAGTTCCTGCTAGAGGTGGTATGGCGAGAAATGTAGAAATTCAAGCTAATACTTTAGTTGCTAGGCTTGCAGATAAAATCAATGGTAATTATGAATTACTACATGTACCTGATAATTTGAGTAATGCAGCTTTGGAGACCATATTGAATGAAAAAAATATCATAAACATAATTGAAAATATTAGAAATGCAGAAATTCTTATTTATGGTATAGGTATTGCTAAAGATATGGCAATAAAAAGAGGAATGCCCGAAAAAGAGATAATTGAACTTGAAAAATTGGGCGCAGTTGGAGAGGCATTTGGTCAATACTATAATGAACTTGGAAAAGTAGTTTATTCTACACCTGCGATTATGGTAAAAAATGAAGATGTTAAAAACAGTAAAATATTAATTGCTGTAGCAGCTGGGAAAAATAAAGCTAGAGCTATAATTGCCACTGAAATCAATCGCTCAAGCACCGTATTAATAATTGACCAAGCAGCTGCAATAGAAATTATTAATATTTTAGAGAAAATAGAGTAAACTATATAATGATTTTAAAAACAAAGAATTATATATTTACATATAAGAAGATTATCAAAATTTAGGAGGTTTTGCCAAAATGGTAAAAATAGGGATTAATGGATTTGGAAGAATAGGAAGAAACGTATTTAAGGCTTTAGTTGCAAATTATTCTACAGAATTACAAGTGGTAGGAATTAATGATTTAACTGATGCTGCAACACTCGCTCATCTTTTAAAATATGACTCTCTTTATGGAAAATTTAACGGAACTGTAGAAGCTAAAGAAAACTCAATAGTAGTTAATGGAAAAGAAATTAAAATATTTGCAGAAAGAGAACCAAAAAATATCGATTGGAGTTCACTTGGAGTAGAAATAGTTTTAGAATCAACAGGATTCTTTACAGATGCTACTAAAGCAGATGCCCATTTAGGTGTAAGTGTTAAAAAAGTTCTTATATCTGCACCAGCAAAAAATGAAGACATTACAATAGTTATGGGAGTTAACGAAGAAAAGTATGATGCATCAAAACATAACATTATATCAAATGCATCATGTACAACAAATTGTTTAGCACCATTTGCTAAAATTTTAGACAAAGAATTTACAATAGTTAAAGGTTTAATGACTACAATTCATTCATATACTGGAGATCAAAGATTATTAGATGCGCCACATAGTGATATGAGACGTGCAAGAGCTGCTAATTTATCAATGATTCCAACTACAACTGGAGCTGCTAAAGCAGTAGCATTAGTTTTACCACAATTAAAAGGAAAATTAAACGGATTCTCATTAAGAGTTCCAACTCCAACAGTTTCATGTACAGATTTAGTATGTGAAGTTTCAAGAGATGTTACTGTAGAAGAAGTAAATGCAG
The DNA here is from genome assembly GCF_036569345.1 of Clostridium sp. GTDB lineage: Bacteria > Bacillota > Clostridia > Clostridiales > Clostridiaceae > Clostridium_AD. The sequence continues at coordinate 32,623 of NZ_DATCQT010000139.1, forward strand.
CATTTAAGAAAGCATCTGAAAATGAAATGAAGGGCATACTTGGATTCTGTGAAGAACCATTAGTTTCAATAGATTTCAAAGGAGACGAAAGATCTTCTATAATTGATGCAATGTCTACTATGGTTATAGAAGGAAATATGGTTAAGGTTGTTTCATGGTATGATAATGAAGCAGGTTATTCAAATAGATTAGCTGATTTAACTAAATTTGTTGCAGATAAATTATAAAATTTAATCTTACTATAAAACTGTAAGAAAATGTTAGCATAGTATTAAGGCCTGGTTTTATAGTTAGTCTATGGAATCAGGTCTTTTTATATTTTATTAATATAAGGTACATTTAAATAAATAACAAGTTGCATGGTAGTCTATTTATAGGGTAGCCTATTTATATGAATGTTCTTAAATTATATTCTTAATTACAATGATTTTATATTATAAATGAGAGGAGAATGTGTATGAAATTTAATAAAAAAACAATTGAAGATATTGAGGTTAAAGGTAAAAATATTTTAGTAAGATGCGATTTTAATGTGCCATTAAAAGATGGAGTTATTACAGATGTAAATAGATTAGTGGGTGCTATGCCTACAATAAATTATTTAATCAAAAATGGAGCAAAAGTTATTTTATGTTCACATCTTGGAAAACCAAGTGGAGAACCAAAACCAGAACTTTCTTTAGCCCCTGTTGCTAAGAAATTAAGTGAAATGTTAGGGAAAGAAGTAGTTTTTGCAGCAGACCCAAATGTAGTTAGTGATAATGTGAAATCCGCTGTTTCAAAAATGAAAGACGGAGATGTGTTATTATTAGAGAATACAAGATATAGAAAAGAAGAAACTAAAAACAGTGAAAACTTTTCTAAGGAATTAGCATCTCTTGCAGATATATTTGTAAATGATGCTTTTGGATCAGCACACAGAGCTCATTGTTCTACAGTTGGTGTAACACAGTTTGTTAAAACTTCAGTTTGTGGATATTTAATTCAAAAAGAATTAAAGTTTTTAGGTGATGCAGTAGAGAATCCTGTTAGACCTTTCGTAGCAATTTTAGGTGGAGCTAAGGTTTCAGATAAAATAAATGTTATTGAAAATTTGCTTGAAAAAGTTGATACTTTGATAATTGGCGGAGGAATGGCTTATACATTCTTAAAAGCTGGTGGTTACTCAGTAGGAAGTTCTCTAGTTGAGGAAGATAAAGTACAATATGCTAAAGTTATGATGCAAAAAGCTGAATCAAAAAAGGTTAAATTTTTAATACCTGTAGATAATATTGTTGCTGATAGATTTTCAGCTGATGCAGAGCCAGTAGTTACTGAAAGTCAAAATATCGCAGATGGGTATATGGGACTTGATATAGGACCTAAGACTTGTGAAATCTATAAAGGTGCTATAAGCATTGCTAAGACAATTGTTTGGAATGGTCCAATGGGAGTGTTTGAATTTGCTAATTTTTCAAAAGGAACAATAGCAGTGGCAGAAGCTATGTCAAAAGTAGACGGAACTACTATAATAGGTGGTGGAGATAGTGCGGCGGCTGTTAACCAATTAGGATTCGGAGATAAAATGACCCACATATCTACAGGTGGTGGAGCATCTTTAGAATTTTTAGAAGGTAAATTGTTACCAGGAATAGAAGCACTTACAAATAAATAGTAAATAACTTAAATACTTTATATTTTAAAAAAATGATATTTATATAAAAAAAATTAGGGGGTTTTTTCATGAGAAAAGGTATAATTGCTGGAAATTTTAAGATGAATAAAACTGTAGCTGAATCTGTAATTTTAATCGAGGAAATGAAACCATTAGTTAAAGATGCGAAATGTGATGTAGTAGTTTGCCCTACATTTTTAGCTTTAGATGCTGTAATAAAGGCGACTAAGGGTACAAATATAAAAGTAGGAGCTCAAAACATGCATTTTGCAGATAATGGTGCGTATACAGGTGAAGTTGCACCAGGAATGCTTAAAGCTATGGGCGTTGAGTATGTTATAATTGGTCATAGTGAAAGAAGACAGTATTTCAATGAAACTGACGAGAATGTAAACAAAAAACTTAAAGCTGCTTACAATCATAATATTAATCCTATACTTTGCATTGGAGAAACTCTTAGTGATAGAGAAGGAAATATTACAGAAAAAGTCTTAGCTAATCAAGTAAAATTAGATTTAGAAGGACTTATAAAACAGCAAGTAGAAAAATTGGTTATTGCTTATGAACCAATTTGGGCTATCGGTACAGGTAAAACTGCAACTGCTGATCAAGCTAATGAAACAATTGCTTTTATAAGAAAAACTGTTGAAGGTATGTTTGGTCCAGATGTAGCACAAAAAGTTAGAATTCAATATGGCGGCTCTGTAAAACCATCAACTATAAAAGAACAAATGGGTAAATCAGATATAGATGGTGGATTAATTGGAGGAGCTAGCCTTAAAGCAGAAGATTTTGCAGGAATAGTAAACTATTAAGATATTTTAGAAAATCAATTAACTAATGTGGCTAAGCTACTTTAGTAGATAAAGCTACTTTAGTAGATAAAGCTACTTTAGTAGATAAAGCTACAAAGGTAGATTAGGCTGCATTTGTAGCAAGCTACATTTGTAGCTTAATCTACCTTTGCAGCCTATGCCACATTAAATGCTTAATTATACCTGTAGATATCAATACACATTTATTTGTGTTGATTATTGGGAATAATTGGTGGGGGGGACAAAAATGTCAAAAAAGCCAGTAATGCTAATGATTTTAGATGGATTTGGATTATCAAGTAACATTGATGGAAACGCAGTATTTTCAGCAAATAAACCAAACTATAACAGACTAATAGAGAAGTATCCAAGCACAAAATTAACCGCAAGTGGCCTGGAGGTTGGATTGCCAGAAGGTCAAATGGGAAATTCAGAAGTTGGACATTTAAACATAGGTGCAGGTAGAATTATATATCAAGCACTTACAAAAATAACAAAAGAAATTAAGGAAGGAGACTTCTTTAAAAATCAGGCTTTTAATATAGCAATAGACAAAGCTATTAAAGCGAATTCTTCAGTGCATCTTTTAGGTTTATTATCTGATGGAGGAGTTCACTCTCATATTGATCATTTAAAGGCTTTAATAAAGCTTGCTAAAGATAAAGGTGCTAAAAAAGTTTATGTTCATGCATTTTTAGATGGTAGAGATGTGCAACCAGGTTCAGCGTTAAAGTATATAGAAGAAATAGAAGAATATATGGATGAAATAGGTCTCGGTAAAATCGCCACGATATCCGGTAGATATTATGCTATGGATAGAGATAAGAGATGGGAAAGAGTCCAGCTTGCATATAATGCTATGGTTTTATCTAAGGGGGAGGAGAATGTCTCATCAATAGATGCAGTGCGCAGAGCTATGCATGATAATAAGACAGATGAATTTGTTCTTCCAACCGTTATAATAGAAAACAATAAGCCAATAGCTGCTATAAGCAATAATGATAGTGTAATATTCTTTAACTTTAGACCAGATAGGGCCAGAGAATTAACGCGGGCAATAAATGATAAGGAATTCGAAGGTTTTAAAAGAGAAACTTTAACGCTTAATTTTGTATGTACTACTCAATATGATATATCTATAGAAAATGTTGATGTAGCGTATACACCTGAGAGTTACACGAATACACTTGGAGAATATGTTAGCAAGATGGGTAAAAAGCAGTTAAGAATAGCAGAAACAGAAAAATATGCCCATGTTACATTCTTCTTTAATGGAGGAGTTGAGGCTCAAAATGTTAATGAAGATAGGGCATTAATTCCATCACCGAAAGTTGCAACGTATGATTTACAACCAGAAATGAGTGCATATGAGGTAACAACAGAATTATTAAAGAGACTTGAATCAGATGAATATGATATGATAATATTAAATTATGCTAATCCAGATATGGTAGGTCATACAGGAGTTTTTGCTGCTGCTAAAAAGGCTATAGAAACAATTGATGAATGTCTTGGAAAAATTGTAGATGTCGTTCTAGGAAAAGATGGTTGTGTATTTATAACTGCAGATCATGGAAACTCTGAGCAAATGATAGATTATTCCTCGGGAAAACCCATGACAGCACATACTACAAATTTAGTGCCATTCACATATGTTTCCAATCATAGTACAAAGTTAAGAGATGCTGGGATATTGGCGGACATTGCTCCAACTATGCTTCAAGTTATGGGGCTTGCAAAGCCGATTGAAATGACAGGAAAATCTTTAATAAAACTATAATAACTAACTTACAAGGTAAAGGTGATAATATGATAGAAACATAACTATAATATTATCCAAGCTTAATTTGAGTTTTCTTTAAATTTAGGATTATTTTATTTGAACATAGAGAAGAATAATAATATATAAAAAATTTGGAGGTAACATAATATGAAAAACTATATTGAAATAATTGATATTTATGCAAGACAAATTTTGGATTCAAGAGCATTTCCCACTGTTGAGGTTGAAGTAACCCTGGAAGATGGAACTATAGCAAGGGCATCAGTTCCATCAGGTGCATCTACTGGTATATTTGAAGCCGTAGAATTAAGAGATGGAGACAAAGATGTATATAATGGAAAAGGTGTTTTAAATGCAGTTGATAATGTAAACAATATAATAGCCGAAGAGGTAGTTGGAATGAATGTATATGATCAAATTGCAATTGACAAAGCAATGATAGCACTTGATGGAACTCCTAATAAAGCTAAACTTGGTGCTAATGCAATTCTCGGGGTGTCCCTTGCTTGTGCTAGAGCGGCGGCTGAGTCATTAGGACTTGGGTTATATCAATATATCGGTGGAGTAAACGCTAAAGTTTTACCAGTTCCAATGATGAACATAATAAATGGTGGGAGTCACGCTGATAATAATGTGGACTTGCAAGAGTTTATGGTTATGCCAGTTGGAGCAACTTCTTTTGCAGAAGCATTAAGAATGAGCGCAGAAGTTTACCATGCATTAAAAGCATTATTAAAAACTAAAGGACTAGCTACTGGTGTTGGTGATGAAGGTGGATTTGCTCCAGACTTGTCATCAAATGAAGAAGCTATAAAAATAATTATCGAAGCTATAGAAAAAGCTGGATATGTTCCAGGAAAAGATATATTTATAGCGCTTGATCCAGCAGCTTCTGAATTCTTTGAAGATGGTAAATATAATTTAGCATCAGAGGGAAGAATATTAACTCCAGAGCAAATGGCTGATTATTATGTAGAATTGGTTAACAAATATCCAATTATATCAATTGAAGATGGAATGGCTGAAGAAGATTGGGATGGCTGGAAGTACTTAACTGATAAAATTGGAGATAAAATTCAATTAGTTGGAGACGACTTATTTGTAACTAACACTGATAGATTAAAAATGGGAATTGAGAAAAAAGTTGCAAATTCAATCCTTATAAAATTAAACCAAATAGGAACACTCACTGAAACATTAAATGCTATAGAAATGGCTGAGAGAGCAGGATATACTGCAGTAGTTTCTCATAGATCAGGAGAAACTGAAGATACAACAATTGCAGACTTGGTTGTGGCTATGAATGCAGGACAAATTAAAACTGGTGCTCCAGCTAGAAGTGAAAGAGTTTCTAAATATAATCAGCTTCTAAGAATAGAAGAAGAATTAGACGAAATGGCTGAATACAGAGGATTAAAAGCATTTTATAACATAAACAGATAATTTCTTTTATTAAGAGTATAGCCTATGAAGGTTATACTCTTATATTTTAGACACGTTTATGTAGATTTTTAGATGGAATTGTGTTAAACTTAATTAAAAATTAAAGTATATTATGGAGTAAGTATGTGAATTACAATACATTGTAAGTTACATTAGAGTATGATAAAATAGTCAAGTATTCAATGATTAGGGGGTGTACACATGCATAGTTTTTTAATAGTTTTACTAGTTATAACTTCAATTGGTGTAATTGTATCAGTTATGATGCAACCCAGTAAAACAGATGGATTAAGTGGGCTTATAGGAGGAACTTCTGAAACTTTTTTTGCAAAAAATAAAACCAAAACTGCAGAGTCAGTATTGGCAAGAGTCACAGTAGTTTCAGCAATTTGTTTTACTATAATTACGTTGATGTTAAATTTTATTAAATAGAATAGTTTAATCAAATTGAAATAAATATATTAATTTCAAGCAGTTTATTTAAATTATTTTTAATAAGCTGCATTTTTTTTATGTTTTTTAGAAATTAGTATATAAGTTATAAAATAATTTAAAGTAGTTTATGATTATTAGAGGTGAAGGATGATGAGTCAATACAGTTCTAAGTTAGCAAGTAAGGATATGGATTATTTATTCGAAGGTATTTTAAGCCTAAAAACAAAAGAAGAGTGTTATAGGTTTTTCGAAGATATATCCACAATAAATGAAGTTAAAGCATTTGAACAAAGATTTCAAGTAGCAAAATTGTTAGCAGAAAAAAGGACTTATTTGGATATAACAGGTATTACAGGGGCAAGTACTGCCACTATAAGTAGAGTCAATAGAGCTTTAAATTATGGCAGTGATGGGTATAAACTTATATTAGAACGTTTGAAATTAGAAAAATAAACATATTTGTTTTCAAGTGTAAATAAAGGAACTGTTAACATATGTTTACTCAGTTTAACTATTAAAGGAGTGGTTTCATGGACTTAAAAAATTTGTTAAACAAAGAGCAATGCGAGGCTGCAATAACAGTCGATGGTCCATTGCTAATACTAGCTGGTGCGGGGTCAGGAAAAACGAGAGTTTTGACTTATAGAATTGCGCACATGATAGAAGATTTAAAAATATATCCGTCACAAATTTTATCAATTACTTTTACTAATAAAGCGGCTGGTGAAATGAAGGACAGAGTAAGGTCTTTAGTAGGTAATATAGCAGATAATATGTGGATTTCTACCTTCCACTCTAGTTGTGTTAGGATACTTCGGCGGGAAATAGATAAGATAGGATATAATAAAAATTTTACTATTTATGATAGTTACGATCAAAAAAGTTTAATTAAGCAGTGTATGAAAGAACTTGATATAAATGAAAAAGATCTAACGGATTCAGAAATTTTAGGTAAAATATCAAATGCTAAAAACGAACTTATTTCTTCAGATAAATTCAAAAGAGAAAATGAGAGCGATTACAGAAAAAATAAAATTGCTGATGTGTATGTTCTTTATCAAAAAAAACTAAAGTCAAATAATGCATTGGATTTTGATGACTTGATTTTTAAGGCTGTTGAACTTTTAAAAAATAACAAAGACGTTCTAGATTTTTATCATTCAAAATTTAAGTATATTATGGTTGATGAGTACCAAGATACAAATAAAGCACAATATGAACTTATAAAACTTTTAGTAGATGAGTCTGAAAACATATGTGTGGTTGGAGATGATGACCAATGCATTTATGCTTGGAGAGGTGCTGATGTCACCAATATCTTAGACTTTGAAAAAGATTATCCAAAGGCAAAGGTTGTAAAACTTGAGCAAAATTATAGATCTTGCGGTAATATACTTAAGGCAGCTAATGAGGTTATAAAAAATAATTCTCAAAGAAAAGATAAAGCTCTAAGAACAGAAAAGGATTTTGGAGAGAAAATTAATTTATATAGAGCATTTACAGATAGAGATGAGGCAAATTTTGTAGCAACTCAGATTAAGAAAATTATGACAGAAAAAAATAGAAGTTATAAGGATTTTGCAATTTTATATAGGATGAATTCTCAATCACGTATTTTTGAGGAAAGTTTTAGAAAACATTTAATTCCATATAGAATAGTAGGAGGATTAAAGTTTTACGATAGAAAAGAAATAAAGGATATAATGGCTTATTTAAAGCTTATTAATAATCCACTTGACGATATTGCTTTAAAAAGAATTATAAATGTACCTAAAAGAAATATAGGCGATGCAACTATTCAAAAAATACAAGAATTTGCAAATGGTATAGACCAATGTTTGTATAGTGCAATTCTAGATGTAGACTTTATTCCGTCGCTTACTACTAGAAATAAGTCATCAATTAACAAGTTTGTGAGTCTTATGAATAGCTTTATGGCTAAAAATGAAGAGGTGAGCGTATCTTCATTAATTAAAGCTATAATAGATGATACGGGCTATTTAAAACAATTAGAAACATCTAAGGAACCAGAAGATGAGTCGAGGGTAGAAAATATAAAGGAATTAGTATCAGATGCTGTAGAGTTTGAAAGAACTTCAGAAGACAAATCACTTTTAGCATTTTTAGAAGGGGTAAGTTTAGGTTCGACTACTGATGATCCTGATGAAATCGTAGATACTGTAGGAATGATGACAGTACATAGTGCAAAAGGTTTAGAATTTCCTGTAGTATTCATGGTAGGTATGGAAAATGGGATATTCCCAGGTATGTCTTCTCTGAATAACTTTACTGAGATGGAAGAATCAAGACGTCTGTGTTATGTTGCTATTACAAGAGCAGAAGAAAAACTTTATATAACTTCTGCCGAGAGTAGAATGGTATTTGGAAGAAATGTAGGATATCAACCGTCAGACTTTATCAGCGAGATCTCTCCAGATTTAAAAGAAATTATTGGAGGAGCTAAAAATAGAACTGTACCTGTATTAAAGAGGAAAAACTCTAGGGATTCACAAAAATATAATCCTCATGGTCTGATGAGTACGACTAATATGGAAAATAAAACCACGCATGATTATCTATCTATTACAAGACAGGAAAATAATTTAGGTAATCAAATAATTAAAAGTGAAGCTACAGTAGGTAGAAAAGTTAGACATACTAAATTTGGCATAGGTACCATAGTGTCAACTTCAAGTTCTAATGGTGATACACTGATTTCAATAGCTTTTGATAACATGGGAATAAAAAAATTGATATTAGATAAAGCGCCCTTAGAAATGTTATAAGATATATGAAAATAGGACTAGCATATGACTTGTTATTTATTTTGTTTGCTTTCGTGCAATTTGGGTAATATAACTAGTGAGAATGCTAGCCATTTTTTTTCATATAACATATATGATTTAAATATTAGGCAGGAGGATAATAATGTAATGAATGTAGAAGATAGAATTAACGAAATCAAAAAGATAATTAAATACCATAGTGATAGATATTACAATGAAGATAATCCTGAAATATCAGATTATGAATACGATACATTAATGCTGGATCTTAAATCAATAGAGAAAACACATCCAGAACTTATCACCTTAGATTCCCCAACTCAAAGAGTGGGTGGAAATGCTAAAAGAAAAGCTGGGGTATTAGTAAAACATAATGTCCCAATGCTCAGTTTACAGGATGTGTTTATAAAAGAAGATGTCTATGCCTATGCAAATAAAATGATTGAACAACTGAATGATCCAACATTTGTTGTGGAACGTAAAATTGACGGTTTGTCAATGTCCGTGCGTTATGTAGATGGTAGATTAACAGTAGCTGTGACTAGAGGTGATGGAATTATTCAAGGTGAGGATGTCACTGAAAATGCTAAAGTAATTAAGGATGTTGTAAAAAAACTTAAAGATACCATTCCATACCTGGAAATTCGGGGTGAAGTATATATGTCTAATGAATCTTTTGATAAGGTTAATGAACAACAAGAATTATTGGAGAAGAAGGTATTTGCCAATCCTCGAAATTGTGCTGCAGGAACACTCAGACAGTTAGATAGTAAAATAACAAAGGAAAGACAATTATCTTTATTTATTTTCAATATTCAGGATATTAAAGGAATTGAATTTAAGTCGCATACTGAAGGTTATGAGTGGTTAAAAAAGCAGGGTGTAAAAGTCATTGAAAATTATGTGAAATGTAAAACAGCTGAAGAAGTGTGGAGTGCGGTGCAGGCTATCGGCGAGGAAAGAGGCAATTTAGCGTATGACATCGATGGAGCTGTTATAAAAATTGATAATTTGGAGGATAGAAAGAAACTTGGAAATACTTCAAAAGTTCCTAAATGGGCTATAGCTTATAAATATCCTCCAGAAGAAAAAGAAACAAAGTTAATCGATATTGAAGTATCAGTAGGAAGAACCGGTAGAATTACCCCTACAGCAATATTTGAACCCATTCGTTTATGCGGAACATCTGTATCTAGAGCAATCCTTCACAACCAAGATTTTATTGATGATTTGGATATAAGGATTGGAGATATAATTGTTGTATACAAATCAGGAGAGATTATTCCGAAAATTAAGTCAGTAGTGAAAGAAAAACGTGCTCTCGAATTAAGTAAATTTAAGATCCCAGATAGATGTCCGGTTTGTGGAACTCCTACTGTCCGTGAAAAAGACACGGCGGACATCAAATGTACAAACCCTAGCTGTTTGGCGCAATTAGAAAGACATATTATTAATTTTGTTGGTCGGAATGCTATGGATATAAAAGGTTTTGGCAGCGCATATATTAAGGAACTTATACGCACGGGGTATATAAAAGATATTGCAGATGTATATGCATTATTTAATTATCGCACCGAACTTATAGAGCAAGGTATAATAGGGAAAGAAAAGAATACAGATAAGTTATTAGAAGCTATAGATAAATCAAAGAATAATGAAGCGCAAAAACTGCTGACAGGCCTGGGAATTCCGAATATTGGAAAGGTAGCAGCAAAAAGTATAATGAAGTATTATAAATCTATTGAGGATTTAAAAAATACATCTTTGGAAGATTTACAAAATGTTTCGGATATAGGTGAAATAAGTGCCTTGTGTATACGGAAATTTTTTGAAGACAATAAAAATCGAGAAATAATTGATAGATTAAAAGGGTATGGCGTTAATATGGCTGTAGAGGACGCGAGTACGGTCGATAATAAGTTTGATGGATTAACATTTGTTGTAACTGGAACACTGACTTCTATGGGGCGAGATGAAGCTACCGTAATGATTGAGAATCACGGAGGAAAGGTATCTGGTTCTGTTTCGAGTAAAACCAATTACGTTTTAGCAGGTGAGAATGCTGGAAGTAAACTTACAAAAGCTCAAGAGTTAGGAATTACAGTTATATCTGATGAGGAATTAGTAGATATGTTGAAATAGACAATAGATTAAGAAAGACGTCATTCGGCGTCTTTTTTTATGTTAAGGTCTTCGATTTCTTTTTCAGTGGGTTTAAATATGTCTCCAGTTTTAGGGTCATCTTTAATGGACTCTAAATTTTTATGGGTTAAAGACAAATTTGATATGTTTTGTATAAGCTTTTCCATCAAATAATTTTTATATCTTAACTGGTTAAATATCTTAATTAATAAGATAAAGCCCCATATTCCAATAAACATAAAAGTTAACATGGCAAAAATTGAAATTATTTGAATGGTTACAATTAACATAGAAAAAGCCTCCTATATAACTCTTTAATACATAAATTTTGTAAATAGATATGAATATATTATAACATATTGAAACCATAAAAGTTGATACTTATAAATGCTATAAAATTCTATTTATAATATAAAAATAAGATTTCACTATATTTTATTATATATTTGATTATTTCATATGTTAGAAGTTAATACTCTTAATAAGACACATATTGGGGGTAGGTATGAAAAAGTTATTATGTATAATATTAATTTTTATGACAATGTTAACGGTTGGATGTATTCAAAAGAAAGTTAAGACTCCAACTTCTATGAAATATTTAGTTTATAACATAGGAGAATTGCCATCAGATTTATTGATGGTAAACAATAATAATATTAGAGAAAAAGATTTATTGTTAACTTTATTTGAGGGTTTAGTACGAGAGAATAAAGATGGTAAAATAGTGCCTGCTATGGCAGAGAAATATGAAGTTACAAAAGATAAGATTGGATATAACTTTACATTAAGAAAAGATCTTCATTATAGCGATGGAAGTTCCATAAAGGCTTCAGATTTTGTAGAGTTTTTTAAAGATATTTTATTGGATAAACAAAATATTTATGCTAAGGAATTATATTGTATATATGGAGCTAAGGATTTCAGTCTGGGAAAAGTAGATTTTGCTAATGTTGGTATTGTAGCATCAAAAGATGATTTAAGCTTAGAGATAAGGTTAAATAGCCCAAATGAATATTTTATAAATATTCTTAGTAATCCAGTGTTCACCTTAAGAGATAATAACGTGAATATAAGAAACTGGAAAGTTAGATTTAGTGAAATTAAGTATAGTGGCCCATTTATTATAAAAAATGTAACTAAAGCTGGAGAAATAACATTAATAAAGAATGAGAAGTATTGGAGAGCTAATGATATTGTAAGTAATAAAATGTTGGTTACTTCCATAAAGGATGAAGAAAAAGCATTAGCCAACTTTGAAACTACAGATGAGGGGGATACTTCAAAAATCGATGTATTTGTAAGTCCACCAATAAGTGAAGTAAGGACTCTTAGTACGGAAAACAAAACTCAAGTTAAACCATCGCAGAGTATGTATTATCTCAACTTTAATTTAAAAGCTGAAGATCCACTAGACACAAATTTTAGGAATGCAATTGGAGTTGTAATAGATAGAGAACTAATTATAGAAACCATATCAGAGGATTTGGCTGTCGCAACAATGAATTATACGCCATTTACGAGTTCTAATGAAAATAGTGGTAAAGTGATTTTTGATACAACCCTTAATAAAATTAAAGGTTTAGAATATTTAAAAAACAGTACGGTAGTCAAAAGAAAAATAAATATGGTATATGAAAATAATAATTTTGATTTTAAGATAAGCAATGCAATAGCAGAAAATATTAAGGAATACCTAGGTGTAAATGTGGTTTGTACAGGCTATGATACCGCAGAGCTAAAAAATGTGCTTACAAGCGGAGACTATGACGTTTTATTATCAAGAACTGATGAAGAAAATGGAGATATTTATGACTTTTTTTCTAAATGGACATCATATTCAAAAGAAAATATTTATGGATATGTAAATGCAGAATATGACAAAACTATAGAAAAAGCATTAATTGAAAATGATGATAAAAATAAAATAACAATTTATAAGCAGGCCCAAGAAATATTAGCAAAGGATTTGCCCTGTATACCAATATATATAGCCAATACAGTTATTTGTAAAAAAGAAAATGTTAAAGATATATATGCAACTAAGAGTGGAAATCTAATATTTGATTATGCTTTTAAAGACAATACTATAGCTACAAAGTAATCTAAAACCTTTTTTATTATATTATGCTATAACTAAAAGTATATGTTTCTAGAAATGCTATCACTTTGCTAATATCAATTTGACAAAAGAACATATGTTTGGTACTATGATTTATATAATAAGCAGGGGGTTAGTACTGATGAATATAGATACAAAGTATAAAAAGATTGTAAAAATTGTTGAGGAAAAATTAACTTGTTCAGCTCATAATTTAGATCATGTCTTTAGGGTTTATAATCTTTGTTTGTTACTCTCAGAACATGAGGAAGATGTTGACTTAGAGGTGCTGATTCCAGCAGCATTGTTGCATGATATTGCAAGAGTTGAAGAGAGCAAAGATGAAACTGGTGAGATTGACCATGCAGTTTTAGGTAGTGAGATTGCAGAAGGCATATTAAGAAAGCTAAAATATAAAGAAGAAAAAATTGAAAGAATAAAACATTGCATTGTGTCACATAGATTTAGAACTGGAAATGAGCCTAATACAATAGAAGCAAAAATACTTTTTGATTCGGATAAACTAGATGTTATTGGTGCAAGTGGAATTGCTCGTACTTTTATGTTAGCAGGACAATTTGGACAAAGACTAACAGTAAACCAATCACTTAATGAATACTTAAACATTAATACAGTTGAAAATGGAAGAGTAAAAGATATTTCAAAACATACACCATTTATTGAATATGAAGTAAAGTTCAAAAAAATACCTAATAAATTGTACACAAAAAAGGCTAAAGAAATCGGGAAAGAAAGGCTTAAATTTATGGAGATTTATTTTAATAGATTAAAGTCAGAGATAGAGGGCATCGAGTAATTTTATTCTTATTTTTTCTACCATACTATCATTAAAGATACTAACTGTCATAAATAACCGTACTTGACATATTCACTATGACATTATAAGCTATAGTAGTAAATGAGTTAGCAATAAATTATAAATGAGGTGTAATAAATGGAAAAAATTATTAAATTTCTAAAGGAGAATCCTACTTTTTATTTTGCAACAGTAGATGGTGACAAGCCTAAAGTTAGACCTTTTGGTTTCTTTATGGAACATAATGAAAAACTATATTTTGGTATGGGTAACCATAAACAATCTTATAAACAGGTTGTTGCCAATCCGAATGTAGAAGTATGTACAGTAGGTGCCAATGGACAATGGATTAGGATAAGTGGTGTTGCTGTATTTGATGACAGTGAAGAAACAATGGCTAAGGCGTTTGAAACATTGCCAATGCTTAAAAACATTTATAATGAAGAAAGTGGATTAAAGCTTGGTAATTTCTATTTGAAAGACGGAGTTGCTGAAATTGCAGATATGAAAGGTAATTTCGAAAAAATTAGCTTCTAAAGTAAGAACACGCCAACCCTCAAAAATGTGACGGTTCTTTTTCTTGTACTATATTACTATTTATCTCTAACAAAGTCTAAATTAAAAGAGTTAATTTTGATTTTGATCTTTCCCTTAAATGTTTTACATACTTTATTTTTTTCATGTAATTAAACTTTTTTTCTTGTATTATGCTAACAAAAGTATATATAACGTAAAATGCATTTGAACAAACCATAGTAATTCTTAATTTATTTTATTTGGAGTTGCGTTAAGAAAACACATGTTTGAGCGTAGCGAGTTTGTGTTTTTAGCAACTACTAATAATATAAATTTTAGAATTACATGGTGAGTGAAAGCATTTCAGTTATATATACTTTTAGTTATAGCATAATATAAGAAAAATCTTTAAACTATTTGATTACGGAAAAATATTGTCAAGAAAAATATAAACATATTTTTGCTGCTATCAAAAGACAACTTGCTTTGTTTAAATGTTTCTTTTCGCTTATTGTAAACCACATCTTTAATGAAGATAGATGCCAATTCATTATTTTCAGGTGTTGGAACTTCAGGCATTCTGAAATCATCATCTTGGATCAAATCGTCTGATTTCAGTGAAAAATTCCTGTAATGTTCTGCATTATCTAATGAAGGTGAATCGGGCCAACTTAAAATTAAACCACAGTCCAAAATTTGATGTTTAAAAATATCTTGAAGCATGCGAGAATTATCTTCCACCTTATTAAAATCTGAATATAAGATTAAACTATACATGTAAAGCATAAGCTCGTCAGAAGTATAATTTATCTCCTTATCAGCACTTTCCTTTAGTAAAATACCTTTATCAATGTCATACAATTTTGAAAGCTTTTCATGTAAATCATCGCTAGTATCTTTAAATTTAAGAATGGAAGTATTATTATACATAAGCGTACAATTTATAAAAAGCATACAGGAAACATCCAATTTAGCGTTGATGATTAAGTTTGGTTTAGCATTATAATGTTCTATAAGTAGGTCTAAAAAATCTAATAATAAAATTTTACATTTTTCTGAACCGGAGTACTTGTAGAAAATGTTTAGGGCTAAGCATATCTTATTGAGTTCCTCAAATGAAACCTTGTAAATCTCTTCTTTGTACTGAGTAAACATATTTAGAATATCTAGAGAAAACTTTTCGTATTCATGTTCTTGTTTATTGTTGTCTTTGACCTTGTCTCTATCAAAAGAAGAATATTTGTAGTAGGCAGCCATCATAAAAGCTTGATCAGAAAATTTGAATTTAGTGTTTTTATCTTCAAAATTAAATTCTTGGTGCATAGGATCAGTTAAATCCTTTTTATCAACAAAAAGCCCATCTTTATTTCGAAAATGCAAAGCATAAAATTCTAATTGTTCTTTGCAAAGTTTAAGGTGTATTGATCTTAGAGCATATTTATTATCATCAATATCCTTAAAACAACTATAATAGTCTGCGAGTTCCAGTAGCGACAAAGTCATAAATGCATTGCTATTAACGGTTATTTCTTTCTTTACCTTGCTTTCATTCCAACTTAACCTGTCTTCTTTCAATTTTAATTTAGCATCTGCTTTTTTGTAAATACATAAAAGTGGAGAATTTAGATTAATTGTGTTACTATCAATCTTAGAAAAAGATTTAGATCTTAAATCATGTGCGGGAATATATATTCCACATCTAGAGTAAAAAACTATATCTTTTAATGATTCTTTTGATAAGTAGAAAAATTGATTTTTTATGTTATTTTTGTCAAGAGTATTGATTCTTAAAAAAGGTCCTAGAAAATTCAACATAACACCACCATATATTAGTACTTATATAGATAATATGATTAGGTTTATTAAAATGTGCTAGTTTTGTGAAAATAGAGAGGAAGAATTTAAATGAAAGTTGGAAAACTGAATTGGGATGACTTAAAACAGATAATAGATGATAATAAAAGCGTTGTCAGGGGCGACGTAAGAATTAGAAGTGGAATAGGAGAAGATTGCAGTGTTATTGATTTTGGTGAATATGAGTGCGTAGTCTCAACTGACCCAATAACAGGGGCAGATAAAAATATAGGTAAATTGGCAGTTCATATAAATTGTAATGATATAGCTTCTTGTGGGGTTGAACCTATAGGTATTTTAGTTACAATTCTTGTGCCGCCAACATCCACCCTTGAAGATATAAAAACCATTATGAAAGAAATTGATGAAGAGACAAAAAAACTAAATGTGGAGATATTAGGTGGACACACTGAGGTTACGGAAGCGGTGAATAAGATAGTAGTTTCGTGCACAGCAATAGGAAAAGGAAAAGCGAAAAAAGCGGTGGCAACTTCGGGAGCAAAGCTTGGAGATGAAATTATTGTTACCAAATTATTGTGTATGGAAGGAACTTCAATTATAGTAAATGATCATTTAGATAAGCTACAGGGCATTTTGACTCATAAAGAGATTGGAGTAGCTAAAGACTATGTTAATAGTATTAGCGTGGTTAAGGAGGGGCGTATAGCAGGAGAATTCGGAGTTAATTCTATGCATGACATAACTGAAGGGGGAGTGCTAGGGGCATTATGGGAGGTTGCTCAGGCTAGTAATTTGGGGTTTAAGGTATATAACGATAAAATTCCAATTAGCGATGTTACATATAAAATCTGTGAAAAACTTAATATTGACCCTCTGAAATTTATATCTTCAGGAAGCATGTTAATAACAACTAGCTCTGGGAAAGGTCTAGTAGAGAGATTGAATAGTAGCGGAGTGCAGGCTACTATAATAGGCAAGATGACATCATCTAAAGGACTATTAGTAAAAGATGATATTGAAAAAAATGTTTTGCCACCTACTAGAGATGAATTGTTTAGTATATAATTTTAGAATAGACAAGACTAGAATAAAAATTATTAATTATTAACTAAATACAAAGAACTATGAGGGGGATAATTATGAAAAAAATAATAGTTGCTAGTAATAATGAACATAAAATAAAAGAAATAAAGGAAATTTTATCACAATTTCCTTTTGAAATATTATCTTTAAAGGAAGCTAATATTAATATTGATGTAGATGAAACAGGAAGTACCTTCATGGACAATGCAGAAATAAAGGCAAGTGAAATTTATAAAATTGCTGATAGAAACATGGTGCTTGCAGATGACTCAGGATTAGTAGTGGAAGTCTTAAGTGGTGCTCCAGGTGTTTTTTCGGCTAGATTTGCGGGGGAACATGGTAACACTAAAGCAAACAATGACAAATTATTATACCTTTTAACTGGTGCAAAGGATGATCAGCGAAAAGCTAAATTTATTTGCGCAATGGTGCTTATAGTTGATGAAGATACAATGGTGAAAGTACAAGGGGAAGTGGAGGGTATAATCACAGCTGAATTTAGTGGTGATGAAGGTTTTGGATACGACCCATTGTTTTTTGTAAAAGAATTCAACAAAACATTTGCACAGATGACTCCTGATGAAAAAAATTCTGTTAGTCATAGGGGAAGGGCATTAGGAAAATTAAAAAATGAACTTGAAAAACTAATATAGGGTATATGATTATTTATCATCTGTTTAGGAAAGGTTAAAGATAATCTGTGCTTTATTAATGAAGAAGGTGTATTAAAATGCGTATAGGTGTTATAAGTGATACACATAGGATTATTAGCAGTATAGAGCGCCTAGAGGACGAAATAAAGGGATTAGATGTATTAATTCATTTAGGAGATAATGTAGATGACATATTGATTATAAAAAAATATTTCAAAGGAAATATAATTAATGTGAAGGGTAACTGTGATTTTTCTACAAACACGCCAAATGATCGGGTAGAAGAGATTTGTGGAAAAAAATTTTTCATAACCCATGGACATAGATATGGTGTAAAAGAAAATTTGCTACAATTAAGATATAAGGCTTTAGAAACAGGTTCTGACATAGTTTTATATGGACATACACATATTGCACAAATAAATTTTGATGGAGGAATATGGTATATAAATCCAGGCAGCGCATCATTGCCAAGGGATGGAGATCGTAGTTTTGCCATTATTAGTATTAACGAAGAAAACATAGAACCAAATTTAATAAGATTTTAAAAAAGTGTTGACGAATTAATGTATATGGTGTAAAATAATCCATGTCGTCAGAAAAAATCATTTAATTTGAATGTTTGTGAGGGCAGAGTTAATTTAGGACATTAAACGGCTTTTTATATAGGTTTAATGGATATCGGGGTGTAGCGCAGCTGGGAGCGCGCGTGGTTTGGGACCATGAGGTCGCAGGTTCAATCCCTGTCACCCCGACCACTAAAATGACAGCATCGCAGATGATGCAATATGCGGGTATAACTCAATGGTAGAGTGTTAGCCTTCCAAGCTAATTACGAGGGTTCGATTCCCTCTACCCGCTCCAAATTATATTAATGCGTCAAGGTATTAATATATAAGCGTCTTTAGCTCAGTTGGATAGAGCAACGCCCTTCTAAGGCGTGGGCCGGGGGTTCGAATCCCTTAAGACGCACCATATGGTGGACGTAGTTCAGTTGGTAGAGCGCCAGTTTGTGGTACTGGTTGTCGTGGGT
>NZ_DATCQT010000140.1:0-7336 GCF_036569345.1 Clostridium sp.
ATCTCATGATCTTCATTGAAAACTATTACCCTATCTGCAATTTCTTCAACAATGTCCAGATTATGAGTGCACGTAATTAAAGTTTTGCCTGCATTATTAAGTTCTACCAATAAATTTATTAGCCATCTTTGAGTGCGTGGATCTAAGCCATTAGTGGGTTCATCTAATATCAAAACTTCTGGATTAATTGATAATATTGAAGCAATAGCTACTTTCTTTTTCTCACCTCCACTTAATTTATATGGTGGCCTGTCCTTTAATGATTCCAAGTTAAGCATCTGAATAACTCCATTTACTCGGTCATTTACTTCCTTAAAGTTAAGCTTCATCTGCAAAGGTCCAAAAGCTATTTCTTCCCATACATTGGTAGAAAACAATTGGGCATCTGAATTTTGAAATATAAATCCAATCCTTTGACGAAAAGCCTGCGCAAACTGCTCGTCATTTAATGTTTCTTCCGTAACAAGTTGACCAAAGGCCCTATACTCACCTCTATTTGGAAATATCAAACCGTTAAGAATTTTTTGAAGTGAAGATTTCCCTGAGCCGTTAGCTCCTAAAATAACTATTTTTTCACCACTGTAAATATCTAAGTTTATATCTTTGAGTACCGGTTCAGACCTTATATATTCAAATGAAACATCGCGAAGCATCATTATTTTTTCCTTATCCAAGAATAATTTCACCTCCAAGAGCTGCAAGGATACAAATTATTACACCTAAAATCCATTGAAAATCAAGTAAAGTAAATTTAAACCTGTTCATAATAACTGGCTCGCCTTTATAACCTCTTGATAACATAGCACCATACACTTCTTCACTTAGGGCATAACTTTTACCAAAGAGGCTTCCAATTGTATTTGAGACAAAACGGCGACCTTCTTTTGAATCAATTTTGCTGAAAGTTCTACTTTTTCTAGAAACGAACATATCTGTTGTAATATTTAATAATATAAAAATATAACGATAACACATTTCCAATGTTATGATGAATATTTTCGGTAAAAACAAAACTCTAAATGCCTTCATTAAATTAGTCCAGCGGGTGGTTGTCGTAAATAAAAAAGCTAGAGAAATTGTGACTCCAACTCTGATTATTAATAAAATAGCTCCTGACACTCCTTGCGAAGTAATCGTAAGTTCGGCTGGAAATGTGAGTGGACCCAACTGTACTTGATGACCGAAATTTATAAGCGAAATTAAACTAGTACCAGGCCTAACAAAGTTGAAAATTGATGGTAATACCGCAATTCCTGTGAAAAGGGGTGTAATTAACCATATCCGTTTAAAATACAATTTTAATGGTACATATGATATCTTTGCTAAAATACACGATATTAAATAAAGAAAAATCAATATAATCACATTATGAAGCAAAGTAGATGTTAAAATTAGTATAATCAAAGATATTACCTTTACTCTTGGGTCTAACCTTTGTAAAAAACCATCTTGAAATGCTATATCTTCAAAAAAAATGACTTCCTTTAACAGTTTAGCAGTACCTTTGATAGTCTTTTCTAAAAAACTGACTTTCTTCCTTTTACCTATACACCCACAGGGACACATGCCTATTTCTCCACTGTTTAACAACCACTCTGGTACTTGATTTTTCGAATTCATTCGTTGTCTCCTTCGCACCATCTTTTAATTAAATAATTTCCTGCTGAGCTTCAATATTAACGACTTCAGAAATGTCATTAAAAAATAAAAAACCACAAAAGGTTTCTTACTTAAAAAATACCGACCTGGTTAATTAAATACTCTTTTTATCTTCCTTATAAACAGTAATTTATATACCGACCTGGTATTCATATAATTGTAATGCAAAATTTAACATATTCTTGGAAGCTGAATTCCAGATGGCATATCAACTAGTCTTTTTCCACCTACTACTGTGTTTAAATAAACTTTTTGTCCCAATTCCTGCGTAACTTTTCCAATAATTACGGCTTCAGAACCCAATGGATGTTTTCTCATTGCATTAAGTACCTTTTCAGCGTAGGCTTCTGGTACAAAAGCGCAAAGTTTTCCTTCATTAGCTATGTATAATGGATCTAATCCAAGCATCTCAGTAGCACCTTTTACTTCTTCTTTAAGTGGTAATTTATTTTCTTCAAGAGCTATGGTTACATTGCTAAATTCACTAATTTCATTAAGCACTGCCGCCACTCCACCTCTTGTAGCATCACGAATAACATGGATACCCTCATATGCTTCAAGCATTGTGTCTACTAAGGAATTAAGGCAAGCACAATCGCTTTTTAAATTTCCTTCAAACCCAAGTTTATTTCTTTCACACATTATTGTCATTCCATGGTCGCCTAATGTACCATTTACTATAACGACGTCTCCCACTGCCCCATTAGCACAATTAATATTAGCATTTTCATAAATTCTACCAATACCAGACGTATTAATAAAAATTCCATCCACATTGCCTTTTTCTACAACTTTTGTGTCTCCAGCAACAATTTTCACACCCGCTTTACTCGCTTCATCAGCCATAGACTTCACAATTTCTTCTAATTTTTTAATTGGGAAACCCTCTTCAATAATAAACGCACTTGTTAGGTAAAGTGGCTTTGCTCCACTTACAGCAATATCATTTACAGTACCACAAACCGCCAATTTACCGATATTACCACCATTAAAAAATATTGGATTTACTACAAAAGAATCTGTAGTAAACGCAAGTTTTTTAAAATCTATATCTACTTGAGCTGCATCATTCATTTGATTTAAAATATCATTATCAAAATATTTGAAAAATACTTCATTAATTAATCTATTAGTTTGTACACCGCCACTTCCGTGACTTAGAGTTATAGTGTCGTCCATTTGAAGCCCTCCTATATTCCTTGTAAGCACGCAACAATTATCAATTGTTACGCCTCCTGTTATTTAGTGTCTTTGTTATATCTATAATATGCTGCACAGGTACCTTCCGATGAAACCATGCAAGAACCAACTGGATTTTCCGGCGTGCAGAGTTTTTTAAAAAGTGGACAATCTGTTGGTTTAATTTTCCCCTTAAGTATTTCTCCACATTTGCATCCAGGACTGCCATCATACTCTTCATAATCTATTTTAAAATGCTTAAGTGCATCAAAATCTTCATACTCACTATTAAATTCCAGACCACTTTTGGGTATTCTTCCAAGACCTCTCCAACTACTATCCACAATATCAAAAGCTTTATTTAAATATTCTAAAGCTATGGGATTGCCCTCAGTTTTTACTATTCTTTTATATTCATTTTCAATTTTATATTCCTTTTTACTTATTAAGTTCACTAATGTATTTAAACCTTGAAGAATATCTATAGGCTCGAACCCTGTAACTACTCCAGGAATATTATAATCCTCGCTCAAAAATTCATAGGGTTTCGTGCCTATAATTGCACAAACATGCCCTGGTAATAAAAACCCGTCTATTTTCAAGTCTTCATCTTGAACTAAAGCTTCCATAGCTGGTGGGACGATTTTATGTGCCGTAAAGAAAAATAAATTTTTTATATTATTTTTCTTCGCCTCCATAACAGTAACCGCAGCCATAGGAGCAGTAGTTTCGAAACCTACTGACAAAAACACTACCTCTTTTGAAGGGTTTTGTGAAGCCATAGCAAGGCAATCCATTGGTGAGTATACTATCCTTACATCAATACCTTCTGCCTTTTTAGTGCTTAGCGAACCTTTTTTCCCGGGAACTCTCATCATATCTCCAAAGGTTGCAATAATTACATTCTCTTTTTCAGAAAGTGTTATTGCTGTATCTATATAACTCTGAGGTGTAACGCACACAGGACAACCTGGACCTGATATCAGATTTACATTTGGAGGAAGTACGTCCCTAATACCATATCTGAATATAGCCATAGTATGTGTACCACAAACTTCCATAATGTTTATCTTTTCACTAGAAATATTATTTAGCTTTTCAACTAGTTTTTTTGAGTATTCATTGTTTCTAAATTCATCAACAAATTTCATTTTGGGCAAGCTCCTTTAAAATATCCAAGGTTATTTTCGCTTCATCTTCATCTATCATTTGTATTGCACAACCTGCATGTACAAGTACATATTCATTCACAGTTGCCTCTGGCACGAGATGCATAAAAACATCTCTCTTCATGTTTCCAACTTCTACAATACCTTTATTTCCGTCTAAACTTAAAACCTTTCCTGGAATTGCTAGACACATTTTCTCTCCTCCTTTTTCTTCTTTCATTTAAATATATTACCCATATACTTACTTCATACATAAATAAAACAGGAGCCGCTGCCACAACAAATGTAAGAAAATCCACTGATGGTAATAACACTCCCTCTACCACCAGTACTCCTAACATAACTGGAATTTGCTTTTTCCTTAAAATCTTAGAACTTATGAGAGAAAGCTTCCCTAATATAACTAATACATATGGTATTAGAAACATAATACCTGTATAAAGGCAAAAAACGCCTATGAAATTAAAATAAGTGCTACCATTTAGCACTGGTTTTAAGTAAGTGATTCCATAGGAAATTAGAAATCCAAGTGTGTGTGGCAATATCATTGTGTAGCCAAAAACTGTACCAAGTATGAATAAACTAATAAGCATAAATGCATTCTTATATAAAAACTTTTTCTCTTTCTTTGTTAAACCAACTCCTACATAGGCCAATATTTCATATATTATAATAGGGCTAGTTATAATTAGAGCGGCTATAAGTGACACTTCCATTCTTGTAACAAAACCTTCTGTTAATTTAAAGTACGCTAGACTTAAATTAAACTTCGCTATAGGTCTCATAAGTATATTAATTAAATAAATAACATTATCATAAATAAGAATAGCAGCAGAAGAAATACTGATAAGACATATTATTATTCTTTTTCTTAACTCATGTAAATGATCTACTACAGACATTTCATTTGCTGCCATACCTTCACCTCATAAAATTTGTATTGTATCTATTGTGCAAGTTCTTTCTTTTTCTTTTTTTTATCCTTTTTTTCAAGTAAGACTATAGACCAAATACTTATTTCATAAAGTAATAAAATTGGAGAAGTTACAAGTATAAAAGTAAAAGCATCCAAAGATGGAGCCATTAAAGCTATACTAATAAATGATAACAAAACTGCTATCTTCCTTTTTCCTTTAAGCATCTTTGAAGTAATAATCCCAATTCTTGATAAAGCTATCAATATTAGAGGGAGTTCAAATATTAACCCTACACACAAAAGTAATGTTCCTATAAAAGAAAAATATTCATCTGCAGAAAGGGTAGGTTTCATAAATTCAGCTCCACAATCAATAAGAAATTTTATAGTAGAAGGTAGAACCAATTTATATGCAAAAGTCATGCCTGAAACGAATAGGACAAAAGACAAAGGTATAATAAGAAATATTAAAAGTCTCTTAGTTTTCTTTGTTAGTACAGGTCCAGTAAATCGTATTGTTAAAAAAGTAATCACAGGTAAAGCTAATACGAGTCCACCTAAGAAAGAAACCTTTATCTTTGCCATTAATCCTTCAGACGGAGTCATAAAATGTAATTGTATTCCATTAAGCGGTTTTGTAAGTATATTAATCAACAGATTTGATTCGATATATACAAGAGAGGCTGCTGCTATAACAATTAAAACTATCCAAAGGATAATTTTTCTAAATTTCTCAAGCCAACGGGCAGCCTGAACAATTAGTTCGCTCTTTATCATAGTTTTTCTCCCTAAAAATTATTTTACTTCCTCTTTTTTAGTTTCTTCTGTTTTAACTTCTGCCTTGGTCTCTGCTCCTTTAACTTCTTCTTTAGCTTCTGCTTTGTTATCATTCATTAGCTCTGATGAAGCCTTTTTAAATTCCTTTATTGTTTCACCAACTGACTTACCGAGTGACGGTAACTTTCCTGGTCCGAAAATTATAAGTGCAATAACTAATATTATTGCAAGCTCTGGAAAACCTATTCTTGGCATAATAAAATTCCTCCTATTTAATCTTTATTTTTTTATTTTGTATTTTACTCATTAACCATGAACATATTTCATCTATACCTTGGTTTTTAACACAAGATGTTTCAAAAGTATCCGCATTAGCATTTAAAGATTTTATATCTCTGTAGAACTCTTTTTTGTCAAAATCAGTAAATTCTATTAAATCTAGTTTGTTCAAAATAATTGCACCACTTTTTTCAAACATCAGTGGATATTTAAGTGGTTTGTCATTTCCTTCGGTGGTACTCAAAACAGAAATCTTTATATCTTCACCAATTTCAAATTCTGCAGGACACACTAAATTACCTACATTTTCGATTACTAGCAAATCAACCTTATCAAGAGTTAATGAATTTAATGCACCTTTTATCATTTCTGCATCAAGGTGACACGCTCCTCCGGTGTTGATTTGAATCACAGGAACTCCTTGTGCCTCTATCCTCTGCGCATCTTTTGTAGTATAAATATCTCCTTCAATTACAGCAATATTTATATCATTTTTAAGCTTAGCTATTATTCGCTCAAGTAGCGAAGTCTTACCTGAACCCGGTGAACTCATTAGGTTTATTACATAAATGCCTTTTTCGTCAAGTAATTTTTTATTTTTAGCGGTTATCTCATCATTTGTTTGAAGAATGTTGGTAACTACTTTTATTTCGCTCATATTTTAATCTCCTTCTATGGTATTTATATAAAGCTCATATCCACTAATAATACTTGAACAAAATTTATTACAACTTGGACAAAGTTTATTAAAATGGTCAATTGGGAATTCTTGTTTACAATCAATGCATTCAGCTATTGCCTTGACTTTTTCTATTTCTAAAGTTGAACCTTCAAGCATTGTATTCATTGTGCAGCTTTTAAATGCAAAGTTTAAGGATTGTGGCATTACACCAGATAACTCCCCTATTTTTAACGATACTTTATTAACTTTCGTGAACTTATTTTCAATTGCTTTATCAGTTACTATTTTGACAACATTTTGAATTATAGAAACTTCATGCATACTTATCTCCTAATTAATTTCTAATTCTTTTTTTATATTAGAAACTATCTCTGGGATTATAGAAACCATTGTTTGTGTCATTTCCAGATCTACGGCTATTTTCTCTGGTTCAATTCCAAATATAACCACTTCAGGGTATTTATCCATCATGTTTGCCATTTTTACGACGTCCAGTATTTGAACATCATGGATAGAAAGATTTTCTTTTTTATAATTTTTAATATCATCTGGTTTTATTTTGTAAATTGTACCCGGTTTTAAACCTGACCTTAGACAATCTACAACTATAACTTTTTTATAATCAAGAAATAAACCAAGTGTATCAAGTGTGGAAGTACCTCCATCTACTAATTC
>NZ_DATCQT010000141.1:0-4837 GCF_036569345.1 Clostridium sp.
ATTAGTTATTGTAATTACATTTTTAAGATACACTATTTGGTAATCATTACTTCTTGGATATATTTTATTTGAATTTGGAATAGTCATATTTGAATCTCTCCTTTGTATTATATTAAAAATACTTTAATGCCTATTCCATTAGTACAATGCATTTTTTCATACAATCACCCCTCAAATACTAACCCATTATATATAATATCATATTATTCAAGTATTAAAGTGCAATTTTGTCAGTCAAGGAAAACATCTACAATGTCGTGAAAAAGATAATTTCACGACATTCTGCTTACCCATATAACTAGCCTATACCCTCATTCATGCTCTTTTAATATGCAATAAGTCTCTATTTTACTGCATAAAAGGTGTCTAATTGAGAATATGCACTCCATTTATGCAACAATACAAGCGTTTTAGGTTACTAGTTAGTAACCTGAAGTTACCAAATTTATTTTTAAAACTATCTTTAATTTGCTTTCAACTTTTTCATATCCTCTAATCCCTGATAAATTTCTTCTCTTGAGAAGTTACTTTTAAATAATTCTTTGTCACTTTTTTTTAGTAATGAATTGTAGAAATCAGAAGCTATCTCACATAATTCTGGTGAATTATTTTTTTCTGCTTCAAGAAAAATTAAATTTTCTGCTTTATTATAGTTCCTATTATTGTATAGACTTTTAAACATTATTTTAAATAAGTCGATTGAACTCAATTGCTCAAAATTAATTTTTCACTACTTTTTTCTTTTTTATTGAAAAAAAGACTTGCACACATTTTTCCAATCCCCGTTGTTAACAGCCTTCCAATATCCATAAAATTTAAACTTCCTCACTCTATTTTATAAAATAGAAATAATATATTTACTTAATTATACTATTAATAATGTAAATCCCATATAAAAACAATTCGGGTTTAAATAATAAAAGCATGCAATATAATAAAGTGTTATCTTGAATGAAAAGAAAAAACTAAGCTATATATTAACTTAGTTTTTAAATTTAATGGGCTAAAAAATATACCATATTCAAATAATGGACACCTTGTCAGAAAAAATAATCTGACCATTTCCATTACTTAAATGTGTTTTTTTTGAATACAATTCAGTGTATTCAAATAGTGAAATTCCGATTAAGTCGACCGTTTCACATGTTGAATACACTGAAATTAGCTATAAACATAGTAAAACCCTACTACTGGTCAAAACTGTGTTTCTCCATTTAATAGGCTCCCCCCTATATATCCATAAGTTACTCTAAGAACGACCCCTTAAATAATTGAGCATCTCACTAACGTTCAATTCTCAATTATTTAGGGAACCCTATGTCGTTTTAAGAGTAACTAATGGAACGGTTGAAAACTCTACGAGCAAACTTTCGTTTGGTCAGCAAGCTGACTTTTCAACCTTATATAGGGGGGGGCAGCAAACTGCATTTCTAACAAGCTAAAACATGATAAAAAGATTAAATTATTAAAGAAAATGTTTGAAAATGCTAATTATTTATAACAATAAATGGAATGAAAATACCCATTTATAATATACGTTATGTTACTTTTAATATAACAAGTCAACACGTTATGTTACATTCACTTTATTAATTATATTAAAATTTTTCTACAAAAAAATAAAAAAGAACTAGCTAATTAACACTAATTCTTTTTTGATTTATATACTTATATTTAATTAAAGGGGGACTTTAATTAAAAAATTAATGAGTACTTTTTATTTGTTTAAGCTCTGTATGATGCTCATATCAAGAACATGAAATGTAAATACATGAGTGGAACTTTCAGATGCTTATTTATAATTTTCTTAAAAGGTGTTCGCAGATATATACTTAGTTATTTATTTAGTTATTTATTTGGTTATTTGGTTTTAAGATTCTCCATTTACTCTCCCCAGTATGTTGCATTAAAAATTATTTTATTTCTTAACTAAAGATAAGTATGAAAAAACTTTATTACCCCCTACATTTATCACTTTGATTATCAAAAACTCTTACAAATTTGATAGAGTATATATCACACATTACTAGATCATTTGTACCACTTTCTTTAATGACGATATAACTAATTCCAACTTCTTGTAGAACACCTTCGCGATCAATAAATATATTACTTCCAATTAAAAATTCAATCTTTATATATTTACCTATTTGTGTTTTTAACCAGCCTTGATTATATAGTGGATCATTTATTATAGGCGTGCCAGCTGCCATTTTAGGGCTCATTTCAGGGTCCTGATTAGTACCAGGTGCCGTGGGACTACCATTAGTAACCTGGGGTTTAACAGTAGATGTTAGAGGTTTGGTAGCCGCCGAGGTTGGTGGCTTGGTGGTAGCAGGAGTTTGGGGCATAGGTTTTTGTCTTGGATCATCCCCCATACTAAACCTTGGCATCATTGGATATCCAGAAAACATAGGAACACCATTCCACATTGGAACTTGATTAAAATTATTAGGTTGTGTTATAAACATAAAATTCCCTCCTTAAAAATCATAATAAATTATCATATAAAGGTGTCATTAGTAATTATTCTTACATCACCTTGACATATCGTAAGATACTCGCCATTAGGTACATTAACTCTGTTCATAATTACAGAGGCAACTGCTTTCATTCCGTTTTCTCCTTCTCCACCAGCCTCACACTTTAGTATTCTAGCTAGTAACTCTCTAGCACTGTAAGCCATTAATAATCTTCTCCTTAAATTGCTTTACGTTATTATTATATTGAGCATGATAATAATGGTACTTAGAAAAGGTTCCATACTTCAACTAATATAAATATATAGTTGAAGTATGGAACCTTTCAAGTATGTTATGAATATTCTATCGTATATTGTGAGCATAAGTGTTATATGTTAAAAACCATTCCCCCAAAGAGAGTGGCTTTTTATTTTTTTGTGGAACTAATTATGTAAAAGAATTTACTTCGGTTATAAATAGGATAAAACCCATACAACATAAGATAAATTATATTGTATGCCTTTTAAATATACAAAAACATAGTATTTTTTATATTAATAGCATTCAATTAGATATATATACAAAAAGCTATAAAATTTACATGTACAATTTATAACTAAAATATAGTGATACCAATAATACACACTTCGTATATATTATTTTTTCGTTAAGCACTCGAGTTTAAGAGAGGTAATAATCGGCTACGCACTCATATTACAATTTAAAGACTTTCCATAAATGAAAAGCAAGCTCAATAAATTGAGTCTGAAAATAACTCACTTACCCCGAGTGCTAATGCTAATATTAAAGTTATAAAAAGAAGGTTAATGCATGGCTAAATATAATCATAACTAAATTTACTTTGTCCTCCACCTAATATTATAAATTGAATTTTAATTGTTTTTTAGGTACATTTTTAATTGTTTTATTTTTCTCCACTAACCAAATACTGTATACAATTAAACTGTAATTGTATAACTTAGCACAAAAAGGTATCTGTTGCATACGGTATTGTGCTCGATAGTTAGGCTATTGCTAGTTATACTAGCTACATAGTACACCTTCGGTATACCTATGGGAGTAATACTACTTTAATTTTCCCTGCGGTCAACTTACTTCCAAAAACTTTTGCAAGCAAAAGCAAGCCGACAAGTCGGTTTTGAGAAGACAGTATTGTATTACTCCATGGTTAAATATCAGTAAGAATATAGGTTAAAATAATGTTATTGATAGATTACTTGATAACTTATTTATTGAAGATTTTTAAAGATCGCTATTGGGTTTATGATAGTGGTCTTTAAAAATCTTCAATCTAAATTCTAATATTCACTAACGCAGTTGATTTTTTACACGCATGACGATTTTATTTTATAAATTTTTTCAAAATTTCGCACACATCACGCTAGTGATGTATAAGTGCGCACTTTCTAATTCTTAGTGATATTGATTTTACAAAATTCTCATTTCGTAAAATCAATAAGTTTGTATTCTCAAATTTTATTCTTACACATAACAGATAAATATATATAAAATATTTATCTGTTATTTTTTGTTTATCCACGAAGTGAAAAGGCAGACTATAAATTATAGTTTATATAAAACTTTGACTGCCGAGACATACAATACTGGAGATTGTAATTAACATTTGCCACACTACTTCTATCTTTTACTGATCTATTTGTTGAACTACACATTTATTATAAAACCAATTTTTTACTACCGTCTTACCTCATGGAACCTCCCTACGGGCTACCCTTCCATTCCTCCAGTTGATCTGTGATTTTTAATTCCTTTAGTCTTGTTTTAAATGTTATTTGTTGATTGTTCTATATGGTCCATATACATGCCTAAAATGAATTTTATATTTTAAACTATAGAATAACTCTGCTCAGCTTAAAAATCAAGTAGGAAGCTTGTCAGCATGATATAAAGCCTATCCTACGCCAAAGATATATATAAAGAGAATTGTAGTACTTATCTATTAATCATTACAAAAGAATATAAAATAATGACTAATGTATTAGAGAAAAACAATTTAATTCCGGAATTTAAGAAAGATTTAAAAAATGAAAAAGAAGCTGAAAGGATTTCAATAAGAAATAAAAGACAATGATTAGAACTCTAAAAAAGAGAACAACTACAGTTGTTGTATAGTAAAAGTATAGTAAAGAGTATAGTAAAGAGTATAGTAGGAATCTGCAAAGGCAGTCATACCAATGGGTATAGAGGACTATCTACGTATAAAATCAGTGTGGACTACGTATAAAATCAGTGTGGACTACGTATAAAATCAATGCGTAAAACAAAATGTTGATTTTACGTAATTACTGTGGTAATATATTTCCATACTATGAAATTGGAGGTAATGAAAGAAT
>NZ_DATCQT010000142.1:0-70338 GCF_036569345.1 Clostridium sp.
AGGTACAGGTAGTTGGTTAGACCTTACCTAGTAGGATTCCCCTACTATATGTTAATAACTTACTAATGAAGATAGAATTGCTTCCATTTCCAAGAGGAAACATCACGCGTTTGCGTGCTGCTTCGCAGCTCGCACTACATAAAAATTATAAAGTTACCTACATTAGAATTCGCAGCTCAAATTCCTTATTACAACAAGGACATTTAACTGTATGCTTACCACTCATTCGTGGCAAACGAAGTACCTTCTTGCAATGTGGGCATTTGCGAAAGCGGTGTGTTTTAATTTCTTTGACCCTGCGAATTGTCAAAGAACCTTTCGATTTAACAGGGTTCCAAATCTTCCTAAACTTTTCGTTTTCCAAACGTCTTTTGTCAATATTTCGAGATAATGTTCTAAAAATAATCCAAATCAGAATAACTGACATCAAAAAGCTAATAATTTTAGAACTAATAAAAAAATTAACAACTATCAAGATAAAATAAGCCACAATTAAAGCGGTATACAATTGATCTGTACCATATCTTCCATACATAAAATGTTCTAACTTATTTTTAATATTTCTCATTTTACTCACTCCTCTTTAATACACTCATCATCAACACCCACAGAAAAATTTTGCAAGACAAATACCTAAACATATCTTGTCTAATCCCATTATGGGTATACCAAAGTCTTGGCTTCGCTGCTGATACAAACGACCTCCACTTTGTACTTGACTTAATATTCTTTGATATTCAAGATTATTTGGTTCCATTTGCACTGCTGTTTTTGCATGATTTAATGTTGTGATTTTGTTGCCTAAACTGGAATTTACAATTGCACTGTAATAATACCACTTTGCATTCCTGCTTGTAATATCAGCCAGCACATTGAGTGCTTCATTAAAATATCCTGCATTCAAATAGCTAGTAACCGAATCAAATTCGGAATATTCATGTCTTTGATTCTGACCACCACCGAAAGAACCAAAACCTTCAAAAGGATTGAAGTCCTTAAATGGATCATTTCCTCCATAAGAACTGTTCCTGTCACCATATGAACTTTGGTTATTGTAGCCTCCATTATTACTGTTTTGGGTAGTTTCACCTCTTTTTATCTGTTCATATGCAGCGTTAATTTCGCTCATTTTCCTTGAGGCATCGGCATCCCCTTGATTCAAATCTGGGTGGTATTTTTTCGCTAGTTTGCGATAAGCTTTAGTAATTTCTTCCTTGGAATCATTTGAAGAAACACCAAGCACTTCGTAAGGATCAGATACCATTATTGTTGTGCCTCCTTTTTCTTATTCTTTTCTGCTTCATACTTTGTCCAAACACCTGAGTAAAGGATATTTTCAATCAATTCTTTGTCTTGATTAATTGGCAGTTGTTTATAATTTTCTATGCAATCAGCCATAAGTAGGTTCAAAATATCACCGAAATTTTCAGATGATGACGTAATCAGCGGATTATAGCGTTCATTTTTTATATCAGACTTTAAATCCATACAACCATCCATTATATAAATGAACTTGCCTAGCGATGCTCCAAATATTCGTAATTTTTTCGCATATTCATCTTCCCTTAAAACAAAAATTTCACCCATTAGTTTACCAAAACAATTCGCAGGAACATCTGGGTTCAATTCTCCTGATTTTTCGATTTCGCAAAGCTCAGTAAGACACTTGCTAATTATAGTACATTGATTTGGATATTGTGCTGCAATGCGCTTATATTCCCGTTCAAACAATTTTGCGGCACCGAGTGACAGTATCTTTCTATCATCAGTCCAATCATCAAGAAAATTGTAATAAGCGAGAACAACATTCATGTCTGCGGCATAATTCGTTATTTCATTCTGCCAATATTCATTTGGCTTCAAAGGATGAATGACACACCTTTCAGTTTTTATTGTGTTATCAGTCTTATAAAGTGCAGAAAGAAGCAAGACAAGAAAAGTCATGTCATAAGTAAGAGTGAACCGGCTTATTATTCCATGACGGGTTCCTAGTGTCTTGCATAAACCGCAATAACATGCCCTATATTGTTTTTTTTCTTCAAGTGTCAACTTATCTGTATTCACCACTACATAGCCAAATATACTATTCACCTACCTTATTTATATTCTACATCTGCAACTGTTACTTTTCATTATCTTCATTATTCTTTTTATTATCTGAAACATCATCATGTGGAACTTTATGTTGCATGGATTCTATCACTTTGGATAACTCATTGCAGGCCTCAACCATTTGTGCACTATCTTTGCTCTTTAATGATTTTTTGGTATATTTAACAGCCTCTTTCAGCACTTCACTGTCGGTTTTATCAAGTTTTTTCATAATTGCTGATGCCTGGTAACTCAACTGCTCAGCACGATCCTCTATTGTGGCTTCTTCTTTATTCTTTGCATCCTCTGCAGCGAACTGCTTTGAATCACGAATAGCTTGATCAATTTCTGGCTGACTTAAGTTTGAGGAAGCAGTAATATTAATATTTTGTTCTTTACCAGTTCCCAGGTCTTTTGCAGATACATTGACAATGCCATTTGCATCAATATCGAATGTTACCTCAATCTGTGGAACACCTCTTGGTGCACGCCTGATACCTTTTAGTTTAAATTTACCTAATGTTTTATTGTGAGATGCCATTTCACGTTCACCCTGCAAAACATGAATTTCCACAGATGTTTGAAAACTGCCGGACGTAGTAAAAATTTGGCTCTTTTTTATTGGAAGTGTTGTGTTACGATCAATAATTTTAGAAAAAACTCCTCCCATAGTTTCGATGCCCAGAGATAGTGGTGTTACATCTAAAAGCAACAAACCTTTTACAACGCCTACAAGCACCCCAGCCTGAAGTGCAGCACCCATTGCAACACATTCATCGGGATTAATACCTTTAAACGGCTCTTTTCCTATAAACTTTTTTACAGCCTCATGTACCGCAGGAATACGGCTGGATCCTCCAACAAGTAAAATCTTGCTGATATCTGAGATATTGAGATTAGAATCACGCATTGCCTGCTGTACTGGCTCCATTGTAGCTTTCACCAGATGTGCTGTAAGTTCATCAAATTTTGCTCTAGTTAATGCAATATTCATATGTACTGGACCAGACTTACTTGAAGTAATGAAAGGAAGATTGACCACAGTTGACGTTGTACCACTCAATTCTACTTTTGCTGTTTCAGCTGCTTCTTTTACACGCTGCATTGCTGTAGAATCTTTTGTAAGATCAAAATGATTTTCCTTCTTAAATTCGCGTGTAAGATAATCAACCACGCAACTGTCAAAATCATCACCGCCTAGACGATTATTTCCTGCGGTAGAAAGTACTTCAATAACTCCATTATTAATGTCAAGAATAGACACATCAAATGTTCCTCCACCCAAATCGTATACCATGACCTTTTGCGGTGTTTCTTTATCTACACCATAAGCAACTGCAGCTGCGGTTGGCTCGTTAATGATTCGCTGTACATTTAAACCAGCAATTTTACCTGCATCTTTAGTTGCCTGCCTTTGTGCATCTGTGAAATATGCAGGTACAGTAATCACAGCATCACTTACAATCTCGCCCAGATAACTTTCTGCATCAGTTTTCAGTTTTTGTAAAATCATTGCAGAAAGTTCTTGTGGTGAATATTTCTTACCATCAATATTAACTCTATAGTCACTACCCATTTCGCGCTTTATGGAACTTACTGTACGTTCATGATTGGTAACTATCTGATGCTTTGCAGGCTCACCTATCAATCGTTCACCTGTTTTAGAAAACGCAACTATAGACGGAGTTGTACGGCCACCCTCTGCATTATGAATTATGACGACCTCTCCGCCTTCCATTACAGCCACACAAGAATTTGTTGTACCTAAATCAATACCTATTACTTTTGACATAATATACTCTCCTTTATATTTAAATTGTTCTATTTCAATTTATGTAGATTTCCTATAATTTTTATATTCAAAATTAATGCAATTGCAATCAGTTTGTACCTGATTTCCATCATGAATGACTTAACAATGCTTGAAATCACAAAAATAAGTGTGACTTCCATTATACCACTACTTCCAATAAATGAAGTAATTAGAATCATCAAATACATTTCAATTGTATTACTAGTTTAGTTATAACAGTTTTATAAAAAAAACTGGTAAAGTGACACATTCATCACCTCAACCAGCTGTTAAAATTTTTCTTTGTATATTTAAACCCTCTTTATTTAATTAACGAGATCTGCTTTTTCTACATCTTTTATGGATAAATAAGCAGTAGCTACTCCTATAAATGCAAGGATGATTGGAATTATAATAATCGAGGTTAAAGTATGCCCCTTACTTCCATTATTTAATAAACTTACTAATATAACTGAGGTTATTATTGTGGCAGAACCAGATTTTCTCCTCATACCTAAATATAAAGGAATTAAGCTTACAAAGGCAAAGACTGCTGAATAAACAACAATATTAATTAGGTTTTTTATTAGAACATCGCCAGTTAAAGGTACTGTGATAAAATTTACGAAAATATTTAAAATATATAGACTAAAATTCAAGAAAATACTCGATAATACCATAGCCGCAAAAGTAAATATTACTATAATAGCTAACTTTGCTACCATAATCTTTTTCCTATTTATTGGATATAAAAATAAAATACTTATTGTTTTGCTTTTGTATTCTCCAATTATTATTCTTGAAAGTAATCCAGCTGCAAAAATTGAGAAAGTAGCTCTTACAAAAGTACCTACAACAAAAGCAACATCATTATAATTACTAAGGACCGTATCGGTATTGGTTTTTGATCCATAAACTACAATAAATAAAACACCTAGAATAATTAAATTTGCAATTAGAACTCCTTTTAGGTACCTACTCATTTTAAACTTCTTAATTTCTAATTTCATTAATTTAAGCACTTAACTTACCCCCATTTAAAAGCTTTAAGAAATAATCTTCTAACGAACTTTTCTTCTTATTTATAGCCTCGATGTCAACACCCTTTAAAATTAAAGCTTTTGAAATATCCTTTTGAGCTAACTTTAAATCGTATATTCTTATTAAGGTATTGTCTACAATTTTAAAGTTAGAAATATTCAAATCATTTTCTAAAATAAAGGCTGCTTTTATACAATCCTTAGTAATTATTTCTATATACTCGGTATTCTGCTGTCTAATGCTGTCCATGGTAACTTCTTCTATTAACTCTCCATTATTTATTATCCCTATAGTGTCTGCTATTTGTTCTATTTCTCCTAAAATATGACTTGAGATTAAAATTGTAATTCCGTATTCTTTGCTTAACATTTTTAATAGATTCCTGATTTCCTTGATTCCTATTGGGTCAAGACCATTGATTGGCTCATCTAATATTAAAAACTCAGGCCTCGTTATAATTGCCCTTGCAATTCCTAGTCTTTGTTTCATTCCTAAAGAAAAATCCTTAACTTCTTTCTTAACAATATCTTTTAAATTCACTAAATCTAAAGCTTTATCAATAGCACTTTTATCATAATATCCCATGTACTCACAATGAAGTTCTAGATTCTCTCTACCAGTGAGCTTATCATAAAATATAGGATACTCAATAATGGTTCCTATTCGTTTCAAAGGTTCATAAGCTTGATAGTTTAATTTCTCACCAAAAATTTCAATTTCTCCGCTGCTGGGTTTAACAAGATTTACTATCATCTTCATAATTGTGGTTTTCCCGGCTCCATTGGGACCTAAAAAAACATATATTTCTCCTTTTTTAATGTTCATATTTACATTAGTTATAACCTCTTTATCTTTAAATTTTTTCACTAAATTTGTTGTCCTTAATATATAATTCATATTACATTCCTCTTTTCTTTATTTACTATAATTTTATTATATAATATAGACTTCTCTTTTTTATTAATCAAATCTTACGAAATACTTAAGTTAAAAAACAAGATGCCTTTTACTTAGCATCTTGCTTATATAAACTAATAAGTTATTCTCTTTAACTTAATCGTAAAGCTAGTTTTCACACTGGGTTTGCTCTTAAGAGAAATTTCTCCTCCTAATATTTCAACAAGCCTTTTAGTTATTGTAAGTCCTAGTCCACTTCCCTGATATAATTTATTTCTTGAGTCTTCAAGTGTATACATCCTCTCAAATACTTTATCAACATTAATTTCTTCAATGCCCTTACCTTTATCCCAAATTTCTACATAGGAATAGTTATCATCATAGCTTAATTTAAGTCCTATGTATTTACCTTTGCTCCCATATTTAATGGCATTAGAAATTAAATTGTTCATTATTCTTTGGAGGGCCTCTATGTTCCCAAGTGCATAAATATTTGTTACAGGTATATCTATATTTACTTCATAACCTTTTGCAGTTAAGCTTTCATAAAAGTCTAATATACTTTTTCTACAAAATTCATTCATATTAACCCTTGATATAGGCACATCCTTATCTCCTGATTCTAGCTTTGCTAAATCGAAAAAATTATTAATAAGATCAATTACTTCTAGTGTTTTATTGTGAACTTTACATAACAATATCGCTCTTTCTTCTCCGGGAATATCCTTGTCCAGTTTTATAGTTTCAATATATCCTAATACTACTGTAAGTGGAGTTTTTAAATCATGAGAAATATTTGAAAGCATTTTAGTCATAGATATCTCTTTTTTTCTATATTCTGCCATTAATTTTTGATTGAAATCTAAAAGTCTATTAATTCCTACAAGTACTTCTCGAGTCTCTTTATCCTCAGTAACAACTAATAGCTTTTCGTTTGTATTTTCTCTTATAATTTTATTTAACTTATTCCCAATATATTTTAAGTTCTTACTTCTTACTTTTTCAGCTTTGTATTGTAAAAACATTATGCAAACTAAAATAAGAATAATTATCAATAATAATATAATCATTTACTTACCCTCCAACCTATATCCAATTCCCCACAACGTCTTTATGTATTGTGGATTTGATGGGTCGTCCTCAATCTTTTCTCTTAATCTTCGCATATGGACATTAATTACATTCTCATCACCAAAGTACTCATCTTTCCAAATAGAGCTAAAAATTTGGGCCTTAGTAAATACTCTATTAAGATTCTGGATAAATAATTTTAATATTTCAAATTCCTTGGAAGTAAGCTGAATAGCTTGGTTATCTTTACTAACTAAAAAATTTTCTACATCTATAGTAAGTTTTCCAACTTTGATTACCAACTGTTCTTCTTTTTTATCATTGTTAGAATATTTTGTTGCTCTTCTAATAGCTGCTTTGATTCTTGCAGAAATTTCAATCATAGAAAAAGGTTTAGAAATATAATCATCAGCTCCCAAGCCTAACCCGATAGCCTTATCCACATCACTATCTTTTGCAGACATAATTAAGATAGGTACTGAACTTTTTTCTCTTATTATTTTCATAGTTTCTATACCATCCAACTTAGGCATCATTAAATCAAGAATAATTAAATCAAAATCGTGATTTGAATATTTAACGATTGCTTCTTCACCATCAAAAGCTGTTGTTACTATAAATCCATCCTTTATCAAGTAATTTTTGACCATTTCACTAATGGTTATGTCATCCTCTACTATTAGAATTTTATTATTCATAATTATGATACCCCTTTTTCTAGCTAACAAGCTTTTCTCCTAATTTTTCTTTTCATCCCCTACAAAATTTTCAAAAGCTCACTATACTACCAATTTGAATTAACTCATTAAATTTATTATAACCTTATTCACTATCCATAGATAATCATTTATACAAAATATTACTATTTTATTTTATAAATCACAATATTTAAGTCAGTTTTCAACATCAAGCAGAGAGTAAAAAAATACCCATTCACTTTTATGTTGCTAAAGAGAATGGGTAAGATACTGGCTTTACCTTGCATATTATGTTCTTAAATTGGTATCTATAGTCCAAACATTTTTTTTAAAGTGTCTATTCTATAGATACCAGTATTTCATACTTAGACTATTTGTACAACACCATATCCTACCTCTTCAATAGCCGCCTTAATAATTTCATCAGTAATATTATCATTTATTTCCGCAGTAGCAAGCTTTTTATCAAGATTTATTACCACGTCTTTTGCTCCAATCTGCATTAGTGCCTCTGTAACATGATTTACACAATGTATGCAGCTTATACCTTCTACTAATATATTCTTTTTCATTTTTATTCCCCCTTTATTTATGTTGTTATCATTGGAAATAATAATTTATCTAGCGTAATATCATTATATTGTAATATATTAATATTGTGATGTTTAATTTGAACAAACGTAAAAAACTCCAGTAGAATTTAATTTTCTTTTTCATTCTACTGAAGTCAATTTATATGTTATACCCCTTTTATATGGTTTCGTATAACAAATATATCACATAACCACGATGTCAATGTATATTTATTATCGTTATACTGCTACTGATGTTCACTTCAATAATCATTATTTAAATATTACAATATCCAGTTATTCTATAAAAATTTATGCCATCTTATGCTTGTAAATTTGCAATGAACCAAAATAGGAAGCAATGAGAATACCCGAGCACCATAAAACTGATATTAAAACACCATTTCCAGTAGGCACACCCATAAGCAATGAACGAATGGTTTCTATAATTGGTGTCATAGGCTGATTCTGTGCAAATGAGCGTACGATACCATGCATTGAATTAATCGGCACAAACGCTGAACTTATAAATATCAGAATCATGAATAGATAACTAAAAGCCGATGCTCCTTCGGCACTCTTTGCTAGTAAACCAAACATCATAGATATCCATGTCATTGCGAGCGTAAACAGTAGCAGTATTAAAGTAACAAGGAACCATTCTGTGATTCCTGCATGCGTCCTGAATCCCATTAATACGGCAGAAAGCACGACCAGTACGATTGAAAAAGCGTTAAATACTACTGATGTCAGTACATGCCCACCCAATATTGATGATTCTGCGATTGGCATAGAACGGAACCTGTCAATGATACCCTTAGTTATATCGTTGTTTAAACGTAATGCTGAGTAGGCTGTACCAGTTGAGATGCACATAATAACTATACCTGGCACAACAAAATTTATATAATCTACTGAACCAGTGTTAATTGCTCCACCAAACACATAAACAAGCATAAGCATCATCACAATAGGCATTGCAATTAGTGTGATTAACGTATCCATGCTTCGAAATGCATGGCACATGCATCGATTGGACATAACAATAGTATCACTAAGTTTATTCTTCATTTTTAAACCGATTTGCATTAAGCATCATCTCCATTTCCCTTATTTTGACCAATAATCGTAAGGAATACATCCTCAAGTGTTGGTAACTTTTGCGAAAATACAGCAACAGATATGTTCGCGTTTTCAAGCATATTTAAGATGTTAGTTATCTGTTTTATACTCCCGTCGGTTGCAATCGTAAGCGTTTGATTCTCCTCACTTGGGTTTGAAGTATATTCATGGAGTAAATTACGTGCCAATGCTACTTCTTTTTTATCACGAAATTCCAGTTCAATATGCCCATGTGGTATTAAACTTTTGAGTTCTGCCGAGGTTCCTTCAGCAACAATTTTTCCTTCATTTAAGATTGCAATATGATCTGCAAGCTGATCTGCCTCATCCAGATACTGCGTTGTTAAAAACACGGTAACACCCGTTTGACTGAGATCTTTTATAATCTCCCACATAGCAATGCGGCCTTGTGGATCAAGTCCTGTGGTTGGCTCGTCAAGAAATACGAGGCTAGGACTACCAATCAAACTCATTGCAAGGTCCAGTTTTCGGCGCATACCTCCAGAATAAGTTGCAACACGCCGGTCAGCAGCATCAAACAAATCAAATCGTTTAAGTAATTCATCAGCCTTGCTATTTGCATTGGGCAGATGACGCAGTTTTCCAATTAAGCGCAAATTCTCCCTCCCGGTCAAGATCTCGTCCACTGCAGCAGACTGACCAGTTAAGCTTATTTCGCCCCTTACTTGTTTTGATTGAGTAGAAACGTCAAAGCCACATATCTGAGAGCTTCCTTTATCTGCCTTAAGTAAAGTGGTTAGGATTTTAATTATAGTTGTCTTACCTGCACCATTAGATCCGAGCAGTGCAAATATACTGCCCTTTTGTACAGTAAAATTGATATCCTTAAGTACCAACAGGTTCTTATAGGACTTTTCAAGACCACTTACAGAAATAGCTATACCCGTTTGTATCATGATTACACCACCCCCTAAATTACTGTTACATTAGTCAAGTTTGCTTTGCTACCTTTTAAAACAGCATAAGTCAATTTATCCATTGTAGAAAATATAAAGTTATATCTTGTTTTGATTTGTAACTATAGATTCGTCTGAAACATTAATTTCTCCCTTATACTCTAGGAGACCTACATTACAACCTGTACCTATTGTAATATTATTCCCTCTTACTATTTTCACATTGGTATTTTGAATATAAATATC
Organism: Clostridium sp.; assembly: GCF_036569345.1. Classification (GTDB taxonomy): domain Bacteria; phylum Bacillota; class Clostridia; order Clostridiales; family Clostridiaceae; genus Clostridium_AD. The sequence continues at coordinate 10,448 of NZ_DATCQT010000142.1, forward strand.
ATCGCCTTCTATTAGCTCCGTATTCAACTCACCTCTAGAATTAAAGATTTTATCAATTACTTTTCTAAATATAGAATTATCGATAGGTCGAACCCTTATTTCAATATGTTCACCAGCAATTTCTTTTACAGTACAGTTCCCACCCAATTTAATATTTACTTGTCCTGCATTTAATGATCCTTGTATTTTAAAATCACCACTAGCATTAAAAGATTCCGCTTCACAATTTTCCCCTATACTAACCGAGCCCGATACACTAACGTCTTCTCCGTATAGGCTTCCATCTATGTGCATTGAGCCATTTATTTTCATGCATTGACTCTTAACATTTCCCATGACATGAGACGATCCACTTATCTTTATATCTTTTACTTCTACATCACCTTCAATCTTAGCAGAGCCGCTAATTTTTATACTTTCTGCTTTTAAATTACCTATAACTTTTGAAGAACCACTAGTTTTAAAGTCTATGCACTCTAAATCACCGCTAATTTTTCCTGACCCACTTATAATTACATTATTATATTTTCCACCACCTGAACTTCCTGACCCAGATATCTTTAAATCATTATCATTCATATTTCCCATATTAAATCTCCTCCATTTTTATATATTAATGAATCATTAAATTTTAGTTTTAAGTTCTTCGATGCACTGTGAAATATTAAGTCTTAATATTATTTTTGCGCCCTTATCTATATAAATTTCATTTGGCACAGTAATTAAAAAACATAGTGCCATTCCAAATTTCCTTAAAAAAATTATCTCGGTATTTTTACCTTCTAACAACTTATAATTTTCTTCTAGGGTTTCTATAATAAGTTTACTTTCTTCTAAAGATACATTCCCAGATACTAGACTTTTCTCCAATAATAAAATATATAATATCTTTTCAAAAGAAAATGTTTTTATTTCTCCATAGACATTTTTATGCATTGTTAACGTCTGTTGTGTAACAATGTTCTTTTCTATTAACTCTAACTCGCTTAAAAATACATCTGCTAACTCTGGTGAAAATATTTGTGCTAGGTCATCTAATGATACATCGTCTTTCATATTAATAATTTTTTCAATTCTTTCTAATATTTTCACCCTAGGGAAATAGGTTTCCTGACCTGTATAGCTAGATTTTTTTATGAACCATTCTTCTGGTATAAGATTTTTTCTTTTCCATCTATACAACTGCCCATAAGAAACATTCGTGATTTCAAGTAATTCTTTTTTTGCTATTAATTCTTCGTCCATGTTACCCCTCCTTTTGTAATTCTAAGTTATAAAACTATTGTTTTTACTATTATATGTAGTGTAACATAACATTGTTACGTTGTAAATAGAAAAACTTAAACAATATGATAATTACAACGGAATTTGCGTAATTTAATTTCGATAAATAGCCCTCTATTTTAGAGAGCTATTTATCGAAATTAAATTAATTATTACTATATTAACTTTAGGGGGTCCATGGCTTTTGCTATTCTATTTAGAATTTATGCCATCTTATGCTTATAAATTTGCATCCTTCTAAATTACTGTTACATTAGTCAAGTTTGCTTTGCTACCTTTTAAAACAGCATAAGTCAATTTATCCATTGTAGCGCCGTCAAAAATCGCTTTTTTTACCTCAACGTTTTTAAAAATAACATTTCTAAAAATAACATTTTTAAACGATGTTCCTTTTAAATAAGTACAATTAAAAATAGTACCAATTAACTTTTGATTATCAAAACATACTCCGGTCAAATCTGAACTGCTAAAATCCGTATAATCAAAGATACAACTTTTAAGACTTGTATATCTCAGACTGACCTGAATTAATTTTACTCCGGTAAGATTAGCACCATCAAATATTACATTAGTCAAATCACAGCCTTTAAAGGAGCTGTTAGTTAAATCTGAATCACTAAAATCTGATCCTTTAAGGGCACTACCGCTAAAGGTTCCATCATGTAATGTTACCTTTTTAAAATCTGAATTCTGTAAATCAGTGCCTTTAAAAGAGCTATTACTTAAATCTGAATTGCTGAAGTCTGATTCTTTGAGGGCGCTACCGTTAAACTTCGCCTCATGTACTTTTACCCCTTTAAAATCAGAATTTTGGAGATTAATATTTGAAAAATCCTGTCTTACCATCTGTAGTTCTCTTTTCTTTGCAGAGATACTTTCTATAATTTCTGATATGTCTCCAATGGATTCTATGGTCATACTATAAGAAGTTACCTCATCATAACCTTGATTTTTCAAATCACTAAACTTATCCTGTAAAGTATTAAACAACTCTTCTTTTAATTCTTTGACTACTTGCGAATCTTCATAGAGTGAAAATATTCCATCTAAATATTTCATTAATTTCTCATTCATCGTTATTACCACCTTCCTCTTATAATAGATGATCTAGAATACGCTTAGCGTTCTCCCAATTTTTTTTGTTTTGAAAATAAGTTTCTTTTCCTTTTTCGGTAATCCTATAATACTTTCTCCGTCCACCCTGGGTCTCATCACCCCAATACGATGTAACACCACCATCATTCTCTTGCCTCTTTAGGCTCGAAAACATAGTAGACTCCTTAAGTTCATACTCACCACTGGAGTTTGAATTTATTGATTTTGATATCTCATATCCATATTTATCACCACTCATTAATAACTTCAAGATAATCGTATCTGTATGTCCTCTGAGTAAATCCGAAGAGATTTTATTGTCGACCACTATATCACCTTCTATAATTAAAATATACATCATATTACCACGACTGTCAATGTATATTCATTATCGTTATACTACTACTATTATGCACTTTGATAATATAATCATTATTTGTGTGCAAATGCCTAAAGCCTATAAAAATAAAAAACTGACCAAAGTGAATTTTCACGTATAGGAATGATTTATAGTGTAGTTCACATATATTGTAAAAGCAATACAATTATAGTTGTGTTCCCCAAAAACATTCTTTGGGAATTGGTTTGTTTAATAAAATAATTATTAATCAAGGAGAATAAACATGAAGGAACTTAAACCAAAGGTCAATTTAGTTCATAATAATTATTTGATTACAAAAACCAAAATATTAACTTACTCAACACTCACACTTATTTTTATAGCAACTTCATATATGTCTGTATTATTTATACAAAAACATTTTGGTGACACAACATTATTTTTCTCATTTAAATCCTTATCTCCTACTATATTATTAGCACTTGGTATCTTATTACTTTTTTATTTCATTTTAGATGCTTTAAGATTCCTATATATTTTAAAAGTCCTACAAATTCATGTTACTCTTGGATATCTCATTAAGCTGACATTCATTAACATGTTTTTATCAAATATAACTCCCTTTGCAACTGGAGGTGGCTTTGCTCAAATATATTTCTTAAACAAAAAAGGTGTTTCCATCGGTGATGCTACTGCAGCAACTACAATAAAAACTGTACTTCCTTTTATTTTTTTCTTTATCACAACACCAATAATTTTAATAAGGGATAAAGCTATTTTAAAAATTGCTCCAAGTGGCAATAATTTGATTTATATCTTAGCCTTAGTTCTTATATATATCTTAGCTACTTACGGCTTTTATAAAATATTGACCAATACAAACATAATAAAAAGACATCTATCTAAAGTATTGGCTATTCTACAAAATAAAAATATTATTTCAAAAATCAAGGTAGAAAAATTTAAAAAAAATAGTTTCTTAGAAATTGATATTTTTGCTCTCAACATTAAAAGATTCTTAAAAGGCAAGAAAAAATATATATTATTATCCATAATATATATGATTTTATATTTGTTTACCTTATTTATATTTCCAGTTATTCTCATTAGAGGGCTTAACTCTAGCATTTCAATAAGTCAAATTATTTCAATACAGATTGTATTAACTTTCGTCACATATTTTGCGCCTACGCCTGGAGCTACTGGCGTTGCTGAAGGTGGATTTACATTGATGTTTTCTGATTTTGTAGCAAAGAATGATATAGTATCATTAACATTTTTATGGCGATTTTTCACCATGTATTTAGGTATGTTAATAGGTTTAATACTTTTTTATTTAGAAATAGCTAAAAACAAACTCAGAAAAATAACAATTTAATATAGGGCGTGTTAGGAGGCAACCTTATGTGGAAGAAAAGAAGTCTAAAAATTATATTATTTCTAGATATTATTTTATTATTAATTTTTATTTCTTATAAGAGTTATTTATTTATTTTTGAATCTGACTTTGTATCAACTAATATTAATAATATACAAAAATTAGATCATATAAATATGAATGATGGAATTTCTTTTGTTGTACTAGGAAATATAAAGAGTTCTATAGATATATTTGATAAAAAAATAGTTAAAGAAATAAATACAGACAAGAATCTGGATTTTGCTGTTTCTACAGGAAACGCTGTGATAAATGGGGATGAATATAAATATAGGATATTAAATAAAAGCTTAAATAAAATAAAAATTCCTACTATAATTGGAATAGGTGATAAAGAAACTTTAAATAATGGTTTCGCAAAATTTTATCATCATTATGGTCCTTATTATTTTTCTTATAGTGTAAATGATACTTACTTTATTTTCCTAGATACAACAGAATTAACCTCTGAACAATGGCAGCGGAAATGGCTAGTAGATGAACTAATTCAAAGTAATAAATATAAGTATAAGTTTATAATTATGAATAAACCTCCCTTTAAACTTGAAAACACTGAATCACTTAATAAACCATATTGTGATTTTTTAACTGATACTTTTTCAAAATACAAAGTTAATGCAGTATTCACCTCTGGTATGGAAGTTTATAATAATAGGAAAATTAAAGATGTTCAATATTTTATAAGTGGTGGTGCTGGTGGTGCTTTACTTCTTAATAATCAAAATAGCTTCTACCACTATATCAAAGTAAATATAAAAAATAATGTAGTGTCTTATAATGTTATAAAAGAGGACACACCCTCCAATTTGGTTATTTATCGTATTTTAAAAAATACTTGGTTTTATATTCATTCAATTTTCTATTTGAACTTTTTCAATTTTATTTTACTACTAAGTGTATTTATATTTTTGGGGTTACTGATTAATTATAGAGTAAGCAAAATCGTTGATTATTATAGTGAATTTGATGAAGGAGAAGAAAACATTATAATCAAAGAAAAATTAAATATTGCTATGTTCACTAATAATTATTTACCATTTATCGGTGGCGTTCCTATTTCTATTACAAGGCTCACAAAAGGCCTTCGCAAAAGAGGGCATAACGTGGTAATATTTGCTCCTAGGTATCCCCTTAAAACCCTAGAAGATGCTAATGTTTTAAGATGCAATTTATTAATCTATTTTAAGACTAAGCCCTTTGACTTTCCAATAGTTAATATTTTCTCTCCAAAGATAGAAAAAGATTTTTTATGCCAAGATTTTGATGTTATTCATTTGCATCACCCATTTTGGATGGGATCAAAAGGACTTGAGCTTGGTAAAAAATATGGAATACCTGTGATTTTAACTTATCATACTAGACTTGAAAAATACGCTCATAATTTACCTTTTTTTAAACAAACCTTCGAAAATATAGTCTCTCATAACTTGATTCGAATATTTTCTCAAAAATGTGATGCTATACTTGCGCCAACTAATTCAGCGAAAAAATACTTAGCAAACATTGGTGTAAGCAGAGATAAAACCGTCTTACCCACGGGACTTGACTTTGATTTTTATAATAATACAGACCTACATTGCATTAACCTTATCCATAAAAAATATAGAGTGCAAAATGAAGTGATCTTATGCTCCGTTTCTCGTTTAACAAAAGAAAAGAATATTTATTTTTTATTAAATGGAATAAGACGTATAAAAGATAATTCCAGTGTACCCTTTAAATGCATTATTATAGGAGACGGACCTGAAAAGCAAAATATATTAGAAACAATAGAGGACCAATGCTTACAAGATACAATACTCCTACTAGGTTCAGTAAGTCCGCAGGAAGTTTGCCAGTATTATATGGCATCTGATATTTTTGTTTTTAGTTCACAATCTGAAACTCAAGGAATGGTAATATTAGAAGCAATGGCTGGGAAATGCGCTGTTGTAGCCATTCGTTCTAGTGGAATAGATGATATGATTCACAATGAATATAACGGATTTAAGACTAAAGCTAATTTAGATTTATGGTCAGAAAAAGTTATTTATTTAATGGAAAACCCTAAAATATTAAAAGAGATGTCTCAAAATGCCTATGACTTTTCTAATAAGTTTTCCTTAGATGTTATGGCAAAAGCAACTGTGGAAGTATACCACAAAGCAATAATTAATAAAAAAATTAATCAAATGGATATTAACAAAGTAGTTACTTTGCCAAATGCAGAAATCCACAAAAATAAAGGGGTGACTATAGATGAATAAAATATCTTGTTTTATTGGAAAACTTATTACACTTATTGCGATTTATTATATTCAATTTGTATATAAAACTAGCAAAATAATTTCTACTGGGCAATATACTTTTTTAGAATCTTCTCATGCTGAAAAATTTATTCTTGTGTTTTGGCATGGAGATAGCTATTCATTATATCCTTACCTTAGTGGGAAAGGACTCTACGTAATTACTACTAAGAATGGAAGAGGAGATTATATTAATATGATATGTAAACATTTTGGATATAAGACAATTCGAGTTCCAGATGAGAGTGAGGGTGGAAACTTCTTGTTTAAAATAAGAAAGGAAATAAATGGGCCTGATTGTGCCAATTTAGCCGTTACTCTTGACGGTCCCTTAGGTCCTTATCATGAAGCAAAACCTTTTCCATTTATTACAGCATTACTTACAAAACGTAAAGTATTACCTATTGCAATCAAATGTAAAAGAAAAATACAATTAAAAAGAAGATGGGACAATTTCACCATTCCCCTACCTTTTAACCGAATAGAAGTGCATGTTCAGGATCCCTTAGATGTACCGACAGCAAAAATGATACTTCGGGATCATAAATATCAACATATTTCTTTATAAATAAGCTCAATAATTCCAAATTCAGTAACCTTTTAACGAGTCATATCATATTATACTCGTGATATCTTTACTTTGGAGGAATTATATGAACATTTTATCGGTTTTTCTTTTTGCTATTTCCTCAAGCAGCGATAATCTTATTGTAGGGCTGAGTTATGGGGCTAAAAAAGTTAGAATAAATTTTATAAATAACTTTATGATATCCTTTATTTCTGGTATAGGTACTTTATTAGCCATGTTATTTGGAAAAACGCTTTTGAGATTAATCCCACTAAAATATTCAAATATAATAGGAAGTGGCATATTATTATTATTGGGTATATTACTGCTAATAAATTGGATCAGAAAAGACATTGGAAGCAAGAAAAGCACAAAAGAAGTTAATGTGGAAGAATCAGGATTTAAGCACTATGAAAATGCACTTAGAAATCCAGAGATAATAGATACGAATGACTCAAAAACTATAGACTTTAAAGAAGCTATTATCCTAGGAATTGTTCTTTGTTTAAATAATATTGGTTTAGGAATAGGGGCAAGTATTGCAGGATTAAACATCCTTTTGACATCTATATCCTCTTTGATTTTCAGCCTCGTATTTATACCAATAGGGTATTACATTGGTGAAAAGGTAATTTCTGATAAGTTATCAAGATATTCAGAAATAATTTCAATATGCATTATTTTAATTCTAGGGATGTATGAGCTATTTGTATGATGCCTTATTTATTAATAGATTTATAAATAAGTAAGACATAAATTACATTCATTCTATGCCTATCATAGGTAGCTAGTTAAGTATATAAAGATGTATATAAACTTAATATTGAGTTCATATACATCTTTATATTTAATTTAACAAACTTTAAATACAGTATTCCGTCTCATTTTCCTTCTTCATTTTTAATTCTATAAATACTTTATCTCGTATTTTCAAGAATTCCTCACTAGTCCTATCTCTTTTCCTTTTTATATTTACATCTATTATACTTTTTACTTTTCCAGGACCTGGCGTCATAATTACAATTCTATCTGCTATTGGACGCGCTAATTTTGAGTAACCTTTACTGAATATATTTTATTTTTCTGATTAAAATTACTTACCATATTCAAAGTGTAAATTTATCTTTTTAAACGAACTTTTAATTTTCTACTATCCTAAAAAATTAATGCTTCACAAAGAATCTAATCCATCATTTTCAGTAATTGCTGATGATATTCTGAAATTAATGGATAAGCTATGTATTGATAAAATAATGGTTGCCCATAAAATATCATTAATTGCCCCAGAAAGAGTATCATCAATGATTCTTACTGGACACTAAAGAGTTTTACGCTTGGTTTGATGTTATGCAATATTATGAAAAGACACATGCCAAAGAACTAATTACCAACATAAATGTTCCCAGAAATTATATTATGGGTACAGAAGATCATATGTTCACAACTATGGTAGATAAATATATTAAAAAAAATGAGACAACAGAAATAGAAATATTAAAAATTTGTGATCATGTGGCAAATATTGATGCTTGTGAACAATTCAATATATCATTATTGTCATTAAGTATCACAAAAGTGGAGAACAATAATAAATAAAGATTTTGATTATGTAAAAATAGATGCCTAAAATATAATACTCTCCAAAAAGGAACATCCATAGATTTGAGCCAATCAGATCTTTGGATGTTTTAGCTATTATTTCATTATCAACCTATCTACTTAGGTAGCATTAGTAAATGTACATTACCTTTCAAATATTCTACAGAGATCAAAATAATGTATTTAAATAAACCATATTATAATTTAGCCCATGCAGCATTTAGCACTCTTTTTGCATTGGCAATTACTAACTCTGGATCTTCATCACCAAATGGTTTAACCTCAAAACTAACGATAGGTCTTTTTTCCTCACTTATAAAACCGATTGACATTAATAGCTTTATGTATTCTGCAAGTTCATTAACATCATTTTCTGAATCAGGAAATCCAAATCTCGGATGCTGATCACCATAACCTGGCAAGTTAGAATTTTCTAACACACAGTTTCCCATATGAGCATGAATTATATAATCCTTTATAGGTAGTATTGCTTCTTGTATAGTCTCTTTGATTAATGGTATATGGCTTAAATCAACCATAAGTCCAAAGTTTTCATATCTATTTCTGATTTCTTTTGCAAACCTTCTAGCAAGGCTAGCCGGACCTATTAATGCATTTTTATCTATATCATAGTCAAATACTTCTAATGCAATTTTTAAGTTTCCTCTTGCCTTCGAATATTCACAAATTTCCATGGTAGACTTTACCAAAGCATTATATGCCTCTTCTTTACCGATTGCATCCTTTGGATACCTACCGCTCAAATATCCAAATCCTTCACAACCATTTTCATACGCCTCATCAATTCCTTCTTCAAGTGTTGCTACTGCCTTTACTCTTCCATCCTCATTTAAATCGTTAATATTTAATCCTTGTTGCATCAATCTAGGCCCTGCCGAATATGCAACACTCATATGTGCTGTTTCAATCATTTTCTTAGCCTTTTTTCTTATTTTTCCATCTTTAATCCATGTAATTTCTACTGCATCAAAGTAATCATCTATTGCAATTTTTTTTAGTGTTTCTTCTATCGGTCCGGTCCCACTTGATACAGAAGGATAAGCCATAAAATGAATTAACCCCACTCTCATATACTTCTTAATTGATTCATTCATTTTCTACCTCCAAGTTTTATTTTAATTAAATTTTTAACTTTTCTTCTAAATATATTGATTTATATCACTTAAAATTGCCTATCTCAGGCTCGTTTTAATTGTCTTTATCCCTATTAGAATATTTTACATACAAATATAAAGATGTAGAAATCAATTACACGTTTGATAGAATAAAGTTTTACTACTATAAAAATATCACCTACATCATTTTTAATTACAAAGGTATTAAAGTTTTTAAGCCCTGCCTTGAGACATGGTCATTTCGATTTTGAGTTTTACAGCATTTTTGATAGCGTCTTTAATTGGCATGAACAATTGATCTGGCAAAGCATCAACTCTTTTTTCTTCAGTAAATGATTTTTTAGCGCCTGATGTCATAGCAGTTCTAATGTCAGAATACAGATTTACTTTTGAAATCCCATTTTTTATAGCTTCTCTCACTTGATCTACTGGTGTCCCTGATCCTCCATGTAATACTAGAGGAACAGTACTAATCTCATTTATTTCTTTTAGCCTTTCTATGTTTAATTTTGGAAGACTAACATATAATCCATGTGAAGTTCCAATTGATACAGCTAAAGCATCTATACCTGTAAGTTCAATAAACTTACTAACATCTTTTGCTTTTGTAAGACTCATTTCCCCAGTATAAGCACCATCTAAATCTGATCCTGCAACCCTACCAAGTTCCGCTTCAACAGAAATTCCCAATGGATGTGCCAATTCAACTACCTCTTTTGTATTTTTCACATTTTCCTCAAATGATAGAGTTGATCCATCATACATTACAGATGTAAATCCATATTCTATTGCTCTCTTTATTATTTCAATATTAGTAGCATGATCTAAGTGCAAAACTATAGGAATATTGTATTCAGCTGCTACCCCTTTAACAATTGAGGATATATAGACAATTCCTTTTTCTTTTAAATCATGCTCTAGTGCCATTAGGATCACTGGTGATCCCATTTTTTCACATTCATCAAGAATTGGCCTTATTAATTCCTCGGTACAATCAAAAGCCGGTACTGAATAATATTCCTTTCTTGCCTTTATCAATACATTATTTAAGTTTACTAACATAAGAATTGCCTCCAAATTGTACTTAATATTTTTGAAGTCTAATATTAACTTTTACATTTTTTGATATCTTAAATGCTTAAACTTGGGCATCAATAGAATCTAAGCACGAATACACTAGGTAAATAACTATTTTTAAAAATTCTGTGTAATCTTTTTAATTTTACTATGGTCATCATCCTTGTTTCTACTAAACCTACTATTACAAACAAACTTATAAAATATATATCTTCTTTAGTTGAATTATTCATATTAAGAGCTTTAATGATCAAGATTAATCATTTGCTAATTCAATTGCCATTTTTAAAAACTCCCTGCTCTCTTTTTCAACTTTCCACAAATCATCAGCTTTTGTGGTACGAATCTCTACTGCTGTGAAGATACCGTCACGCTCTTTGAGTGTATTAAGTGAAACCGCGGTTTTTAACAGTTCTCCTGCAACCTCTATTGTTAAAAATCCAGGTGCACCATACTTCATGTGGTTATCTCCATACAAAGGATCGCTTGGGTTAAGGACTGCATTAGAGAGATGTAGCTCTGCCATAATAGGTGCTGCTTGATGAAGTGTTGTAATCAAATTTTCTCCATCCAATGCTGCATGAGCAGCATCCCACCCAAGATACATATTTGGACAATCTTGGTGAATTGGCATCATCCAGATAACTGTTTCATCAACTGGACCTAATAATTGTTTTTTGTGCACATATCTGTCCAAATGCTCCATGACTACATCCATATCCTTGTTATATCGCTTTACTTCGTTACAAACTACATGTAACGAATCAGCCAAATACTTTTTAGCTTCTTCTCTATATGCCGCCCCAGGATCAGGACCACTGGTTAGGGCAAAAGTCTTTGTGCCACACTCTGCCGAAAAGTGTATTAATTCTTTTACACGTGAAAGTGATTTGTTTCTTATCTCTTTGTTTACACTTGAAAGATTGAGGTTTTCGTTGTTGATGTTAAGGGTCGACCATTGTGTTAGTCGCAATTTTTTATTTTCACATTCAGTGCGTATTTTTGATGCTACTTTGCTATCAAAAATTATACCTGTTTCCACGCCTTCATAAAAACCAAGCTCTCCAGCACGACGTATTACTTCTAGAATATTTTTATCATCATACGAAATAGGGAAAAACATCTCTCCAATTAGCAATGAAGAATGTAATTTTTGCTTTTCTTTCATAGTACCATACCTCCATTTTTTTATTCATTGATGTGAATTTTTAAAATATAAGTATAAAAAATTAACTACCAAATATCAATTGCTTATTTAAAAGTTTCACTTTGTATGTCCAGATAATTTAATTTAAATCTATTTCGCTATCCCTCTGATCAATTTTTCAAATTGATCAGCTTCCCAAGCATATCTTCCAATAAAAAGACCGTCAATTGTCGGCTGGGCTATCAAATCAAATGCATTATCTATATTTACGCTACCCCCATATAAAACGGGTATTTGGTTTCCAGCTTCACCGAAAATTTCTAGTAACGTATCTTTTATTACACCATGTTTCTCTGCTGCATATTCAGTAGAAGCAGGTATCCCATTTACACCTATTGCCCATACTGGTTCGTAAGCGACACGTATTTTGTCAATACAGTCTTTAGGTACGTCAGCAAAATCAATCTTTAACTGCATACGTAAAACTTCATTGCTTACATTGTAGTTTTTCTGTTCTAAAGTTTCACCTACGCATAATAAAACTGTAAAATTGTGATTCAATGCACAAATAACTTTTTTGTTTTCGGAGGTATCGTCTTCTCCAAACACATGTCGACGCTCTGAATGTCCTATTTGTATTATGTCTATATCTAATTCTTGAAGCATGAGGGGAGATATTTCTCCAGTAAATTGCCCTTGTTCTACCCATGACATATTCTGGGCACCAAGCTTAATTAAATCCTTATTCACTATCTTACTAGCTTCACTTAAAGAAGTAAAAGACGGAATTACAAACAATTCAAATTCTTTTCGACTTATATCTTTTGTCTTAGCTGTCAACTCATTAAGATAAAAAACAGTATCTTTAATATTTTTATACATTTTTAGATTTGTCCCTAAAAACAGCTTAGATGTTTTCATTATTTAAAATTCATCCCTTCAATTTCACATATGGCGTCCACTTTGTCTTGTGAAGCTTTAACAACTCCATCCAATTTGAGCCATTCCTTAATATGTTGTTTAGCAACCTCTATACCAATAACCCTTGCACCAAAACATAAGACATTACAGTCATTGCTAAGGCTTGACCTATCTACTGAATAGATATCATGTCCTACTGCTGCACGAATATTTTTAAATTTATTTGCCGTAATTGCCATACCTATTCCTGTTCCACATATCAATATACCCCTCGAATTTTTCAAATCACCTTGTATCTTTTCTGCAACCTTTTTAGCTATATATGGATAAAAGGCTTTATCATCTTCACTATTTACGCCAACATCGCATACTTCATAACCCTGTTCTTCAATAATCTGTTTAACTTGTTCCTTAAAATAAAAGCCTGCATTGTCACAACCAATCATAATTTTATTGCCCATTTTTTGTTAACTCCAATCAAATTTATTATAGTTTTGAAACATATTCCTTCATTGCTCTAAAAATTATCCAAACTGAAGTTGCACCCGCATCTTGAAATCCGATGCTTCTTTCAAGTAGTGACTTGGCTCTTCCAAATTTTGCAACATATTTTTTTGTATCTTCCATACCTTTTTTTGCAGCTTCTTCAGCATTAGTAAGTAATGTCACCAAATCATCATTCTTAACATTTTCCATAGCAATAACAGCCGGCTCAAAAGCATCTATCATTGTTTTATCGCCAACCTCTGCTTTGCCTCTTTTTTTGACTGAGGTTAATGAACCCCTCATGAGTTCAGTTAATGATTGACAATCCAAGACTTCTTTACTATCTATGGTCTTGGCCCCACCCTCGAACATTGTCCCAAAAATTATGCCAGAAGCTCCACCCATTGAAGTAATCATTGTTCTGCCTACAGTTTTAAAAATTAGATTGATATTCTGGAATGATTCCATTTCATTTAATTTTGATTTAACTTTTTCAAAACCACATTCCATTCCTATACCATGATCTCCATCGCCAATTTTACTATCTATTTCCGTTAATAATGGTTTGTTTTCTATAATTGTGTCTGCAACGTAAATTATCATTGCCCTTGTTTGATTAATATCAATAGATCTCATTATTTAATTTCCTCCTTTGCATAATATGGCGAGAAGCAAGGTTTGCAGTAATATTTCTTAATTTCATCATCCAGTCTTAAAATTGTAATAGAAAAGCCACCCATTTCTTGACAAGTACAATAATTCTTAATTTCGCTATCAAATGTTTTAATATTATCCTGTTTTAGTAACTGAGATAATCTTCTGTAAACAATATTAAGTTCTAATAGTGTTGTGGATCCAAGTCCATTTACAAGTATACAAATCTCATCTTTAGACGATAGTTGCATATCTTTTTTTATAGTGTCATACATTGTATTGACCAATTCATCAGCGGATTTCATTGTTGTTCTTTTTATTCCCTGCTCGCCGTGAATTCCCATTCCATATTCTATTTCATTTTCTCCTAACTCGAATGTTGGTTTATCTAGACCGGGAATAGATCCTGCTGATGTTGCCAAGCCTATAGTATTTATATTATCCCTTGCCTTTTCAGTTATTCTAACTACTTCGTCAAGTTCTAACCCCTCGTCACATGCCGCACCAGCAACTTTAATTACGAATACATCACCTGCAATTCCACGCCTATCCTCTATTTTTTCTTTAGGTGCAGAAGCACAATCATCCCATACTCTTACGTGTGCTACTTTAATATTATCCTCTTCACAAAATTCTTCTCCCATATCAAAGTTTAAATTATCTCCCGCATAGTTTCCATAAATAAATATAATACCTTTTCCTTCATCTACTTCTTTTGCCGTTTCATAAATTATCTGGGGGTTTGGTGATGTAAAAATATTTCCACAGACCACCGCATCTGCTAATCCTCTGCCTACAAATCCACTAAAAAGTGGTTCATGCCCAGTGCCACCACCAACTACTAACGACACCTTATTTTTTCTTCTTTCATTAAAGGTAAAAGCATTTATATTAGGTATTTTGGTATAAAACCTTGAGTATGCAGTTAAATAACCCTCCATCATTTCTTCAACAACATTAGAACCCTGATTAATTATTTTTTTCATGATTATTCACTCCTTATGATCATTTCTAACGTATTTGCTCTCTAATAAATTAATCAAAATTTATATAGTTTAATTCTATTTTCTAATAATGTATCCTATAGGGTAGCCATTTCAAAATCCTACCCTATTAGGTACATACTAAATATATTTTTAACTATTTTCTCATTTATTTAATAGCAGCAATTTTTTTAAAGATACTTTTAATAATTCTTTCTTTTCTTTTGATAAGGCTGCAGCAGGTGCTAACACGTGAGTAGAAATGTCTACACCCACCATACGAGCACTCTCTTTTATCACGGCATAAAAAGGAGATTCTAATGGATAAATTTCCTCTGGAACATAGGATAAAAGCCTTTGAAGCTTAAAAGCACTTTCATAATCCTTTTTCAGAAAAGCTTCATATATACCTACAGTTAAATGTGGGGCAAAAACAGCACTTGCAGGTACGCTACCATCACCACCCATAATCAATGTGCTTAATAAATATTCATCAAAGCCTGAAAATACCAGAAAATCTGGGCGAACTGATTTAATTTCCAAAATAACGGATCTAATATGGTTCATTGTATCAACAGTATCCTTTAAACCAATAATGTTAGGGCATTCCAATGCCACTCTCTTTAATATATGAACAGGAAAGTTTTGACCACTCACCCCTGGATAATTGTACACGAGAATGGGTAAATCTAATTCTTTAGATATTTGTTTATAATGATTATATAGATTTTCTTCGCCTATTGATCCATAATAAGGATTGATTACTACAACTCCGTCAGCGCCTATGGATTGAGCATGTTTCCCATACATAATTGTTTCATCTGTGCCTGGTGCTCCAATGCCAATTAATACGGGTACTCGACCAGCTGTGTATTTAACACAAAATTTAGCAACCTCTTTTCTTAATGTTTCGGTCATATTACTAAATTCTCCTCCACTTCCAAGAAAAAACAGACCGTGAACTCCTCCTTGTATAACATGATCAATCAATCGTCCCATTCCACCAATATCCAACTTTCCCTCTTCTGTAAAAATCGTTGGCATTGGAGGAATGATTCCCTTGAATATCTGTTCTTTTTTCATTGCCAATTCCTCCTAATTATTTTGATTTACAGTTATTGGTTCTCTTACAATAAACCAATAACATATAGCAGCCCCAGCAGCAACAATTCCACCGCTTACAAACGCCAGTGTAAATGATCCGGTAGAATCAGCAATTAATCCCACTATAAAAGGTGATAAGGCTCCACCAAAGTAACCACCAAAATTTTGAATAGAACCCACCGAAGCAACTAATTCTTCAGGAGCAACATCACCAGCTAAAGCCCAGGCATTACCTGTTATACAAGCTATACAACCGATTGCAGCTGCCATAAGCAATACTGTCATTTTAATGTTAGTTGCAAACGGGATACATATTGTAACCGCACCTGCAATCACAGCTGCAACACTTATAACTGCACGTTTAGCCACCATAGGATCCATAGATTTTTTTTCTACAAGTCTTGTAGAAATATATCCACCGATTAAGTCTCCAAATATTCCTCCTATCCATGGAATACTAGCCCAGATTCCTAACTGACTAAACGTAATATGCTGTGTCTTAACAAGATATAGAGGCGTAAAAACTATAAAGATATTAAATATCCATATTATACAAAAGAAACCTAAAATCATACCCCAAACACTGCGATACTTAAATAGTTCTTTCCATTTAACTGTACTTTTCACATTACTCTTTTCTTCACCTGCACCACCGGCTTTTATATACTCAAATTCTTCTGTAGAAAGTGACTTAGATTTATTTGGAGTCTTATAAAATTTAGCGAAAACCAAGGCGAAGACAAGTCCAATTGCACCAGTTATGAAAAACAGTGATCTCCAGCCACTTAATAACAATATAGTAACAAGTATGGGTGCTGCTATCGCTGGTCCAACCTTGGATGCTGAATCCCAAACCCCAGATGCTAACCCTCTTTCCTTTTTAGGGAACCAATACGAAGTGACTTTAGCTGATGTAGGCATACAAGGTGCTTCACCAATGCCTAGTACTGCACGACCAACCAAAAGTGTTGATAAATTATTACAAAGACCTGTCGCTGCTGTCGCAAAACTCCACCACGTTATAGCGATAACATACATTTTTTTGGACCCAATACGATCTACTAACCATCCAGAAGGCAACTGCATAAATGCATATGTCCAAGAAAATACTGTACCCAATAATCCAATATCAGCGTTTGTCAAATGCAATTCCTTCATCATTGCAGGAGCTGCTATTGAAAGATTAGAACGATCAAGATAGTTGATGATGCCACCTATAAGCAACCATATAGATATCTTCCATCTTACGTTACCTTTAGGTTTAGTCGAAACTGGTATACTCGATTCTAGATTAGTATTCACAATTAATCCCCCTTAATATAATTATAATTAACTAATAAACGACAGTGTTTACATATATGAATTTAATTCACTTTTAAATATAATAAAAGAAGTATCATTTTCATATAATAAAACTTACTATATTGACTTGCTAAACTAAAATTACTCTAAACATAAATAACTAAAATAATAAAATATTGTTCTTCAATTGATTTTGTAGATTATCCAGATTTCATTTACAAAATAAACACCAACTTTCTTTTTACCAATGATTTTTTCATACCAAGTAAATTCACTTCATATATCCATTAATATCATTGGCAATCCTAAATGCAGATAACTTAACTTGTTTCTAGATTAGTATTCATATTTATAATTAATCCCTAGTCGATAACTTGATTCGCATATATGAACTCAATTCGCAATTGTGCATAAAAAAATATCCTTTTCATAAAATAATACTTACTATATTAACTTGCTAAACTAAAATTATTTTAAACGTAAATAACTAAAATAAAAGAAACATTGTTCTTCAATTGATTTTATGGATCATCCAGATTATCATTTAACAATATAAACACCCACTTTCTTTATACCAATTATTTTCTCATGCCAAGTAAGTTCACTTCTCATAGACTTCTCGTAAAGTTACATGCCGTAATTATTCATAATAATTATCATTAATACTATTGGCAATCTTAATTAAACCTAACTTAATTTGTTACAAAATATAGTGCTGCTTCATCAATCCCATGGTTTGATGCAATTATAATATCTCGATCTTTGCCGTTTAACACATCTATATTACTTGGTCCTGTCCCGGCTTCTATAATTTCAGTTTTAAATTTCAGAGGATTGGTACTTACACATTGAACATAAAACAATTCCTTTCCCAAACTACGATATCCTCCAATGATTGTTGGAATTCCCCTAAGTTTACCGCCCCAAACTACATGTCCAAAGTCCATTTCCTTGGGATATTTATATACAACTTTATATTGGCCTCCTATCTTTTTGTTTATAACAAAATCCCCACCATGAAAGGGTTCAATTGTAACCAGTTCATCCTCACCATCTCCATCAATGTCTATTACTGCAATATCACTTACAGATTTCTCTAATACCGTTTCAATTTTCCACTCGCCATCCTGTATCTGTGGTGGTGTAATAACAAAAACTCCTTCCTCACAAGTTACCATAATAGACATTTTTTCATTCCAAACAGTCTTACAGAAACCATGATTTTTTGTAAGGCCTTCTTTTATAACCTTTAACTTAATAGGCTTAGATAAATCATCCGGAATGATTCCAATGTAAATTTTACCTGGATCTGACCAATCATCCTCAAACTGTTTTGTAGTACAAAGTGTTGCTCCAATAAAATAGTTCACTCCACCTGCTGTTAATATGCTAAAACGATGTACATATGGTAATCCCAATATCGTTTTAACATTCCACTTGCCACCCTTTTGTGGCTGAGCCCATACAATTTCAGCATTCTCAGATTGGTAAATCGGGAAAAAGTTCTGAATAGCTAAAAAATCACCGTTTTTACCCGGTATAGCTACTATAGCCATCGTTCCACCAGGTCCATCCCATACTGTCGATTGTTCAAAATTAGGTCCAGAGTACATATAACAGGGGCCCTTACCCTCTGTTGCTAAAAGAATCTTTCTATCTAAATCTATTACAGTACTGCTCGTGGCATAACATTTATTTACTTTTCCTAAAATTTTCTTTTCAATTTTCATATTACATTCTCCTTACGATAAAGATTTGAATGGCAGTGAAATGTCCATTACTTAAGAATGAACTTATTATAGATTTATATCCTTATTTTTTGCCTCTGGATTTAAACATGTGGGCTGTAGATAACGTTTACATTTTAGTTATAGCCCTTTTATTTAACACCTTATTACAATTTAGCCTTATGTTAAAAAAGAATTAATAGAAAACTTTATATTATTATTTAAATTTAATTTTTTTAACTATTCGCTAAATACCGATTCGCATATGTAAACCCAGTTCGAAGTTTGTGATAAAAATCTTAATCTAATTATGATATGAGTACTTTTAATCATATCATAATTAAGTAATTGTATTAATATATTTCATTTCTTCGATATCCCAATATTTTGGAAATATCTAATGCAGTATCTCTTATCATTTTTCCAAACATTTCGGTCCTTTCCTTATCCATTTTTAAATAGATTGATGATATACTAATCGCGCATACGGCTTTGTCTGTAAGATCATAAATAGGTGCTGCTACACAAAATATATCATCTTCTCTTTCACGGTTATCAATAGCATATCCACGTTCACGAGTAAGCTGAAGGTCCTTAATTAAATCATTATATTTACGAATCGTATTGTTTGTATAATTAGTTTTATTATCTCGCATTTTCCAAACTTCTTTTACTCGTTCAATTGAATATGTAGCTAATAAGGCTTTCCCTAACCCACTACAATTCATTGGTCCTCTCATACCTATTCCTGCAGTATTCGCAAGTGTAGTATGGGTTTCAATTCTATCTATATATATAATTGATCCCTTATCCTCTACTGCCATAAATATTCTCTCACCAGTTTTAACACTAAGTTCCTCTAAAAAAGATCGAGCTATTTTATGAAAATCAACCTTGTCTAAAACAGTCATTCCCATTTCAAATATTTTAATGCCCAATCGAAAAGTTCTTAAGTCCTTATTATCAAACTCCAATATTCCTTTTTCCATTAATGTATATACTAATTCATAAGTACTACTTTTAGGCATATCCAAATCCTGACTAATTTCTAGTTGAGTTAATGCTTTTGGGCTAATTGAAATTAAATTTAGTAAATCAATAGTCCTAGATGCTGATTTGTTTATTTTTAAAATAGAGAGCCCTCCTTATTATGTATATGCGAACCTAATTCGTATATGCCTTTAATTGATTCTATCATTTTATATTTAACTTGTCAATAATAATTTCATTATTTTCAATTAATTTACAATATAGCTCAACCATTTTAAAATAAGTGGTAAGCAATTAATTCAGATTTATTATTTATATATACGCAAAATTTGTATTAAAATAGATTTCAGCTACTAAATATTAGTACCTATACTTCAACATATACATCTATACTGAATTTGGTATGTCTTGTAACCCCGTAGTACTCCCTATCCGTAATAATCTGTGTGTGTGTGTGTGTGTACATTTATATTTAGCTAATTAATTTATTTTAAAATTAATTTATTAGTATTATTTATATGTTAAAATTTATCCCCTACCCACATAATTATATAACTGCTGATTCAATAATTGAAAATGTATTTTTTTCATAATCAATTTCAGCTAGGCGCCATATGGAAGACAAATTTTAGGTTCTGTATGACCAAAATTCATATTATACAAGATTGGTAAATTTTCTTTATTAAATTCTTTCATAACTTTATAAATTACTTCTTTGTATTTAATATAATTTTCTTCATCCTCAGGTTTTTCCCAGATGATGCCATTAATGCACACCTCTATCCTCTTGGATAATACATAATTATTAAAACCCCAATAAGCGAAATAGCTCCTCCGATTAAGTCAAACTTATCTGGAAGAACATTATCTATTTTCCATCCCCATAAAAGTGATAGAACGATAAATATTCCACCATATGTTGCATATACCCGTCCAAAATTAGCACTTGGTGGTTGTAGTGTTGGTACTACTCCATAAACAATTAAACACATAGCTCCAGCTAACCCGTACAAAATGCTTTTACCATCTCTTAACCATTGCCATACAAGATATCCTCCACCTATTTCAAATATTCCTGCTAATACAAAATAAAATATTGATTTAAGTATTTCCATAAAATTATCTTTTTCCCTTCAAATAAGTTTTAAAATTTAAGATTGAATATATTGGGTAATATTAAATTATAAATTAAATGAGTTACAGCAAAAACGGTCCCACCAAATAATGCACCTACTATACAACCATTTATACGAATTCCATGAAGATCATTTCCAGCCTTCTGTTTTATAAAATTATTTAAAGATTTGTCATCCATATTATTTAATACTTGTTTAACTATATGCCCTAGATGATCATACTTTGATTCTATAATTTTAAAAACAGATCTCTTAATAAACTGATCTATATTTTTTTTGTTAACGTTGTTGGTTTTAAACTCATTCCAATATTTTTTTAACTGAATTTTTATCAATGTAACAACCGATATAATATCTTCTTTGCTAAGTGTTTTTCTTTCAACTTTATTACATTCCTCCAAAGTAGTATTGCATAAAAAAACTTCTTTTTCAGTAATGATTTTTATGAAATCTTTAATTATGACATTTAAATCATCCTGTATTGAAATTTCTTTAAGTATCTTTATCTTCCAATTTTCAATATCACTTCTAACCTCATTATCTGTATGCACTTTTTCAAATAACTGTGTAATGTTTTCAATTATTTTACAACGTAACAAATCATTTTCATTTTTTAAACTTAAAAGAAGTTTATTGATTTGTTCTAAAAGTGATATTGTAATATCAGAAGTATTAATTGCATTTACTGATTTTAAAATACTAATAATCTTTTCCATGACAAGACTATTAGCTTCTTTTTTTATAATATCATCTACAAATTTTTCTAATATTTTCTTTGTACTATCGCGATTTACATATTCAATTATGCTTTTTATAATTATATTAAATGTTCGTTTAAATTCCTCACTTTGTATACCATATGAAATACCTTTATTTATATAAACTGATATATCTATTAATTCGATTTTTTGTTTTAATTTAGTCTCCAAAAATTCAGCAAATTTTAAGGTATCTACACTCTCTATCCTTTCTATGAAATAATCTATTAGTACTTCATATAATTCACTTCTGGTGTTTATATTCAAATCAATAAAGTCAATTAAAGCATCAATTATATTAATCTCTTCAATTTTACCTCTCAATACCTTTTCACTTAACAACTCATTTTGAACTACATAAGCTACAGCATTTACTATACTCTCTCTGTTCTTAGATATTATAGCAGTGTGCGATGCAATTATTGGTATTTTCCTTACCAAAAATGGTTCTTCAAATAATGCAGTTATAGCGAACCAATCCGCAATAGAGCCGACTAGTGCTGCTTCAATAATAAAACTCAACACTTCAAGCCATTCATTATTCCCGAAATTCATTTTTGTGAGAGTGATTATAATAATTAATATTATTAAGATAACAACTGATAAATCCGCTATTCTTTTATTCCTCATCACTATACTCCTATACTATACTTGATAATAAATATTATAATACCAACTATACCACCTACAAGAGAACCATTAATACGTATCAACTGTAAGTCATTTCCAACATTTAACTCTATTAGTTCAACTAGCATAGTATCTGTGTATTTACTAAGATTTTCTTTAACAATTTTGCCGACATTTTTATGTTCATCATCAATTAGTTTATATATTATATTTTTAAGAAACACATCCACTTTTCTCTGGGCAACAAAATCTCCATCTAAATCATTCATCCAATTTTTTATAATAAGAAAAATATTATCACATAATGTCTCATTTTTAACTATTTTATTAATTGCAGTTTCAACTATCATATTAATGCATTCCTCAATCTTAATGTTTTTAAACAACTCAATTTTCCACTTCTCAACTTTAAATTTAAAATCATTATCATTTTTAAGTTCATTCAGTTTATCATAAGTCCACTGCTTTAGTATTAACCTATTTTTATTATCACAATTTTTCACACTACTTAGAAATTTCTCGATTTTCTTTTGAGTCTCAATTGCTAAATTATTATTACTACCCTTAAATCCATCAATTATTTTTTTCCTTTTACTACTACCCTCATAAGATGAACGTGACTTATCAATAAAATTAATAAGTATATTTTTGAAATCATCAGTTTGAGAAAACAATATTAATTCATCTAGGATAAAATTATAAACTTTATCCTCATACTCAGTTATTAAACAAATTTCTATAAGTTTAATAATTAATTTATGCAAATCAATTATTTTCAAATTACTTATTATTAAATCAGAAATATTTTTTTTAAGCTCATTGTTGTTTATTTTATTTAAATTTTCTTCAATCATTAATCTAATTGCCGTCTTTATATTTTCAATTTCACTATTATTTTTTACTAGTTTAATAAGAAGTTTTGAAGTATCGTATTTTCCAAGTAATTTCTTAAAGATTTCCTTAGTCAATAACTCCTCACTTACCATATTAGAAAGACCATCAAAAATTTTCTGTTTATTTTTAGGGATAGTCCTCTTTAGTAATTTGTTAATACCCCACCAATCAGCAAAACCGCCAATCATAGAAGCGCAACTTCCACTATACACAAGTCCCCCTAAGAAAGTATTATGAAACGGATAACTAACTACATAAATGCTAGAAGCTAATATTAAAATTAATGTTGCCTTATGACGATTCACTTTAATAAACCTACTTTCCTTACATGATTTTTTTTTATCACGGTTGTTCCTATTTATACTTTCAATTTGTATTCTTGTGTTAACCTCTACCAAAACCCATAGGAATAATATTTAAGAGTGATGGCTTCAACATTCATTGTAAATCAACAAACACCTTTTTTCAATATAACTTTAGCCTTCTCTACAATGTTGGTATTTATTATTATAAAACGTGATTTAAATTGCGGTGGGCGGTTTGCTTAAAAACCTAATATTTTAATTAGAGCCTGGAATAACAACACCATAGTTAATGCTATTAAAATAACTATAGTAATCCAACCAACCCAGTTTTTGAATTTATTGTTTATATATATACCCATAAGGTCTTTTTTGTTTACCATTAACATCATACAGATTAAAACCACCGGTAGAAGCATTCCATTAATTACTTGTGATCCAAGAGAAATCTGAAGTAATGGTGCACCTGGAATGAGAATAATTGCGGCACCTATAATTATTATTGCTGTAAATAGTCCGTAAAATTCTGGGGCTTCCTTCATTGTTTTATCAATACCGGCTTCAAACCCAAAGGCTTCGCAAATGTAAAATGCAGTTGCCAATGGAAGAATTGTTGCCGAGAATACTGAAGCTACCAAGAGACCGAAGGCAAAGATACTTGAAGCTAAATCTCCAGCTAAGGGTTTTAATGCCATTGCCGCGTCTTTAGCTTCATTTATAGTAATACCCTGTTTATTTAAAGTTGCAGCGCAAGCTACAATAATAAAGAAAGCTACAACCACCGTTACGGTACATCCAAGGATAACATCCATAAGTTCATATTTATACTCAGAGATTTTAATACCTTTTTCTATTACAGAGGACTGCATATAAAATTGCATCCAAGGAGCAATAGTAGTACCGATTAACCCAATTACAGTACTAATCCAAGCAGCATCTATGCCTTCTCCATTAGCACCGTTGAATGATGGTATAGGATTAATTAACGAAGTTCCAATCTGATGCCAATCTGGATGAGCAAGAATGGCAGAAAATACATAGGAAAGTAAAAATACACTAAACACTAAGAAAATCTTTTCAACAGACCTATAGGTTCCTTTTACAACAAGTAGCCATACTAAAACTACTGCAATTGGAACTGTAATATATTTTGAAAGATCAAATACTTGCAAACTTCCTGCAATACCCGCAAATTCAGTGGCTGTATTACCTATATCTGCTACTAATAGTCCTAGAAATATAAAGAAAGTTATCTTTACACCAAAATTTTCTCTAATTAAATCAGCTAAGCCCTTTTGAGTTACAATACCCATTCTTGCATTCATTTCTTGTACTACGAGTAATGCAATGAAGCAGGGAATCAATGTCCAAAGCAAAAGGTATCCATAGTGAGCTCCGGCTACAGAGTAAGCTGAAATACCACCGGCATCATTATCTACGCTTCCAGTTATTAAGCCAGGACCTACCACTGATAGAAACACCATGAGACCAACCATCCAAGGCTTTTTATTTGAATTCGTTTTTTCATTCATTCTAAATCCTCCTTATTTAACTAATCTTTCTCTTGTTTTTAAGTAATTCATAAATAATATCATTTATTATAACATTGCCCAGTAACTTCATTTCATTATCTGTAACAGGAATAGCTACAAGATTGTATTTCGAAACATTTTTTATCAAATCATTGATACTATCTGTATCAAACATTGATTTGAATTTTTTCTTCATAATATCACCTATTTTGCTAGTTGGCTCAGAAATGATTAGATCCCTTAGGGAAAGTGTTCCTATTAATTTATCATTTTCATCCACTACATAAAGGCTGAATAATTCATCTTCTTCAGGTTTTAGCTTCCTTAGACTTTCAATTGCACCATTTATAGTTTCATTGTTTTTAAAAGATACAAAATCCGTGCTCATAAGACTACCAACTGCTTTAGGATCATATCCTAACAATTCTCTAATTTCGTCTGAAGCTTCTTTTTCCATGCTATTAAGTAGTTCTTCCACTTTTTCTTCATCCATACCATCAAGAATATCTGCAGCTTCATCCGCAGGCATTTCTTCTAAGACATCTGCAGCTTTATCTGCGGATAGACTTTCAATGAAACTAACTTGTGCATCTTCTTCCATTTGTTCTAAAACATCTGCAGCAGTTGCATTGTCTAGTGATGAAAAAATAGTAAGACCAGTTTTCGCATCAAAATCTTCAATAATATCAGCTAAGTCAGAGGGGTGAAGAATAGATAGAGAATCATAGGTTTTCGATAAAACAATATTTTCATTAGAAGTTACAACAGCCTCTACATCATTCCATAACATAAGCTTAGCAGAAACCTTAAGACCCAATATCTTAAGTGGTTTAGCTATTCCAATTCTTCTTAGAAGACCATCTATGCCAATGTCAACAGCAACTACATAAGCTCCTTTTTCTAAATATGATAGTGAAATATCATTTACACGAACTACTTTTCTCCCATTAACATCTATAATCTGTTGATCTAAAATATTCTTTCTTAAAAACAATATATTGGTTGAAGTATATTCTTCAATTTTGTTACAGACTAAAATATATTGTCCCTTTTGTTTTGTAATTGAAAAATGTTTGAAATTGTAGTCTTTAATTCCATTATTAGTTTTTACTTTTGCAATAGTGACATGAGGGCTTTTTAATTCATTTATAACACCAAGATCAATTAATTTTCCAATAACTTTCAAATCAGATGTATAAACTTTATTTCCTAAAATTCTACTTAAATAAAAGTTGTTTTTCATATTATATCCCTCCATTTCTATACTATTTATGCCCAATTTCAATAAAAAAATCTCTCCACAACGAAGTGAAGAGATTAAAGTGCATAATAAATAAAAGCGCTAAAAAAACAGCTCATCTCCACTCGTTGAGTTTTAGCACTGTACAGCTTAGAGATTTGATACTCAGCTACATTAAGTAAAACCTTAATCCGGTAATACCTGCTGACCCATTGGCGTCTCTCGACATTTCTGGGCAGTAGCGTGTGTCTTATACAGTAACCTCACCTAACAAGAATATTAAATTATAATTTAAAATAATATTTTTCTTACATCATCATACTATGCGTCATATCCAATATTGTCAATGGTTATATATTCTATTAAGAATAATTCTAAGTAAATTTCATTATCAATTGATAATTATTTTTACCAAATATTATCATTAAAAGTGTTGGTTTTAAACAACAATTGCATTATAATAGTAATATTGATTATTATCAATTAATAAAATTTTGAAAGGAATGAATAAAAATGAACAAGCAAAAAGCCGCAGCATTATCTATCTTTTCAAATACTGCGTTAATATTTTTTAAAGTTATAGTTGGAATTTTAATGGGCTCAGTTAGTGTTATTTCTGAAGCAATCCATTCTTCTATAGATCTTTTGGCAAGCATTATTGCTTTTTTCTCCATTAAGATAGCCTCGAAAGCTGAGGATAATGGTCACCCCTTTGGACATGGTAAATATGAAAATGTATCTGGTTTCGTTGAAGCTTTATTGATTTTACTTGCTGCCGCTATAATAGTCTATCAAGCCGTAAAAAGAATATTTGAAGGCGGAACTGTGGAGAATGTAGGTGCTGGTATATTGGTTATGCTTTTAGCTGCTGTAGTTAACTTCTTTATTTCAATGATACTATTAAAAACAGCCAAGAAGACAGATTCGATTGCTCTAGAGGCAGATGCTATGCATCTTCTAACCGATGTATATACCTCCATCGGAGTGCTTATTGGGCTTGTATTATTGAAAATAACAAAAATACCAATTATTGATCCAATTACTGCTATACTTGTCGCAGTACTAATAGTTAAGACATCTATAGGCTTAATCAAAAAGTCTTTAAATGACTTAGTTGATTGTAAGCTCCCAGATGATGATATTTCAAAGATATTAAGTATTCTTGACTCTCATTTAGAGATCACTAGATATCATAGCTTAAGAACTAGGAAAAGTGGCTCCACACGAGAAATAGATGTACAAGTCCATGTTGGAGAAAACGCCACACTAGTTGATGCCCATATACTCTCGGATAAAATTGAAGATGAAATAAAAAATATTTTCCCTGGCGAGTCCTATGTAATGATTCATTTAGAGCCAGAAATCTCTATTAAGTAATATTTGAATACTTTATTGCATTAGAAGCTTCTTTTATATTTTTATTAAATAATTTTTTTCAATAAAAATTGATTAAAATATACAAGGATGGTGTTATTAGTTAAAAACTAATAACACTATCTATAATCTCCTAATGTAAAATTGTTTTGTAATTATGTTACACTCGATATTTAATGATTTTTAATCAGGTTGTATAATAGCGTGCTGTGGGATTGTAAAAGCAATGACTAACAACACTAACTTGAAAGGAACCACTACCATTAAACGGGAATTCATATGGACAACCTGGTAGAAAAGGATTAAAATACCATAAAGATTCACCTGTTGTATATAATCTATTGCCAGCTATCGCCCAGTCAGCAATATCATAATGTATCTGCTCTGGTGGACTTGCCCAAATGGTTTGTGGATTAGCCACGCCAGCAAGTACAGAAGTTGCACAATCAAATTGTCCTGCTTGAAATATAATTTTTCTTATATCGCCTTCACCTGTCCTAAGATACTCACCAGCTGCTACGTTTACTCTGTTCATAATTACAGAAGCAACAGCTTTCATTCCGTTTTCGCCTTCTCCACCAGCTTCACACTTTATTAGTCTAGCTAATAACTCTCTAACGCTATAAGCCATAAATATTCATCTCCTTAAATCACTTTACAGTATTATTATATTCATGATGTGAAGATATGTTAGCATTACTAGGTCTGTTTTGTTGTAAATCTGATAAATCATTTAAATATTTGTTTTAGTTAGGTTAATTGCTTTTAACTATCTTGTTAGTTCATCCCAATTTTCAATAATTTCATTTAATTCTATGAGTGCACTTGCTTTATCCTCGCCAGCTATCGACCCTTTAAGCCTAGCAACGTTTAAACTTATATTATACATTTCATCTCGCTCAACGCTAAATTGAATACGGGGCATAATCTTTTTCCATGCTAAATCAATATTAGCGACATCTTGCTGGAGCATATCCCATTTTTCAACTTTTGCATGTTCTATAGAAAGCTTTGCATAAGCAACTACATTTTCTGAAGGGTTCAGAGGTCTTTTAAAATAATTGCCACCTAACATTAATAATATAAAGGCAGTTAATGTAACTATTGGTATAGCATATGTTAAAAATTTTTTCATAAGTTTAAATTACTCCTTTATATTTTTTTGTTTTGTTTTATATGATCTTTATAAAGATCTATATGTAAGCCACTTTTTGCATTATATATTGCTAAAAAGACCTCAGAAGCATCATTAATACCTCTCTTTTTTAAGTTATTCATTATCCATCTTTCATTTCTATTAATGTTAACTAAATTTTCTTGCACTATAGATCCGTCATAGATTATTTCAACATCAATACTAGCAACTGATGTTTTAATATTTAAATCCTTCGGCGTTACTGGCTCACATTCAGGCTTTTTCAAAATGGACAATTTACCATCCTTCTCTAGTACTGCATAAGCTACATCCGCCAAGTCAAAAATGTCTTTATCTCTTAACTGCGCTAGAAGATCTCCTATTGTATAACGAAATTTTTTCATAGATTCCTCAAGTATCTTTCCATCTGTAATAACAATTGTGGGTTCCCCATCTAAGAATTTTTCAGCAGTCTTTGATTTAAGGGTAATTAATTGCAGAATAAAACATAATACAGCCCATGTAATTAATCCTACCCAATGTGGCCATGCTCTACTAGTTAAATCCGTAGTTAAAGATGATGCTGTTGAGCCTATAGTTATACCAACTACATAATCGAAAAAAGTTAACTGACTAACCTGCTGCTTTCCTAGAATACGAGTAAATATTAATAAGGTAAAAAATCCAATTATTCCTCTCACTAATACCATTAGACCTTCATTCACTATTACCATCTCCTATCAATGCTATTTTATCCAAATTCGTTATTTATATGTTATAACCACTACAAATTTATGTGAAAATTATAAATTTCAAGATATCCTACAGAGTATGGAGGACAAAAACCTCCTACTGCTCAATGGACAGTAACAGGGGCTGGAGCTGTTGTAGTTGGTACAGAAGGAATTGGCCCTAAAATTATTTCTGCCACAATAGGAAGAATAGTAGATATGGGAATTTCAGATCCATTTAACATGGGAGCAGCTATGGCACCAGCAGCCGTAGATACTATTGAAGCGCATTTCAGAGATTTAAATATTGATGCCTCATATTATGACCTTATTGCTACTGGTGATTTAGGCAAGGTAGGACATGAAATCGCTATTAGCTTATTGAAAAGTCATGGCATAGAAATGCCATCAGATAAATTTACAGACTGTGGACTTTTAATATATAAAAAGGATCAACCAGTTTTTTCTGGAGGTAGTGGTTGTGGTTGTTCTGCTACTGTAACTTATGGGCATTTTCTTAACCGTATGCGACGTGGGGAATTGAAGAGAATATTAATTATTGCAACTGGTGCTTTAATGTCCCCCATATCTTATCAACAAAAGGAAAGCATACCTTGCATTGCTCATGCAGTTTCTATAGAAATGTAAAAAAGAGGTGTAAGTTTATTATGGAAAAATTTATTTTTGCATTTGTAATAGGTGGTCTAATTTGTGTTATTGGGCAACTTATAATGGATATTTTGAAGATCACTCCCGCACATACTACCTGTACATTAGTTGTTATCGGAGCAATTTTAGGAGGTCTAGGTTTATATGATCCTTTGGTTAAAATTGCAGGTGCAGGTGCATTTGTACCTATAAGCAGTTTTGGAAATGCTCTTGTAGAAGGGGCCCTAATTGATGCGCATGAAACAGGATTTATAGGCCTATTTACTGGCATTTTCAAGGTTGCAAGTTCGGGCATTTCTGCCGCGATAATCTTTGGGTTTATTGGTGCATTAATATTTAAACCTAAAGGTTAAGTATCTCTTTCAGAGTTGTTAAATCATCTCTTTCAGAGCTGTTAAATCATCTCTTTCAGAGCTATTAAATCATCCCCTGCAGAGCTGTTAGTCTTTCCTTATAAACTGTCGTTTTATATATTTGAAGGGAGGTGAAAACTATGACTGTAGGAACTCAAATGCAACAAGCAATTGCTGGAATTCAAAGCGCGTCTGCTACAATGAAAACTTTTTCTCTAGAAACAGAGGATCAAAAATCAAAAACTGAATTTGAACAAATCTCAGTACAACTTGATTCTGCAATGGACATTTTAAAAGGAAGACAGAAATATATTCAAAAACAGGAACCTCAATATAAGTAATATAAATTAAAATATTTACCAAACAATAAATTATCTCAGTTTTTTTAAAAACCCAGTATATGTTTTTATTATACTGGGTTTTTATATGCAATTATACAATAAATTATACTGTATATAATCCAATAAAAAACCCATAATAAAATAGTAGTCATACTTTATAGATATGGGAGGGTAAAAAATTGAAAAATAAATTTAAATTTTTTTTATACTTTATAACCACTTTCTTTATTATTTTAGCCTATAAACAAACTGTAATGGGTATTGTACTACAAAATTCTACTCTACCAAATAAAAATCTTAATTCATCTATAAAGGATATTTATCTGGGAGAAAAAGTAATTTATTTAACTTTTGATGATGGTCCCAGTATATTAACAGATAAGGTCTTAGACATCTTAAAAGAAAATGATGTTAAAGCAACCTTTTTTATTATTGGGAATCAAATTAAGGGCTTTGAAAATATGATAAAAAGAATTCATGATGATGGACATAGTTTTGGCTTGCATACCTATACCCATAAATTTAAACGAATCTATTCCAGTAGAGATATTTTTATAAAGGAAATGTTAGAGTGTCAAAATGAAATAAATAAATTAACTGGAATTTCTCCTACTGTAATTAGATTTCCTGGAGGAAGCAGTAAACGCCTGACTAATACTTACTTAACTAAATTGCATAGTTATAATTTCAAAATATATGATTGGAATGTGGTAACTTTAGATGGAATAAATCCAAATACATCCCCAAATCGATTATATAAAGATGCTACTAAAGTTAATGAAGAACTAACCTCCATTATATTGCTTCTACATTGTGATTATATGCATAAAAACACTTGCAAAGCATTACCTAATATAATTAAATATTATAAAGAAAAAGGTTATGAATTTAAAACCATATCTAAAAATACACCAGAACTTTATTATCCAATAAAAAAATGAACCTTAAAGTCTCCCCGTTTTTATATTTACAAAATGTGAAAGGCTAATTGCAGATTTTGCAATTAACCTTTTTTGTTTTAATTCATGAGTTTAATAATAGTACTTAAAATTGAGTAGTAATATGTTCCAAATAAAAAAAATGTGTTTAAAACTACCATAATGTGACCTTTAAATAACTTCATTGGCTAATTATTATTTTTTAAGAAAATAATACTGCTTATATTATTTTTTATTATGTAAAAACTAAAATTATGTGATAGTTCGTCTTATTGTTAGTGAAGGACATTCAATTGGAAATCATACTTAGGATCATCCTATTTTATCAAAATTGCCCACTGATAGGGTTATAGAATAAGTATAATTTAAAATTTGTATTTATTATCCTTATATACTTTATTACTTTGCTCTACCATCAGATATAACTTGGAGGTGTATTAATTCATGAAAAAAGATAATTACAAAATTAGTACTTCTATCATTGTTTTGTTTTTTATATTTTTATCGAGTTTATATTTCTATAAACTCGATAATTTTTACACCAATAAAGATAAAACTATTTCTACAATAGCTTTAGTGGATTCCGAAAAAACTGAAGTTACTAAAGTAATAGAAGATATTTATAAAGAACGTTGCTCCATGTTTATTACAAGCGATCTTACTAAACTCCCTAATTATTTTGATACCTCTCAAAAACTTGGAAAATGGAGCTTAGAGCATGAAGTGAAACGATTTAGTTATTTTAATGATTGGTCAAGTCAAAGAGGTATGAATTTTATAAAAGTTGAATCTACTCCCAAAATAAGAAAAATAACAAATACCCAAAGAGGTCTTCGCTTATTGGTGGATGAATATTATAAGTTTCAGTATACTTACAAAAATGATGTAACGCCCACTACAAATATTTTTGGAGTAGGGTTAACACACTCTATGGAATTAATAAAAAAAGATGAAAAATGGATAATTTATTCTGATTGGTATTTAGATTGCTTTGAAGATGCATTAAAATCATATTTAGGAGAAATGAAAGACTTCAAATCTAATGCTTTTAAAGAACCTATTTATACCCTAGGAAGTTGTCCTAAAATGCCATCTGAAGACAAGGTTGTTGCTAAGGGTCATTATGACAAAGTAAATGCTGTTAAATATGCTGATAAATATTGTGGAATACCATGGGCAAGTGGAAACTCAACAAAGTATAATAAAAGATACACAAACTATTCCGGCATTGGTGGAAATTGTACCAATTATGTATCTCAATCAATTGGAGATAAAGAAGGTGGTGGTCTTAGATTTGATGGCACTTGGCACACTACTTACAGAAAATATAATGGATCTGACGGAAGCTCAGCATGGGTTAATGCAGATGCTTTCAAAAATTATTTGCTTTATAGTGGCAGAGGTAAAGTACTAGGAAAAGGAACATTTAAAGAATTAATTTCTCCTATTCCTGGCTATCCATGTGGTGTTATACAAAAAGTGGATTTAGGCGATGTTATATGTTATGCCAAAGGTCGAGATATCGATCATTTTGCTATAGTTACTGGTTTTGATTCTCATGGTTATCCTCTTGTTAATACCCACACTATTGACAGGTATCATGTGCCTTGGGACTTAGGCTGGGGAGATAAAAATATTAATTTCTACTTAATACATGTAAAATAGTTTAAAATATAGTACCATTGAATACAATATAATCTTACTTGCTCAATGGTACTATTTATTTTTATTTTTATTAAAATAAATTTATAGGTTTATATTCTTAACTCAATATTCCATGCTAAAATTTTAATTTATTACCTTTTCTCTACATTAGTTAATGACCCGACTAGATTAAAAGTAGGTTACAGCAATAAGCTTGGCAAGGAGGGGGAGCTTACTAGTGATATTGCAAAAGATAATAACGCCATTGCAGCAATTAATGGTGGTGCTTTTACAGATAAAACTTCTGGATCTCTTTTAACAGGTATTGGAGCAAATCCAGCTGGGGTTATAATATCTAATGGAAAAATTGTTTATGTTGATATGAAAGATGAAAATCAAAAAAGAGAATGTGTAGCATTTACTAAATTGGGCAAGCTTTTAGTTGGTCCGTATTCTATTAAAGAAATGAAAGATTTTGGGGTAACTGAAGCAGTATCATTTGGACCAGCCATAATAGTTAATGGACGAAAAACTATAACTAAGGGTGATGGGGGCTGGGGCATTGCACCTAGAACTTGTATTGCACAAAGAAAAGATGGAGCAATATTATTATTAGTCATTGATGGTAGAGAGTTAAATAGTATCACACTTTTTTATTTTTCTCATGAGCCCCATCCTTTTTCTTATTAGCCAATATTCTATAATTCAAATATCAGATTTCTGTATTTCGGATCTCATTTTCTCCATTTTCATCTTTCTTTCTCTTTTCTTTTATAATAACTATAAGTACTGGCAGTAATGAAATAATTATTATTGCTATTAGCATATAAGAAAAATGATTTTTTATAAAAGTTAGATTACCAAAAAAGTAACCCCCACCTAAAAATAAACTTACCCATAATCCTCCACCAATCATATTGTAAGGAATAAATTTTGAGTAATTCATTTCTCCAATGCCAGCTACAAAAGGTACAAAGGTTCTAATTATAGGAATAAATCTTCCTATAACTATTGCCATTGAGCCATGCTTTTCATAGAACCTCTGAGCTTTTAGCAAATGATCTTTATTAATAAACCTTACTTCTTCTTTCTCTAATATCTTTTTCCCAATCTTTTTACCAATATGATAATTAGCGGTATCTCCAAGTACTGCTGCAAGATACACTACAACTAAAAGAGCAAATATATTCATTGATCCAATTCCTGCTAGTGCTCCTGCTGCAAACAGCATTGAGTCGCCAGGCAAAAATGGCACAACAACCAATCCAGTTTCAATAAATATGATTAAAAACAGAATAACATAAGTTAATACCCCATACTGCTGTATTAGTAACCCTAAATACTTATCAATATGCATTATTCCATTTATAAAGTTGATTAAAATATCCATGTTTTCCCCTTCCGTTATACAACACATCTATATATTTTCCTATATTTTCTATTATATATATGTAAGATTAAAAACAGATTAAAAAACTTTAAACTAAACTTAACAATAATAGCTTACAATTTATCATCATCTTTAATTGTATTTCTTGGTAAGTGGATTGAAAACAATGCACCTATCCCTATACATGAATAGAAGGTTATAATTCTCCATAGAATAATTGCTGGAAATATGTTTTCTTTAAAAAACGCCTTAAAGAGCAAAGCAAATCCGCCCTCAGCCCCACCTATTCCTCCTGGAAGTGGAGTTATTGATACTATCGTCATTACTAAGGTTTGTGCTGCTAGCATATTCCAAAGAGTAGCGGACTGTAATTTAAAGCTTCTATAGATGCAATATGGTATTACATAAAACACTGTGAGTTGAATTGTATTAATAATAGCAACCTTTATAACCGCCTTATAATTTTTAGCAATCAAAGCGGCGTTATTATGAAAGTCCACTAGATTCTTATCAATTTTATGTTTATACCCCCCCACATCCTTTACTAATTTTACTTTCATTAAAAATTTAAGAATATTGAGTAATAAACTCCTAGTAAATTTTTTATTTACAGAAAACATAACTGCAATTAAGATAATTGCTAAATTAAATCCGAATCCTAAAATGCACAAATAAGAAAGATAAGATATCATTGATTTAAAATAATTAAACTTTAAAACTATAATAATAAATGAATATACTGTCAAAATTGTCTGATGAATAATAAATTTCATCATTAAAATAGAGCTAGCTGAACCTGAATCTATACTACTCTCCACTAAAGCGTAATAAATTGCAGGTTGAGCACCTGTCTGAAGTGGTGTTATAGCTCCAAAAAGTTGACCAACCATAGCAGCTTTTATAGATTTCCAGAATTTTCGTCCTGAAAAAAGTATCCGTGTCAACTCATGTAATATCAATGTTTCTAAAATCCAATAAATAAGCATTAACATAATTGCAACTAATATCCATGAGGTGTCTATTATCCTAATTACACTAATTAATTGGTTTAAACCATTTTTATATAAGAAAAAGTATAGTAACATTACTGTAGATACTATAAAAACTGCTATATTGAATATTTTGTTTTTCATAAAAATCTCCTGACTATTCTATATTGTAATACAACTTAAAACTTGCAATTTAGTTTAATGAAATTAACTTAGTAACAATGTTAGTATGCATCAAATTTCTAATATTATTTTTATATTTGCATTTCACTCATATTATACCTCTTTTAACTAATCTTTCTTTTGTTTTTAAGCAATTCATAAATAATATCATTTATTATAACATTACCCAGTAACTTCATGTCGTTATCTGTAACAGGAATAGCTACAAGATTGTATTTTGAAACATTTTTTATCAAATCATTGATACTATCTGTATCAAACATCGATTTGAATTTTTTGTTCATAATATCACCTATTTTGCTAGTTGGTTCAGAAATGATTAGGTCTCTTAGGGAAAGAGTTCCTATTAATTTGTCATTTTCATCTACTACATAAAGGCTGAATAATTCATCTTCTTCAGGTTTTAGCTTCCTTAAACTTTCAATTGCCTCATTTATAGTTTCATTGTTTTTAAAAGATACAAAATCCGTGCTCATAAGACTGCCAACTGCTTTAGAATCATATCCTAACAATTCTCTAATTTCGTCTGAAGCTTCTTTTTCCATGCTATTAAGCAGTTCTTCTACCTTTTCGTCCTTCATACCATCAAGAATATCTGCAGCTTCATCCGCTGGCATTTCTTCTAAAACATCCGCAGCTTTATCTGCAGATAGACTTTCAATGAAACTAACTTGTGCCTCTTCTTCCATTTGTTCTAAAACATCTGCAGCAGTTGCATTATCTAGTGATGAAAAAATAGTAAGACCAGTTTTCGCATCAAAATCTTCAATAATATCAGCTAAGTCAGAAGGGTGAAGAATAGATAGAGAATCATAGGTTTTTGATAAAACAATATTTTCATTAGATGTTACAACAGCCTCTACATCATTCCATAACATCAGCTTAGCAGAAATCTTAAGACCTAATATCTTAAGTGGTTTAGCGATTCCAATTCTTCTTAAAAGACCATCTATGCCAATGTCAACAGCAACTACATAAGCTCCTTTTTCTAAATATGATAGTGAAATATCATTTACACGAACTACTTTTCTTCCATTAACATCTATAATCTGTTGATCTAAGATATGCTTTCTTAAAAATAATGTATTAGTCGAAGTATATTCTTCAATTTTGTTACAAACTAAAAGATACTGCCCCTTTTGTTTTGTAATTGAAAAATATTTAAAGTTGTAGTCTTTAATTCCATTATTTGTCTTTATTTTTGCAGTAGTTACATGAGGACTTTTTAATTCATTTATAATGCCTAGATCACTTAGTTTTCCGATTACTTTCATATCTGGAGAATATACTTTATTCCCCAAAATTCTGCTTAGATAAAAGTTATTTTTCATATTGCATCCTCCTTTTAGAAAGGGATGCAAAACCACCTGTAAAATAGTTTTATAGAGTGACATCCCTTCCAATATATTAAATTTTTTATTTGCTTGGGACCACTGTCCATTAAATAATCACTCTCCTAAAATTAAAATAAAAAAATCTCTTCACAACGAAGTGAAGAGATTAATGTGCGTAATAAATAAAAGCGCGGAAAAACTAGCTCATCTCCACTCGTTGAGTTTTAGCACTGTACAGCTTAGAGATTTGATACTCAGCTACATTAAGTAAAACCTTAATCCGGTAATACCTGCTGACCCGTTGGCGTCTCTCGACATTTCTGGGCAGTAGCGTGTGTCTTATACAGTAACCTCACCTAACAAGAATATTAAATTATAATTTTTAATTAATATTTTTCTTATAATAACATACTATGCGTCAATTACAATATTGTCAATGATTTTCAAATTCATTTAAATGTAAATTATAATATATCCAAATATTTAAGAAATATAATTGTAGAATAAACTCCTGTTAGTGATTAAGCTATTTATAATATATATCAGCTAAAGCTTTAAAATCCAATCGTGCAGCCTCATCTAATAAATTAGCGGATATTTTTGCCTTCTCTATTCTAAATTCATCTAATACACTAATTATTTCATCTGCATTTCCTATCCCTATTCCATGTCCAAAATAATCTCCGTCACCTATATCTATAACATTTTCTCCTTGCCATTCAGGCTTTAATGGATTTACATCAGGATTATAAAAATATCTTCTATCCCCTGGTAAATAATCATCTCGTTTTTCTATATAACCCGCATCTTCAAGCAAATTATCTATATAATGCCAATTCATTAAATGTATTTCGGGAAATAATTCATTAAAAAGTTTATCAGAAAATATTTTAAGCAATGCTTGATAATAAATAATAATTATTGCGGTAGCACATTCAGTACCATATTTAGAACTATTTATAGAAATGTCCTCAATAGCAGCACTTGGAGTTATACCTTTTTTTAATATAAATCCACCTTCCTCAGTTCGATCCCAATAATCAAGATTGCACATTGATTTACGAAAGGTTTCAAATGACATATCGCCTTTATCCATATTTTTAGCAGCAATAACAATATTTCCTCGCAATTCTAACTCAAACTTCAATTGATTTAATGAATTATACTCATACCGTTCTTTGCTTAAATCTATCTTCGTAATAATATCTCTTTCAATACTATTTGGTTTATATTCATTTATAAAAGAATCAACTT
This sequence comes from Clostridium sp., assembly GCF_036569345.1. GTDB lineage: Bacteria > Bacillota > Clostridia > Clostridiales > Clostridiaceae > Clostridium_AD. Next base: position 49,411 of record NZ_DATCQT010000142.1, read on the forward strand.
TAATGATATTATTAGAAATTATGATCATTTACTACTCTCCTCTATTCATGATATAGGGATTAACAATTATTAATCCCTAATCTCTAAACCTAGCTTCTGCAATGCTTATTTGATTAGTTATGGAATAGTTAATCCATGATTTCCATAAGTATATATTTTTATAATGAATCCTACGTGAGAAATTTGATAGCAACATCTTATTATATTCATCTAAGTTATTAAAATAACTTAACAAGTTGTTTTCATTTTTAGTGTATGGTATGAATGGTTTTCCAGTATAAAGTGATACATCCCTGCACAGATATTTAGCATCTAAAGCTATGATATAGGGTTTAGGCTTACTTGTTCTTTGAAAACTTTCCCCTGTAAAATATAAAAATGGATAATTCTCTTTAATCCAGTAAAAAAAATCTATATATTGTTTTTTATTATCTTTTTCCATAGTTATATCTATGGAAGGTGCAAATTCTAAAAGTTGGTATGCTAATTTAACATCATTTACGTCCTCTGAATTTAAGTAATTTGCGATTAACATTAAGCTATAGGGATCTTTTGCTTGAAAAAAAGTCCAAATTAAATCATGAGTAAAAAGACCTTTCCTGTTTCTATAAAAAATCATGTCTACTATAGCAGGCAAAATTGTTTTATCATTATAAATCTTTATTAAAAGTATTGAGGTACCATCTAAAAATTCATCACCTTTATTGCTTAGCCCTTGCTGAGTTATGCCTCTTTCAAACAAATCTTTCAAAACATGATAAGGTATTTCCCTATAATTAGAATATAAATATTGAATATTTGAAAAACTTGAGGTGTTTACATCATCTAAGCACATATAATCGCCCCCTTCATTTATATTTTGATTTTCAATACAAATAACCATATTATATAATATTATCAATCTAACCATTATGTTAAAGATATTATATTGAAGGAGCAAAAAAACAGATGATTTTATTCATCTGCATCATATTCCCTATTATCTATATTTTATTTTATATAAGGTATCCCCTGGTATTTTACTTAAATATCATACTTTTTACTAATTTCTTATAAATTTCCTTGTTCCCAGTTCGTTCACTTTCTAAAAACAAAAAATCACTTATTTTGGATATGTGTTTTACCCAAAGAGCTGTTATCTCTTTTTCTTTTAACGAATCCTCTTTGATTTCTTCTAAAGACGAAGTGATAACCTTTAATATATTTTCTTGGATATCATCTAAAGATCTTGTAATCGGGTTTATATCTAATGAATTCATTCTACTCTCCTTAATTATCGGTTTCTTCCATGTGCTTCTTCTTATTTTGGTATTGAGCCTCAGCCACTATGTCTTCAAAACCCTCTTTTGCATTTGACATTCCTTCCATTGTTTTGTCCATCATTAGAAAAGCAGATTGTATAGTTCCTACAGCAATTTTCCTTAAGGGATTAATAAACATTTTTTTCATTGAAAAATTCATTTTTTCTTCATTGTCTATATTATTTGATACTCTATTCTCATATTCACTCTTCAAATTGTTTAATTCATTCATAACATTTTCTATATTTTCACTGATATTCTGCACGGCTTCATAAGAGTTTTCAACTTTCTCTTTCATATTATTTTTATTGTCCTCAAGGCATTTTACATCTTTAAGTAGTGTGTCATATTTTTGTCTTAACTCATTAATTTCATTTTGAAGTTTATCCTTATTCATAGTTTCTTCCATCACAATCATCTCTCCCTATTATTTATATTCAATCATATTATTTACCATTTAAAATTAAAATATTCTTAATAAAAAAACAGATGCCTATATTTTACTTTTCACAATAATTCACCAATCTAAATTTTTAATAAGGGAAAAAATATGTAATAATTTCCTTAAATAGTGACATACTAAGTTATGACATTCAACTAAACCAAAAAAGGGGATTTAAAATGCAACCTATCTTGTTAAATAAACAAAAAAATACTACTTCATCTAAAGAATTATTGTATACAAGAGTTCGCATTCCTGTAAGGCTAATCTATAGAAATGAGGATGAAGCAGAAAAATTAGTTACGTATATGCAAATTGTCAAAGGAATAGTTGGAATAAGCGGAAATTATATTACGGGAAAAATTCTTATACTTTTTAATGAGAATATTATTAGCCGGAATGATATAGAAAAGACATTAAAACTTTATTTAATAAAGAGAACAAAAAGTGTTAGTAATAACATAATCGATATTAGTAATAGAAAATTCACTGAAGAATTTAGTGGAGAACTATCTCTCCTTAAAACTTTTGAATACGAAAAGATTTCTGATCAACATGGATGCACTGATTGTTGGCACTCCATGGATGAGCATGAAATAATTAAAAATCTATTAAGTAATTCTAGTAAAGGACTTTCTAACAAAGTGGCTAAACAAAAAATAACAGAATATGGATTAAATGTATTGTCTAAACAAAAAGAAAAATCCATTATATCCAAATTCATTAAAAATATTAATAGTTTTTCATCAAAGCTACTTCTTGGAGTTAGTTTGTTTTCCTTTGTAATAGGTCAAGTAGTTGATGGGGTAGTGGTACTAATAATAGTCCTTATGGAGACCTCCTTAAGTACTGTACATCAACAAAAGGCTGAAAAATCTCTGTATTCTTTAAAAAATATGCTCGTTCATAACGCTAAAACCAAAAGAGATGGAATAGAAAAAGAGATAGAATCTAGATATTTGGTTCCTGGTGATATTATTTATCTTGAAGCAGGTGATAAAGTACCCGCTGATTCAAGATTATTGAGATGTTATGATTTCAAAACTAATGAAGCATCTCTAACAGGAGAATGTTTACCAATTTGCAAGACAAATGAAATTTGTGATATTACTACAGAACTAGCAGACAGATTTAACATGGTATATATGGGTACTAATGTTCTTTCTGGAAGAGCAAAAGCTATCGTAGTGACCACGGGAATGAATTCTAGAATTGGTAAGATAGCATCAATATTACAAGATATCAAAGATCAAAAAACTCCATTGCAAACTAAAATGGAAAAATTCACAAACAAGATAACGAAAATATGTTTAATAATTTTTGTGGGTGTAGGCAGTGCAGCTATATTTATGGGAAGTGGTATTGCTGAGGTATTAACCATAGGTATAGGCTTTTCTCTTTCAGCTATTCCAGAAAGTCTTCCTGCAATAGTTGCTGTTGCTATGTCATTAAGCGTTCAAAAAATGTCTGAAAAAAATGCGATAGTTAGAAAGTTACCTGCTGTTGAAGCTTTAGGTTCTGCAAATGTAATCTGCTGTGATAAAACAGGTACCTTAACCATGAATGAAATGACTGTAAAAAAAATATTTACTGACAATGCAATTTTTTCAGTTAGTGGTAGTGGTTATAGCCCTGTAGGCTCAATAGAATTATTAGAAGGCTCCCCACTAGCCACGAACACTTTAAAAAAGTTACTTATTGCTGGTGTGTTATGTAATAACTCAAAGCTTAATAACTGCAATGACTCCAAATGGTCTGTTCATGGAGACCCTACTGAAGGAGCATTACTCTCAGTTGCAAGAAAATATAATATTGATGAGGAATGTTTAAATGAGGATTACCATAGAATAAAAGAAATTCCATTTGATAGTTCAAAAAGGTATATGACTGTAGTAGTTGATTCTCCTAATGGAAAAGTTGCTTACTGTAAAGGTTCACTAACTATAATTTTAGAACAGTGCAAAACAATCATTGTTAATGGTGAAGAAAGACTTCTTACCTCTGACGACAAGAAAAGGGTTAGGGAAGTAAGCGAAGAAATGGGAGATGAAGCTTTAAGAGTAATAGCTTTCGGATATAAAAATATAACTACTGAAAATGGAGACCGAAGTATTCATAAAAATTTTGTTTTCATTGGACTCGTAGGTATGGAGGATCCACCAAGAGATGGTGTAAAAGAATCAATAAAAAAATGTCATCGTGCCGGTATTAAGGTTGTTATGATAACTGGTGATAATAAAAATACTGCTGCCGCCCTTGGAAAACAGCTTGATCTACTAACTGATGGAATTGTAATTTCAGGATTAGAACTTGACCAAATGTCAAAGGAGGAACTTGATAGTACTATTGATAAAATCGAAGTTTTTGCCAGAACCTCCCCTGAACAAAAACATAGAATAGTTTTGGCATTAAAAAAATTAGGTTATGTGGTTGCAATGACGGGTGATGGTGTTAATGATGCACCTGCAATAAAGGAAGCAAATATAGGAATTGCAATGGGTGGTAATGGTAGTGACATAGCAAAGGATGTTGCAGATATAACTTTGGTTGATGATAACTTTTCAACTATAGTTGCCGCAATAGAAGAAGGTCGTAATGTTACAAACAAAATCAGAAATGCTACAAAATATTTAATTACAGGAAGCATTGGAGAAATATTAGCTCTGCTAATAACTTCAGCAACTATAGGTATACTGCCATTAGTTTCTATACAGCTTCTTTTTATGAATGTTATTTGTGAAACAATCTTAGGTGCGCCACTAGCTATAGAAGCATCTTCAGAAGATGTTATGTTTGAAAAACCATTAAAACTAGATGCACCCCTAATTGATAGAAAATTAGGGGTAAATATTGCAAAAAGAAGTATAGGTATAGGGCTCACAACCTTTACCGCATTTGAAGGTGCCATGCTTTTAGGTTTAGGTATCAACAAAGCAAGAACTTTAGCTTTTACTAATCTTATTGTTACACATATTATTAATGTTTATGATTGCAAATCTGGTGATAAATTGTCTAATAAATATATGAATATAGCTGCCCTTTCTTCTATAGCAATGCTCGCAGGTACAATTTACATACCATTTATAAATTCTTTTTTTAAAATGGTACCTCTAAGGGTTACTGAATTGGCATCAATAAGCATGCTATCAAGCTTGAGTCGGGTAAAGTAAAATAAATAATAAAAATGAAGGATAGATTTTGAATCTATCCTCCATTTTTATTTGTATCTTATATATTTTCTATTTTAATTTTTTTCAGATACCTTTGGAACGAATCCGTTTTCTTCCCAATTTTCCTTCATATTGCGGATTTTCTCCTTAATATTATTATCCTTTTGAAGTACAAGATCGTAAAATGCCTTCTGGCTATTGATTTGTTCTTTTCCTCTTCTATCAATTCTTGTATAAATTCCATCACTATTTAAAATTCTAGCTTTTTCCGTGTCAAATAAAGAAACATCTAAAATTTCTTTTATTCTATTCCTTGCCTTATGATCTTCAATTGGAAATAAAAGTTCCACTCTTCGATCTAAGTTTCTAGTCATCCAATCTGCACTAGATAAATAAATGTCTTCCTGACCATCGTTATAAAAATAAAAAATACGACTATGTTCTAAAAATCTTCCTACAATACTCCTAACAGAAATATTTTCACTTATGCCTTGTATTCCTGGTTTAAGGCAACAAATACCACGTACAATTAGATCGATTTGCACTCCCATAGTTGAAGCTTTATATAGGGTTTCAATAATTTCAATATCAACTAATGAATTTAGCTTTACAATAATTCTAGCCTTTTTTCCTTTTTTAGCGTTCTCAGCTTCCTCAAGTATCATATGTAAAAATCTCTCTCTTAACTGTAATGGAGCTAGACTAAATTTATATAATGATGTGGGCTTAGAATTCCCAGAGAGCATATTAAATAGGGCAGATGCATCTGCTCCGAAATAAGGATTTGATGTAAATAAACCTATATCCGTATAAAGCTTTGCCGTAACATCATTGTAATTTCCTGTTCCCATATGAACATAACGTTTTATTCCATCTTCTTCTCGCCTTACCACAAGTAGTATTTTACAATGTGTTTTTAATCCAACTACTCCATAAATCACATGACATCCTGATTGTTCTAATTGCTTTGCCCAAACTATGTTATTTCTTTCATCAAATCTTGCCTTTAACTCTACCAATACTGTAACTTGTTTCCCCATCTCTGAAGCCATTACTAATGCTCCTATAATAGGTGAATTTCCACTTACACGGTATAAGGTATGTTTTATAGCAAGTACATCAGGATCTACGGCCGCTTGTTTAACTAACTCAACAATTGGGTCAAAGGATTCATATGGATGATGTAATAAAATATCTTTCTCTGAAATTGCTTCAAATATATTGTTATACTTAGAAAACTGTTTTGAATACTGTGGTTTTATAGGCTCATATTCTAATTTTTCATAACCCTTAATTCTTCCCATCTTCATTAAAAAAGTTAAATCTATCTGACCATTTATTATATACTCTTGCTCTTTTGAGATTTCAAGCTCCCTCTCAAGAGTTTTAAGAAGTTTCCTATTCATGCCTTTTTCTATTTCAAGCCGTACAGCCGCTCCCCATTTACGTTGCTTTATAGATTCCTCAATTGCTTCAAGTAAATCTTCTGCACCTTCTTCATCTAATGCCATATCTGCATTTCTGGTAATACGATAACAACTTGCGTCTATAATTTCATGTCCACTAAAAAGAGAATCTAAATTCATTTTAATGATATCTTCTAAAAATATAAATGCTAATCCCTCTTCATCTGGAATTTTTACAAGTCTATCAAAAACAGAAGGAACTTTTATTGTTGCAAAAATTTCTTCACCCTTATTATCCTTAAGAAGAACTGCAATATTCAAGCTTTTATTTGATATTAATGGGAAAGGACTGCTTTGGTTAACCACCATTGGTGTAAGTACTGGAAAAATATTTTTCAAGTAATAATTTTCAACATAATTAATCTGTTCTTGACTTAAGTCTCTGAATTTTAAAAATCTAATTTTTTCTTTCTTAAGACCTTTTTTTAAAGAACGATTATAACAATTAAATTGATCATAAACAAGTTTATGTACTAATATTCCTATTTGCTTCATTTGCTGCACAGGTGTTAGCCCTGATGGGTCCTTTTTATCAAATTTAGCTGTAACTTGATCCGACAATGAACCAACTCTTACCATAAAAAACTCATCTAAATTTGAGCTTACAATTGCCGCGAATTTTAACCTTTCGAACAATGGATTTGTTGTATCCTGTGCTTCCTCAAGTACACGTTCATTAAACTGGATCCAGCTTAATTCCCTGCTAATAAAATATTCAGGCAATGAATAAATGGTCATTTCTTCGCACTCCCTCTTTTATATTATTGGTTTTACACCAATTACTTCTTCAAAAAAATCCACATGTTTTAAAAAATTCCATTCTTCTAAAATAATATCACCTTCAGATTTTATATTGAAAAACATACTATCCCTAGTTCCTAACAATTTGATTTCTTTTATCTTTTGCATGTGTGATATATCTAAAGCTTCTGAAAGTTTTAATATTGCAGCTAATGTAGATACAACCATTTTATCTTTATCACTTAAGTATTTATAATTCTTATGATCTACTGTAGGAATATCCTCTGAATGGTACATTGTTGCATTTGCGATAAGCTCAAGTGCTATATCTGAAAACCCAATAATACTCTGCGCTCTTATTATATTATAAGAATGTAAATTATGATCATTTGCGCTTATATAACCACCCACATCATGAAGTATAGCTGCAACCTGTAAATAAAGCCGTTCTCTATCCCCTAACTTATGTAACCTCTTAGTGTGATCAAAAATTTCAAGCGAGAATTTTTCAACAAAAGCCGCATGTTCTTTATCGATTTGATATTTTTCCCCTATATACCAGACAGAACTAATGATATCATTTATTAATTCTTTTCTTCGAGGAATATTTAGTATTTCGTCAGATAAATCATATAGAATTCCTTGCCTTAGTGATAACTTAGGAATTTGAATTCCCTCAGCTTTAGTCATTTTAAGAAAACAATAAAAAATAAGTATAGAAGGTAGAAGAAGTTCTGCTGTTTTATTAGAAAGTCCAAAAGTGGTTTTAATTTGAAAATTATCCATATTACTAATTTCTTTTGTAAGTGCTAATAACGCTTCCTTTTTAATATAATAATCTTTCTTATTAACACCTTTCTTTTTTCTTATAATTCCACAAATTGTATTCAATTCTCCACCTAATCCCCAAAAGTAATGAATTTCAAAATTTTTAATTTGAGATTTTAGTCCATATATCTTACTTTCTATGTACTGCTCCATAGTCTCTGAAAACTCAATTGTCTTTGTTTCTAAATCAGATAAAGCTTCTCTTATTCTGAGAGATCCTATTTTAACATGTTCAGTAAACTTCAATTTACCACCTTCATAAATTGATGTCTCTACTGCACCAGAAGTAATATTTACAATTAAAGATTGTTCTGTTTTTTCAATATTTATCGAATATAAATGGTTTCTAACTGCTTTTAACATGAAAAATTGTTCTTCTGCAATGTTTATTGATTCTATATTTAACCCTGTTCTAAGTCTTATTTGTTCTAAAACATACTGTTTGTTTTCAGCTTCGCGAATACCACTAGTTGCCACTGCTTTGTAAAACTTAATTTTGTAATCCTTCATAAGTCTAACAAACCCTTTTAAATCGTCACAGGTCTCATGTATTGTCTGCACAGAAATTCTCGCTTTAGAAAATGTATCTTTACCTATCTTTGTAGGTTTTACTACATCCTCTAAAATTGTCACTTCACCTTGTGTATTTATCTCTCCAATTGTCATTTTTAAATAGTTAGCACCTACATCAATAGCCGCAATTACTTTCCATGCACTCACGATGCTCATAAAAAATCTCCTTTGTTTATTAAAATTATTACACATATACTCTGATATTACTATGACGCTTGTTTTTATACAATAATCTATATTTTATTTAACCAAACCTTAACTATACTTTAACCATAAAAAAATATTTCTATGTTAAAGTCATATTTATTAACACTTGTAAATATCATAACTATTAACTATTATATACATAAGTGATATAAAAAATCATTATAAAGGGAGAAAACAGAAATGAAAAAAATAGGCATCATTGATATAGGGTCAAATTCAATACGTTTAGTAATTATTCAAATAAACAAAGACAATTCTTTTAGGGTAATAGATGAAATTAAAGAAAGTGTTCGCTTAGGCAAAGATATGACAGTAGATGGAGGCTTAAGTCCTTCTAGAATTAATAGTGCTCTTTATACTTTAGCTTTCTTTAAACGGTTATGTATTATTCAAGATGTAAGTGAACTCTTAGCTGTTGCTACAGAAGCTGTTCGAAGGGCATCTAATCAAATAGAATTTTTGAACCGTGTTAAATCAGAACTTTCTATTGATATTCGTGTTTTAACTGGTATTGAAGAAGCTTATTATGATTATTTTGGAACTATAAATACAATGGATTTTTCCGATGGACTTATAATGGATATCGGTGGTAGTAGCTCTGAATTAGTTTTAGTTAAAAACAGAAAATTAAAAGCTTCTATAAGTTTACCTTTTGGCGCCATAAACCTCACAGAAAAGTTTTCACTTCAAAATGCTATGGATGATAAAAGTGAAGTTGCTATTAAAGGATTTCTAATTTCACTATATAAAGATATTCCTTGGCTAAAAGAGGTTGAAGACATACCTGTAATTGGGATAGGTGGTACTATAAGAAATATTGGTAAACTCCATGAGAGAAAAACTAATTATCCTATAGATAATCTCCATAATTACATAATTCCTACAAATGAGGTAATAAGTATCTTTAATCAGGTCAAAGTCAAAAATTCTTCTCAAAGAAAGAAGCTTAAGGGACTTTCGAAAGAAAGAGCTGATATCTTTGTTGGCGCTACCACAGTTTTAGTTTCCTTAATTGAATACCTTGATTTAAAAGAACTTCATGTTAGTGGAAGTGGACTTCGCGATGGTTTAATATATGAATATATTTTTAAAAATAAGATACCTCTAACTGATGTTCTTGATTTTTCTTTAAAAAACAATTTACTTAACTATGGAATAGATCTTAAACATCCAAGCCATGTATGGGTACTAACTGAAACCTTATACAATAAACTTAAACCTATTATTAACATACCGATAAACCCATATAAAATATTAAAAACAGCAGCTATGCTTCATGATATAGGAATTCTTATAAGCTACTTTGACCATCATAAACATTCCTCTTACATGATTGCAAACTCTAAAATTAATGGACTTACTCATAAAGAACAACTAATGGCAGCATATATAGCTGCACTTCATAGAAAAAATGAATTTAAAATAGATTTAAAGTTATATCAAGATTTAATAACTAATCAAGATCTAAAAATTATAGATAATTTAAGCATATTACTCCGCATTAGTGAAAGTCTAGATAAATGTTTAAATGGCAATATAAAAATGGTTAGTTGTAATATAGAATTAGATAGTGTAACTATTACCGTTGATTCAACAGCAAATCCGATACTAGAAATTAGTTCAGCAATGGACTGCGCATCTTCATTTGAAAAAACATTCCATAAGAAATTAATTATTGTATAAATAATAAAATATTAACATCCACATAAAAAGGCAACTACTTCAAAGTAGATGCCTTTTATATTGAATATTTTATTCACATAATTTCACACGATTGTTTAATACTTTTACCACAAAGTTTGGCTATAATTAATAAGAAGTCTACCATATGGAGATATTTATATTAAATAAACTTTATTAGTTAATCTGTTTTTTGATATAATTATATAAGATATCGGAGGGAGATGTTTATAAAGCTATGAGTTATAAAATATATCTTGTAGAGGACGAAGAAAACTTAAATGATATATTAAAATCCTACCTTGAAAAGGAGGGCCTCCAGGTTACCACCTTTCTAAATGGAGCAGCGGCAAGAAGTAACATAGATAACAAATCTGACTTATGGGTGTTAGATATTATGCTTCCTGACATAGATGGATTTCAGCTGTTAAAAGAAATAAAGGAAAAGGATAAAGATGTTCCTGTTATATTTATATCCGCAAGAGATCAAGATATCGATAGAATTATTGGTCTTGAAATGGGAAGTGATGACTATCTTGCAAAACCCTTTATGCCCAGAGAACTTGTTATAAGAGTACAAAAATTGCTAAAAAGGGTTTATAACAGTGATAAGGATAAAGATGTCATAATTATTGAAGGATATACTGTTGATATGTCAAAGAGGTTAGTAACATTTAATAGTATAGAAATATCTATGACCTCAGGAGAATTTGATTTGTTGATACTTTTACTAAGCAAGAAAGGTGGAGCAGTTACGAGAGAGCAGATAATTGGCGATCTATGGGGAGATAATTATTTTGGAAGTGACAGGGTAGTTGATGATTTAGTCAGGAGACTTAGAAAAAAAATGCCTGAATTAAAGGTAGAAACCATATATGGACACGGATACAGGCTATCTTGTTAGAAAGGACATATTATGAAAAAATTAAAAAATTGGCCTCTGGCCATGCAAATATGGATTATATTCACTTTAGTAATTGTAATTGTATTTACTTTATTATCAGTCTATTTTTCCTTAACTATAAGAACATTCTTCACCAATGAAATTTATAAAACTATTGAAACAGCCCAAGAGACCTTGATTCAAAAGAGTACAGGCAACTATGACCCAGAGCAAGCTGATAATGCTGATACAGTCAATAATGATATTCGTGCTGTAAAACATGTAAGATTAAATTATAATGACGATGAATTAAATCTTACAAAGATACAAAAATTTATACCAAACAATACTGCTGCTAAACTCTTCCTGAATAACTTAAAAAAGCAGGTAAAAAATCAGACTGATACTACTCAAAAATATGTTCAAAGTGCAAGTTCTGGCAGAATACTATATGTAATCAGAGTAAACAGGATAAATAAAAAAGGAAATTTCGTTGTATCTTATATGTGGGATACTTACAGAAATTCTTTGTATGGGAGTTTAATAGGTCGATTATTTTCTGTAATGGTTATTGCTTTAATCATATGCCTTATAGCTGCAAAATATATGGCTCAGAAGCTTGTGCTACCTTTAAGAGAACTACAAAGCAGGGTAAAAAAAATAGGTATGAAACAATGGCATGAAAGTATTAACATAGACAGGAATGATGAAATCGGAGAGCTTTCAAAATCCATTGAGGAGATGAGAAAGGAACTTGTTAAGCAGGATGAATACGAACAGACAATGCTACAGAAGACTTCTCACGATTTAAAGACACCATTAATGGTAATAAGAAGTTATGCCCATGCAGTAGAGGACGGGATTTACCCAAAGGGAGACCTAAAAAGCACCATGAAAGTTATAGATTCTGAAGCTGAAAGAATGCAAAAAAGGGTAAAAGGACTACTTTACTTAACCAAAATCAAGTATATGTCTAAATATAAAAATAAGTTTAAAACAATATGTATTAAGGATTTAGCTGAAGGCATTATTGAAAGTTTTGTTTGTAATGATAAAAATATTAAATTTGAGATTGATATTAAAAGTATTGATATAACTGGTGATGAAGAACAATGGACTGTAGTTTTTGAAAATATAATAGACAATGCATTAAGGTATGCAAAAAGCTTAATTAGGATAAATATTTATGAAGACGATAAACAGCAGTACATTACTATATATAATGATGGAGAAAAAATCCCCGAGGATAAGCTTGAGAATATATTTTGGGCTTTTAATAAGGGAAATGGGGGCAACTTTGGTTTGGGTCTAGATATTGTAAAACGAATATTAAGCATGTACAATGGTTGTATAAAAGCTCAAAATGAAGATATTGGTGTCTCTTTTATAATGATTATCACAAAATAGAGTAGGAGATAAGTTTTTTACTTAAAAACCCTCTCCCTCCTCTATATTTATGTGATGCCTTAAAAGGTTCCTTCCTCTTGTTTCAGGATGACGTGTGAGAAATAAGATAAACCAACTTGCTAATATTGTACCTTTTAAGATACTGCTGAGACTTATGCTCCACCATACACCACTCAGTCCAAGAACCGTTGACAATAAAAGCGCCCCTGGTATTCTCATAGCATTTAATACAATGCCTACTATTGAAGGAGGAACTGTCCTTCCGAGACCGTTAAAGGCTCCTGCCGTTGTCATTTCTATACACATGAAAAGCTGCGAAACTCCAAGTATTCTCAAATATACTATGCCATCCTTAATTACGTTTTTTTCTGAAATAAAAATAGAGAAAATAGGCCCTGGGAAAAATATTAGAAGGCATGATGTCATTGTCCCAAAAGCAGCTATAATACCTATGGCTATAAAATACCCTTTATAAATTCTGTCCCACTTTTTAGCTCCAAAATTTTGCCCTACAAAAGCACTTAACGCGGTTTGAAAACCTCCAGCCGTCATCCATGTTATTGATTCAATTTGTGAGCCAACGCTTTGTACAGCAATTGGCGTTGATCCCCAATGTGATAGTATCCTTGCTATTATCATTGCTATAAAGGTAAATACTCCACTTTGCACTGCAACAGGCAACCCAAACTTAATAATTTTTCTCATATGCTTCCAATCTGGTACTTGTAGAAAATTCACCTCAGAAAAATAATCAGTTTTCTTTGTTATTACAAAAATGAATATTATTGTCACAACAAACTGCGCAAAGATTGTTGAAATAGCGGCTCCAGGGACTCCCATTCTAGGAAATGGTCCAAGACCTAATATCAAAATAGGATCAAGTATTATATTAAGCATAAGCCCCGCTATGTTTATTCTAAAAGGGGTCCTACTGTCTCCATGCCCATTGAATATTGCTGTAAGCACAGGTGGTAAAAAGAAAAATATCATCCCCGACGAGACTATAGCAAGAAAATCCGATGCCATACTTAAAATATCATTGCCCTTAATGTTAAAAAAACCTATAAGCTGTTTTCTAAAGATTATCATTGTAAATCCATACAAAATAGCAAAAAATAAATTCAATTGTACTGAATGTCGTATATAGTTTTTTGTCTCTTTTACATCTTTTCTTCCTACTGATTGTGATACTCCAACTGCTGCTCCTATTTGTGGAATTGTAATAAATGCAAAGGCAAACCAAGTGAAAAAGCTCGCCGTCCCCACTGCAGTAACAGCTCTAGAGCCTAGTGTACCTACCCATATCATATCTGTCATACTGTAAGCTGATTGTATCAGTGATGTTCCCATAATAGGTAACGCTAGAATTATAATTTTTTTAAAAATATTTCCTTTAGTTAAATCATTTTTCATTATGAAGTCCCCCAACTTTTACATTCATTTGATTTATTACCTTCTAGCATATATTACTTCTCAAATAATTTAAAGGTAAATTCCCTAGAGTCTGAACGCAGTACTCTGTTGAAGAGTTCTTCAATTGAAGAAAGTTTTTCCTTCGCATAGTTTAAGTCGTTGAATCTAGGAATATGAATATGCATAAAGGACCTAACTCCCATTAATAATATCTCTGTAATTTCAACTGGATGAATAATATCAAAAATTTCTTCTTTTATACCTTCCTCAATTATTTCGACAAGAATAGGATGAAATTTTTCATAGAATTTTTTATCAAACATTTGATGCATCTTTGCATTTTCATTATCCTCAATGCGAGTTATGAACTGGTCTGATGAATTGCTTGGAATTAAAAGCTTTCTTAATAAAAACTGCATTTTGTTCCCCGCTCCAGTTAAAGAATTTAAGTCTTTTTTTATTCCCCCAGAATATTTTTCTACACTTTCCTCAAGTATTTCACAAAGAACCTCTTCCTTGGATTTAAAGTAATGATAGAAGGTCCCTTTTGCAATATCCAGTTCCACAACAATCGAGTTCACTGATGTCTTATCATATCCTTTATTTAAGAAGAGCTCTGACGCTTTATTCATTATTTCTCTTCTTCTTTCAACCGGGTCCTTAACAATTCTGCCCATTTTTATCTCCTCCTATGTTAAAGGGTTTCGTCCCTTGCGACCTCTTTAGATCCTTGGCAAGTTTCTTTTCTTGCATATTCCCTTTTAACAGCTTCAACTTTGCAGGAATTAGCGCATTCACCACAAAGTATACATTCTGTATTATCCATCTTTTCATTTTTAACCATCATCATTACATTAAGGCTCATAGGACATGCCTTATTACATTGTTTGCATGAAATGCATTTTGACTTATCGCTTATTAATCTAAGTGAAGGAATATTTATTTTGTTCTTAATCTTAGTACCCGCAATATTTAATATTGACATTGGGCAAAAGTAGTGGCAAGATCCCCTTTTACCAAGGATAAATGGTAATATTAAAAGCCCTGTTACTATTACATAGTATCCTATAAGTTTTATTACACTATCAACTGAAACAAATGTTTCTGTCAGATAAAAGAAGTCTACTTTGCCGAACCCCTTAAATGTTATAAGTAATCCTATAATTGTAGTTACCCACGCCAATCCAATTACAAGTTTAACTTTTCTTAGCCATTTTACTTCTTTAAGTGGTTTTTGTAAAACAATATCAGCAAGCATTTGAAGTCCACCATATGGACAGACATAGGCACAAAAGGCTCTTCCAAATAATAATGATGTTATAAACATAAAAGTCCAGATAAAAAATGCTCCAGCAGCAATTCTATTTACTATCCCATCGATAATTAAATATGGCGAAAAATAGTTAAATGTTATCGGTAGTAGCAAAAGCATTAAAAACAAAGATACTTTTCTTATTCTTTTCAAGATTATTCTCCCCCTCATAAAATTTTACTTTTATTTTCATAAATTAATTATACATCATTGACCGACCGGCGGTCAATATAATTATTATTTAAAATTGTTAAATAATACAATTCGAAAAAACCCAGTATAATTGAAAATTATACTGGGTTTTTAACTTAGAAGTTATTATAAATTTTTTCTAATATATTTTTAAAAACTTCCTTCTCATTATCACTTATACCTTTATATTCAATATCATAAAGTTTCTGTGAAATTGCTTTAAAACTGGGCTCTAACTCCTTTCCTTTTTCAGTTAGAAAGATAATTGTTGACCTGTTATCATTAACATCTTTCCTCGATGATACATACCCTAATCTAGTTAACTTGTTTACTAAAGTTGTAACAGTAGATCTATCCCTATGAATACTATTTGCAATATCAGTCATAGTACATTCACCATACTTAAATAAAGTTGCTAAAATATCTCCATGAGATGGTGCTATGTCTTTAAACCCTATCTGTTCTAACTCTTTTAAAATAAACTCATTTGCTCTTTCTCGTATTCTTCCTATTAGGTAAATCGTTTTATCTGTTTTCATATTTTAATTATATTTGGATATCAAAGTATTGTCAATTTTAAATTTATCTATGCTTTCATTCATGGAGATTGAAGTCTTGTTTAATTGTTCTGAAAGATTAGATAGCTCAAATATCGAGACAGATTGTTCCTGGGTTAAAGCTGATACTTCCTCTGCTGAAGCAGCCATCTCTTCAGAAGTTGAAGCAATTGACTTTACATTGATTAAAATATTATCTTTCATCGCCATTGTTTGATCAAGGGTACTCGCCACTTCATTTATTTGAGGAATTACAACGTTAATTTGTTCTACAATCCTATTAAATACTGTTACGGTACCTTGAATCGTCGAAGATTGTATTTCTACCTTTGTTATCGCCTCTGTGGTGGTATCTGCAACAATGCTTGTACTATCTGAAATATCATTAATAAGCTCTGAGATACTATGTGACGCTTGAAGGGTTTGATCTGCAAGTTTTCTTACTTCATTTGCAACAACAATAAATCCACCTCCTGCATCTCCTGCTCTAGCAGCTTCAATCGAGGCATTAAGTGAAAGTAAATTTGTCTGTTTTGCTACACTGTTAATTGTTTCTGTTATTAAGTGTATTTGCCCCACTGAACTTGAAAGATTCTCTATTTTGTTTTTAACAGATTCAAAGCAACTCTGGACCTCTTTCATAGTTAAAAGAAGTTCGTTTATTTTAATATTTCCCTTATCAGCCACATCTTTTATCTGGATGCTGTTTCCTTCTATTCCCTGGATTCTTAAATTTATATTATCCAAGTTTTTAGAAAATATATTTACTGTGTTTACTGTATCCGATAAACTGCTAGCTTGCTCCGTAGTGCTTCCTGCTACCTCATCCATTGATAAAGAGATTTCATCACTTGCTCCAGTTATATTATTTGTAGAATGGGTGACCTCATGTGAATATTTATCAATTGTATTAGCTGTTGATTTTATATCTGCAATCATATTTTTCAAAACAAAATTTGTCTTATTAAGATCATTTGCCAATGTAAGAAGTTCATCTTTAGATTTTACTGAAACAGACTTTGTAAAATCACCTTCTGCCATGCTATGCAGATGACTTCTAATACTTTTCAAAGGATTTGTTATATTCTTTGAAATTATTACAGCAATTACTATTGAAAGCGCAAGGAGGACACAACCAATCGCAAGTATTTTTATAAGTTCCGTCCTCTGACGGATAATCATCATTTCAGTATTCATGCTGACAACTACATATCCTGGTACATCTATCTTAGCAGTTGCAGAGGTCACACCGTCAACCCCCTTAACCATTGTTATATTGTACAATGGTACCATGGATATATATTCTTTTTTACCATTAAGTTCAATTGTGAAACTCACATTTTTATTTGTTTTAATTGCAGCTTCTGTCTCTGGAGTCTTAAGCTGTGTACCAATTTTGCTTTTATCAGTATTAGTTATGTAATTCAGGTTTTTATCCAACACTCCTAAATATCCCGCTGTACTATATTGCGTACTTAGTAAACTAGTTATCTTGCTTTGTAGTTTTTCTGTCTGTTTTATTCCTATTGGAGAAATTATTTTCTCGATGTGTTCCGCATAAGCATAACTTTTATCAAGTGCCTCTTCCTTTAGTCGTCCATATGAACTATATATTTGGAACGCTAAAAAGGATGTTATGTTTATTAATGTCAAAAGCATAAAACCAGCTATCATCTTTTTCTTAACTGAATCCAGTTTAAATGTCTTTTGTATGTTTGGATTAAGATTTCCCCTTGTCTTTAACATTTCATCCTCCTGATTTGTACTCTAAGTGTTATTTTGTGTACAAACTTTATGTCTTCTAATTAATTCTAAAATGGTAATTACTCAAATTCTACCTATTATGTAAATTGTTTTATCTATTTTCATATTTCATATTATACTTTGATGTCAAATCATTGTCAACAGTTAACAATTTCTAATTAAAAAACTATTAAGAACGAATGTACAAATTAAGAATATACATATTCCATGAGGATAAATCACTTAGATAATGTGGAATATAAGGGAATGTTAAAAACAATTATGGGGGAGGTAATAATGACGAAAATAATAGCATCTTATATTTTAGGTTTCTTTGGAGCAGGCGTCATTATTGTAAGTACATTTGCATTTGTAGTTGTGGTTAAGAGTATTCAGATAATGAAGGCAGAGGAAAAAGAAAAAAACGAAAAATTATTAAGGATAGAAAGGTTAAAAAAATTAGGTTTTAAAAAATAAATATTAAAAAACCACATTCCTATACTCAATAGGAATGTGGTTTTTAAATAATTCTATTATTAATTATAATGAAATAACACCAAATTGAATTAAACCTAGCAATGCTACTCCAACAATTATTCTATAAATAGCAAAAACTTTCATAGGTTTTTTCTTTAAATAAGAAACAAATTTTTCAACCACGATTAATGCAACTAAAAACGCCACTACAAATCCGATAACCAAAGTAATAATCTCACCCATGTTATAATTCATTCCACTTTTATATAAAGTTAGTGCTGTAGCTCCAACCATAGTTGGTATTGCTAAAAAGAATGAAAACTCGGTTGCGGCAACTGTTGAAACGCCACAAATCCAACCTCCCATTATAGTCGATGCCGATCTAGACATACCTGGCCATAGTGCAAAACATTGAAAACAACCTATTTTAAGAGATTGTTTAATACTTATTTGCTCAATATTTTTTGTTGTATACTTATCTCTAAATTTATTTTCTATGATAATCATTAGAATTCCACCAACTACTAAAGCCAAAGCTACAGTAAATGGGTTGAAAAGATATTTATCTATTTTATCATTAAAAAGAAATCCTAATACTGCTGCTGGTAAAAATGCAACTATAATATTAGTCCAAAATTTAAGCCCTGATGGTTTTGCCTTAAAAAAATCCACGACTGAATTCCATATTTTATCCCAATATAAAACTATAATTGCAAGAATAGCTCCTAATTGAATGACTACCTCAAAACTAGTTGCAAATGCACCTTTAAAATTTATAACATTTCCAACAATTATCATATGTCCTGTTGAAGAAATAGGAATAAATTCTGTTATCCCTTCTACTATAGCTATTATTATAGCTTTTAACACCAATATAATGTTCATGTAACTACACCTCTACTTTAATTTATTATATAATGAATTTGATTGATCCAAACTATATCAACTGGTAACTTAAAAAAGTAACGAACCTTTGAATGTATCCTTCTTGTAACATAATAAAGAGTATTTTCGAACATAACATTCCAATTATAAATCCTGCTAGAACATCCGTTGGATAATGAACATATAAGTATAATCTTGATAAAGCTATAAAAAATGCTATTGCCATAAATACCAATCTATATTGTGAAAAATACAAAGACAGCATTTCTGCAGCAGCAAAGGATGATAAGGTATGCCCTGAAGGAAAAGAATAAGAGTTTGGCTTTAAACTAAACAGACTAATATTCTCCTGCTTATTGCATGGCCGAACCCGTCTTACTATGTGTTTTATTATTCCTTCCCCAACAATCGTGCTTATAAATAATGTTAAAAGTACTGAATATCCAATTAATCTATATGGTTTATCTAATATTAAACCAATAGCTAGTACAATCCAAATAATCCCTAAATTTGCCGTCAATGTTACTATAGGCATTATAATATCTAAATACCTATTATGTACATACTTTTCAATAACAAATAGAATATAATTATCAAGTTTATCTATTCTCTCTCCAATATTAAAGTACACCTTTCCACCTCTCTCTCTTATATACTAGCCTTGGTATTATAGTTTAGCAAGTTATTATTTAACTGCATAAAAATGCATGCTTTATCTTCTGATGGCCTTATTAAGTTAAACACATGTTTCAGTATTTCCATCTTTTTTCATCTTTTCTTTTATAAATAATATAACTACTGGTAGTAATGAAATAAATATTATAGCTATTAGCATATAAGAAAAATGATTTTTTATAAAAGTAAGATTACCAAAGAAGTAACCTCCACCTAAAAATAAACTTACCCATAATCCTCCACCAATCATATTGTAAGGAATAAATTTTGAGTAATTCATTTCTCCGATACCCGCTACAAAAGGTACAAAGGTTCTAATTATCGGGATAAATCTTCCTATAACTATTGCCATTGAGCCATATTTTTCATAAAACTTCTGAGCTTTTATTAAATGCTCTTTTTTAATATACCTTACTTCTTCTTTCTCTAATATCTTTTTCCCAATCTTTTTACCAATATGATAATTAGCGGTATCTCCAAGTACTGCTGCAAGATACACTACAACTAAAAGAGTAAATATATTCATTGATCCAATTCCTGCTAGTGCTCCTGCTGCAAACAGCATTGAGTCGCCAGGCAAAAATGGCATAACAACCAATCCTGTTTCAATAAATATGATTAAAAACAGAATAACATAGGTTAATATTCCATACTGCTGTATTAGTAAAGCTAAATACTTATCAATATGCATTATTCCATTTATAAAGTTGATTAAGATATCCATGTTTTTTCCCCTTTCGTTATAGATTGCTTATTTATATAAGCCAACATTTCATATTATATATTTAAAAGATTAAAAACAGATTAAAAAAGACTTAAATTCAACTTAAACTATATGATATCTTATAATAAAAAATTGCCTAAATAACAAATGAAACTAAAATCTAAATGTTTAATAATATAATTATAGCTATTTTAAAGAATTTTTATATTTTATTTTAAGTATATTAACTATAAGTTTAATTATATTAATAAT
>NZ_DATCQT010000143.1:0-34563 GCF_036569345.1 Clostridium sp.
CTAAAGATTCCTCAATCTACTGTTTCTCAACATCTACAGAAGTTAAGATAT
Organism: Clostridium sp.; assembly: GCF_036569345.1. Classification (GTDB taxonomy): domain Bacteria; phylum Bacillota; class Clostridia; order Clostridiales; family Clostridiaceae; genus Clostridium_AD. Next base: position 52 of record NZ_DATCQT010000143.1, read on the forward strand.
GCTGGTGTAATAGAGGGCAATCGAAAGGGCCTTGAAGTTAACTATAAAATTACAGATGAAAGAATAATAAAATTAATAAATTCAATTTTATTATCGAGTTAATAAATAATTATAAAAATACGGGGGGAAATAGTTATTATGAAAAAAGTATTAGTTGTAGGTGGAGTAGCTGGTGGAGCTACAGCAGCAGTTAGAATTAGGCGACTAGATGAGAATGCAGAAATAATTATGTTTGAAAGGGATGAATACATTTCTTTTGCAAATTGTGGACTACCTTATTATATTGGAGATGTTATAAAAGAAAGAGAGAAGCTTGTAGTTCAAACACCTGAGAGTATCAAAACTAGGTTTAATATAGACGTAAGAAATAACAGTGAAGTAGTTTCCATTGACACGGATAAAAAGATAGTTACAGTTAAAAGTAAGGCTAAAGGTACTTATGAAGAAAGCTATGATTATATAGTATTATCACCAGGAGCAAAAGCAATTAGACCTAATATAGAAGGTATTAACAGTAAAAGAATATTTACTTTAAGAAATATACCAGATACTGATAATATAAAGGCATATGTGGACACAAAGGGTATTAATAGTGCTGTGATTATTGGCGGAGGTTTTGTTGGTGTAGAAATGGCTGAGAACTTGAAAGAAAGAGGTCTTGAGGTTACTCTGGTAGAAGCCGCTCCCCACATAATGGCTCCTTTTGACACAAATATAGTTTTAACAATTGAAAAAGAACTTCAAGATAATGGTGTTTCCATGATTTTAAATGACGGAGTGAAAGCTTTTAAAGATACTGAAAATAGCGTTGAAATAACTCTAAATAGTGGTGCAAAATTAAACACTGATATGGTAATACTCGCAATAGGGGTTATTCCTGATACTGGATTCTTAAAAAATAGTGGAATAGAATTCGGACCTAAAGGGCACATATTAGTAAATGAAAAATTGGAAACATGTGTTTCTGGAATATTTGCAGTTGGTGATGCTATCGAAGTTGTAGATTTTGTAAATAAAACAAAAACAGCAGTGCCACTTGCTGGTCCTGCAAATAAGCAAGGTAGAATTGCAGCAGATAATATAGCAGGCCTTAAAACTACTTATAAGGGGACTCAAGGAACCGCAATTATTAAGGTTTTCGACTTAACCGCTGGAAGTACAGGTAATAATGAGCGAACTTTAACAAGGTTAAAGATTCCTTATAAAGTTATATTCATTCATCCTGTAGCCCATGCTTCATATTATCCTGCGGCTCTTTCCATGACTTTAAAACTTATTTTTAGTTCCGATGGTAAAATCCTTGGAGCTCAAGGAGTGGGTTATGACGGAGTGGACAAGAGAATAGACGTAATAGCTACAGCTATTAGATTCGGAGGAACGATATATGATTTAACAGAACTTGAGCTTTCATATGCGCCACCTTTCTCATCGGCTAAGGATCCTGTAAATATGGCAGGATATGTTGCGGAAAATGTGCTAGCAGGAAGAATGGACGTGTTAACACCAGATCAGTTCATGGCATACGACAAAGAAAATACTACGCTTTTAGATTTGCGTACTGAAATGGAATTTAGTAATGGACATGTTGAGAATGCAATAAACATTCCTATAGATAGTTTAAGAGAAAGAATAGGTGAACTGGATAAAAACAAAGAAATCCTTGAATACTGTTCAATAGGTCTTAAAGGATATATAGCTTCTAGAATGCTCACTCCAAAAGGATACAAAGTTAAAAACTTAACTGGAGGATATAAATCAGCTTCAATCTTAAATTTTAAGCCAAATAAACCGGAAATTAGTGATAAGGCAAAAGGACAGAGATTAGATCAAAATACTAGAGTTGTAAAAGAAACAGATAAAGGCATTATTAATTTTGATAAGCTCCTGGACGCTTGTGGTATGTGTTGCCCTGGACCACTAATTAAAGTTAAAGCGAATATTGACGAATTAAATGAAGGTCAAGTATTAAAAGTAATAGCTTCTGACATTGGCTTTTACGAGGACATTAAAGCTTGGTGTAATAAAACAAAGAATCAATTAATGGATTTAAAAAAAGAAAAAGGTATGATTTTTGCATTCATAAGAAAAGGAATTAATAATGATACAGAAATAGATACTTCCTGTCCATCTAATGCAGTGGAAAAAACAAATAAGACAATAGTACTTTTTAGTGGTGATTTAGATAAAGCAATCGCAGCCTTTATTATTGCAAATGGCGCAGTTGCAATGGGAAGCAAGGTTACTATATTATGTACTTTCTGGGGTCTTAATATCATACGCAAACCTGAAAAAGCAACCGTGAAAAAAGGGTTAATAGATTCAATGTTTGGATTTATGATGCCAAGAGGAAGTAAAAAGCTTAAACTTTCCCAAATGAACATAATGGGAATTGGAGCTAAAATGATCCGCTCAGTAATGAAAAATAAAAATATAAGTTCTCTTGAAGACTTAATTAAATCAGCAATAGATAGCGGAGTAGAAGTGGTTGCCTGCTCAATGTCCATGGACGTAATGGGAATTACACAGGAAGAACTTATAGGCGGTGTGAAAATTGGTGGAGTTGGTTACTACCTAGGAGAAGCAGAAGAATCAAATGTAAATCTATTTATTTAATATTGCAACATCGAAGATGATGAACAGCTAAGAAGTATGGATTATTATTTCCATACTTCTTTTTAAAAAATAATTCAATAAAGTTGATATGATGTTATATTGTAGATTCTAGTTATATTAGTTGTAATTTTAATCCATAATGATCAGCATTTATATTTATATCCTCTACAGATATGAAACTAGTTAGAGCACAGAGCTGTATCATTTCTTCCTTAGATATTCGATCATTAATAGATGGACCGATTTCAGTTTCTTTTTTCTCCCAGTCAATTATACAAAGGAACCCCTGAGTTTTAAGCACCCTTTTTATTTCCTTGAAATATCTAGGCTTATCTTCAATCTCATGAATTACATTGCTTATAAAAACATAGTCAATCGAATTATCTTGGATCGGAAAGGAATATTCATCACTTTGTATAAATTCTATATTAGAAATATTAGTAACTTTCTTTTTTGCAATATCAATCATTTCAGGTATTATATCTAATCCAATTGCTTTACCCTTATTTACAATATTAGCTGCAGGAATGGTGAAATACCCTATACCGCAACCTATATCAAGTAAGGTACATTTATCATCAATATGAAATTTTTTTAAGGTTTCTTCCGGTGGCATACTTTGTCTTCTTTTTAAATTATCTAATTTTTCTATGTTCTTAATATTAAATTTATGCATATAAACACTCTCCTTTAAATATATCATTACATTCGAATATAGTGATATTATTATATCATACAACTTTTAAATAAACGACAATGTTGAATATTGTCATTTGACATTAATGTTAATAGAATTCTGAAAATGTATTAGCCAGGATGTATTTTAAAACCGAAATTAATATTTGTAAATTACACTAATATCAATCGAAAGAAGGAAAAATCATGAATAACATATTAACCATAATATTAATCCTTTTAATAGCTTATATAATGTATCCTAAGATAATAATTAAATTTAATAAAAATGTAAAAAATGTTTCTGGCGAAGAAGCTGTTAACCTTATACGTGAAAATAAGGACCTCATTGTTTTAGATGTACGAAGCAAAGGTGAATACCAAACAGGACATATAAATGCTTCTAAGCTAATGCCGGCTAATGAAATTGCATCCAGAATTACTGAGCTAGAAAAATTTCGTGGCAACCCAATTTTAGTGCACTGTGCTTCAGGTGGTAGAAGCCCTAAAGCGGTTAATGTATTATTGAAAAATAAATTTGGTCCAATATATCATATGAATCATGGACTATCAGGTTTTAATGGTAATCTAAAAAAATAACCTATACCTTTTATTGCAGTAAAACAAAAAAAAGGAGCACAGCTGTGTTCCTTTTTTTGTTATTTATTGGTGATGATGTTCACCATGATGATTACAAGTTACATCTTTATTTTCCAAAGTTCCATTAATATATTCTTCAATTACCTTTTTATATTCTCCAGATGCTCCTTTTATTACTTGGAGACCATTTTGCTCTAAACCGCTAATTGCACCTCCGCCAATCCCACCAGTAATAACCACTGTCGCTCCCTGATTTTTGAGTAAGTCTGCCAAGCCCTGATGCTGATGTGCAAGCTCGACTGCTGATATTTCTTCAATGCTTATAATTTTTTTGGCTTCTATAGTCGCAATTACAAAACTTTCACTCATTCCAAAATGTTGATTCACCATACTACCATTATTAGGTATTGCTATTTTCATAAAATATAACCTCCACTTTTTATTTTTTTGCCTTTTTAATAATTTTATTGATAATACTATCAGCTATTTCATTTAATTCAGTATTTAGCTTGTATTCTCCTTTGTTTGAAATATTAACAATTTCCCTACACATTGGAATTTCTCCAAGTAAATCTAGGTCATTTTTATTTAAGAATTCGTCTATGTTATCTGATTCAAATATTTTTATTTTCTCGCTGCATTCTGGACAAATAATATAACTCATGTTCTCTATTAGTCCTATTATACCGATGTCTAGCTTACGTGCCATATTTATTGCTTTCCCAACAATCATAGATACTAAGTCTTGTGGTGTTGAAATCATTACTATTCCTGTAACTGGTATTGATTGCATTACTGTTAGTGCAACATCCCCTGTGCCAGGAGGCATATCTATAATTAAGTAATCAAGCTCTCCCCATATAACATCAGTCCAAAACTGCTTAACAACCCCAGAAACTGCTGGTCCTCGCCAAATAACTGGATCCTCTTCATTTTCCACAAGAAAGTTCATTGAAATAACATCAATGCCCTCAGTGGTTCTAACTGGCATAATACCAGATTCACTCATTACAGGTTTCACATCTTTAATACCTAATAATCTTGGTATACTTGGGCCTGTAATATCTGAATCCATAAGTCCAACCTTATAGCCCTTTTTATTAAGTTCATGTGCAATGAGAACAGATATTGTTGATTTACCTACGCCGCCTTTACCACTCATGACGCCGATAATATTTTTAACTTTATTTAATGGATTATTTTCAATGCTACATGTGTCTTTATTATCACATTCCCCATTTGATGGACAACTTTCACAATTAGCCATACATTATCACCTCGTTTTTATTTGTCATATGCTATTTATATTGTAATACTATTATTTATTATTGTCAAATGCCAATAAACCTTTTTTAAGAAAAACCCTTATAAAACTATTTATCAGAGGTACTGTATTTGTTACATTGCCTCTGACAAAAGCTACTTCGTTTATTACAAGTAACTTTCTCAGAGCCACAGGATGGACAAATTTTTCTATCTTCTTCATATTTTATTTCATAGGTATTAGCGCAAGCTAAACATTTAAATTTACATACATTTCTAGTATAGTTTCCACCACTTATATTTATTGCTTTCCCCTCTATTAAAGCTATAGCAATCTTTTTTCGTGCGCTATCAATTATGTTCTGAAAGGTTTGTCTTGAAACTAACATTCTCATTGCACATTCTTCCTGATTTAGATCTTCAACATCCTTAAGTCTCATGGCTTCTAACTCTTCAACCTTTATGAATATTTCTTCAATTTCACATTTCCGTATTCCTGCTGGTACAAAGTATGTATATTCGGGTAAATTCTCTACACGTCTATTTTTCACTGGTCTTGCCATAAATATTATCCTCACTTTTCATATACTCTTTACATTTTTTAAATGCTGTTTTTCAGTGGCATATGCTATATAAAATTTTACAGTGTATTAACATTAATGTCAAATAACAATATTTTATACAGTATACAATTAAGTCTTTATCCCAATCAATAATGCATATAGATACCAGATACCTTATCTATAATTTATTGTATTGTTATTGTAACGCCTATATCTACGGGTGTCCCAAAATATACTGAGGTTGTTGAGATTGCATCTATCCCAGTTCTTGCATAATCCTCAATATTACTTTCGTTAATTCCACCAGTGCCTATTAATGTAATTGAAGGATTTATACTTCTAACAGCTTTTACAATTGTTTTCAATTCTAATGGATTAATTTTATCAAATTGTAATCCGTCAACTCCAGCTTTACTTAGCATTATTGCAGTTTCAAAGTCTTCAATTTCAACAATTACTTTTTTTTCACAGGATCTTGCTTTAATGACTTCTAATTTTTCAATAAGACCAGGAACACCTCCAATGAAGTTTAAATGTTGCTTAAAGATTAGTACTGTCTCGGATAAACCAAGTCTATGAGGATAAGCTCCTCCTGCTATAATAGCTTTTATGGAAAACTCCTTTGTGCCTGGGAATATCTTTCTTGTAGTTACAATTTCAATTTGCGGATTAATGTTTTTTGCTTTATCAACCAGATATTTTGTCCTTGTTGCAATTCCAGAGCAGTATTCTAAAATGTTCATGGACACTTTCCAACCCATATGTAGCGCATCAACATTACCCTGTGCATGAACAATAACATCTCCAGATTTAACAAGAGTTCCAGACGCGAGAACTGTTTTACTTTCAATACCTAGCTTATTAAATATTCTTACCACTTCCTCAGATCCACTTATCACCGCATTTCCTCTTGAGATAAACTTTATTTCTCCCTTTTGACTATTAATTCCTAAAACTAATGAAGTCAAATCTATGTAAGGAATATCTTCTCTTATAATATTTTCTATTGTTTCATCATTTATATACATCATTATTAGCCCTCCTTAATAATTTATAATCACGTTTAATCCGTCGTATTCAGGAATAATCTGTATTAATTTGATGTTTCTATTTTTAGAATAATTTCGCTTAATTTGCTAATAAGTACTTCCATTTCTTCATTGTTGCCTATACTTATTCTTAGGAAATTATCAATCCTAGGTTTATTAAAATATCTTACAAGAATTCCCCTAGTTTTTAATTCGTTAAATATTATTTTCGCTTGAATTGTATTATGACGTGCGAATAAAAAGTTAGCTTTTGATTCTAATACAATAAAACCTAATTCTCTAAGAGAAGGGATTACTTTTTCTCTTGTATCTATAACTTTTAAGCGAGTACTCTGAAAATAAGCCTCATCCTCAAAAGATGCCTTTGCACCGGCTAAAGCAAGCCGATCAATTGTATAAGAGTTTATTGAGTTCTTAATTTTATTTAGACCTTCTATCAAATCTTTGTGTCCAAAAGCATAACCAACACGTAAACCTGCTAGTGCCCTAGATTTAGAGAGCGTCTGGATAATCAATAGGTTTGGATAATCATCTACAAAATCAACTAAAGATTCTCCACCAAAATCTATATATGCTTCGTCAATTATAACAACACTTTCTATGTTGTATTCTACAATTTTCTTTAAGGATTCCACTGATATATATTTGCTGGTCGGAGCATTTGGATTTGTTACTACAATTCCACCATTTTCAATACAAAAGGAATCTAGAGGCAAATTAAATTTATCGTCTAGGGGGATTAATTTATGTTTTAGTTTAAATAGATTAACATAAATTTCATAGAAACTATAGGTTATATCTGCAAATAAAATAGGTTTTTCTCTATTGAAAAATGCCATAAAAGAGAAAGCCAAAACCTCATCTGAACCATTTCCAACAAAGACTTGATTCGGTAATAATTTATAATAATTTGATAATGTATTTCTAAGTTCATCACAGTTTGGGTCAGGGTACAATTGAAGATTTTCATTAGATGCCTGTTTAATTGCTTCAATTACTTTTGGAGAAGGTGGGTACGGATTTTCATTAGTGTTTAATTTAATATATTTCCTATTTTTAGGTTGCTCTCCTGGTATATAAGGTTCAATGCTTTTTGTAGTTTCGCTCCAATATTTGCTCATTTATAATGCTCCTTTATATATCTAGTGCACTAGTTTGTACACTGATTGATTTTATTTTCTTACTACTATATTTATTTAATTATACTATTATTATTGGCATTTGACAATAATAAAAAACAAGAGTAATATGAAATTAGCAAATGCCAATATCTAAATAAAGGAGGAGTTTTAATGAAAATAGTAATTTCATCAAATGGAAAAACTAGTGAAAGTTTACTTGATAAGAGGTTCGGAAGGTGTGAATATTTTCAGATTCATGATACAGAGAGTAAGGAAGTTAAAATTTTAGAAAATAAAGGTCAAAATTCAAGTGGTGGAGCAGGTATTGTTGCAGCTAATCAATTAAATGTAGAAAAAGTAGACGTTATTATTACAGGAGATCTTGGACCTAATGCCTATGAACTTATTGAAAAAGCAGGAATTAGAGCGTATAAGTGTGGGAATATGGCTACAAGCTTAGTAATGGAGAAATATAACAATGGAGAACTTGAAGAAATAAAAATGTCTGGTCCTGCATACCATGGAGCAAACTAGTAGATCGGAGATGAGTATATAGTGAATATAGCAGTGCTTAGTGGAAAAGGAGGGACTGGTAAAACTACAGTGTCGTTAAATCTTGCCCTCGCACTAAAGTCAAATTATATAGACTGTGATGTAGAAGAACCAAATGGTTTCCTATTCTTAAAACCTAAAATAAATAAAACAGAAAAGGTTATGGTGGAATATCCCATTATAAATGATAATAAATGTACGGCCTGTGGAGTTTGCGTAAATGTATGTCAATTTAATGCTCTTGCAAAAGTAAATAAGGAAATTATACTCTTTGAAAAATTATGTCATGGTTGCGGAGCTTGTGAGATTGCATGTCAATATGAAGCTATAGCTTATAAAAAAAGAGAAACAGGAAAAATCGAAAGTGGCAAAATAAGAGACATAAATTGTAGCAGAGGAGTTTTAAATATAGGTGAACCTATGGGAGTACCCGTTATTAGAAAACTCCTTAAAAACTTATCCGACAACATTAATTTAATTGATTGCCCACCTGGGACTTCTTGTAATGTAGTAAATGCTTTAAAATACGCGCATGCAGCAATACTTGTTACGGAGCCTTCAGAGTTTGGACTACATGATTTAAAAATGGCTGTTGAACTTGTAAAAATGTATAATATATCTTTTGGGATAATTATAAATAAGGATGATGGAAAAGATAATATAGTAAAAAAATTTTGCAGACAAGAAGAAATAAAGTTAATAGCGACTATACCTTATAGTAAAGAGACTGCCATTCTTTATTCTAAGGGAGAAATATTATATGATGATTTACGTCATAAAACAATATTTGATAAAATTTCAAAGGAGGTGCTACTTTGGAATTAGTGATTTTAAGTGGAAAAGGCGGAACAGGTAAAACTACAATCGCAACAGCATTAGCTGAACTTTCTAAAGATGTTATAAGAATAGATTGTGATGTAGATGCACCAAATCTTTATATGTTTTACAAAGGATTAGATATTGAAAAAAGAGATTTTATTGGTGGCAAAAAAGCTGTTATAGATGAATTTCTTTGCGTTAAGTGTGGTAAATGTGAGGCCGTATGCAAATTTGATGCTGTAAAGGATTTTACGATAAACCCATTTGATTGTAAAGGTTGTGGCGCTTGCAGCTTAGTCTGTTCACAAAATGCTATAAAATTAAAGTCTGAAAAAACCGCAGATACATTTATTACTAAACTAGATAATGGGATAATTTCAAGGGCAGAAATGAAAATAGGAAGCGATGGTTCGGGAAAATTAATAGCTTATTTAAGGAAAAATGGCAAAAAATTGAATGATAATGGGAAGTTAACTATAATAGATGGTTCACCTGGTATTGGATGTCCTGTTATATCTTCAATTACCGGTAGCGATGCGGTATTAGTTGTTACAGAACCCACAAAATCAGGTTTAGGAGATTTAATGAGAGTGGTAACATTATGCGAATATTTTGGAGTTTTCTCCATGGTATGTATAAATAAATATGATATAAATGAAGAAGTATCTAGAGAAATAGAGAGTTTTGTTAATGAGAAGGGTTTAAAGTTAGTAGGTAAAATTCCATATGATGATATTGTTATGCAATCAATAAATGAACTAAAACCTATAACTTATTATAAAGATAGCATAGCAGAAAAGGCTATTGAAAATATGTGGAGTAATATAAAGAATTTCATGTAGAATTGATATAACAATATAAATATTTTATATTTTAGCTTAAAAATAGGAGGTAGATGCAAATGACAGACGTTTTAGAATATCGTAAGCAAGGATATAATTGTGCGGAATCTGTAATAAAGGCATTCAATGAAGAAAATGATGCTAATATTCCAATTTCAATTGCTAGTCCTTTTGGCACAGGTATGATGGTAGGAAGTACTTGTGGAGCAGTTACAGGAGCACTTATGGCATTAGGAACATTAAAAGGAAGAGAAGAAGTGACCACTAAGAATGAATCAAGAAAATACACAAAGGAAATAATGAATAAAGTAAAAGAAAAATATGGTACATTTGAATGCTTACAATTAAAGAAACAAGGCGTCTCATGTAATGAAATAATAGAGTACACCTATAATGTTTTAAAAGAATGTGTAAAATAAAATTTGTTTTAAAAATAGAAGGAGGATTTTAAATGCCTGATAATAATTCAAACTCATCAAATGAAAAATGTAAATATGAAGAAACTTTTAAGATTGAAAATAATCCGCTTAATAATATTAAGAAAGTAATAGGTGTTATGAGTGGTAAAGGTGGGGTAGGTAAATCAACAATTTCAGTTTTATTAGCTAAAGAACTAAACAAGAAAGGCTACAAAGTAGGGATACTTGATGCTGATATTACAGGCCCGAGCATACCTAAATTGCTGGATTTAGGGAGCAAGAGAGCAGAAACCTCTGAGCAAGGTATTTGGCCAGTAACAACAGAGGATGGTATTAAGGTGATGTCTCTTAATTTACTTATTGAAGACGAAGAGCAACCAGTAATATGGAGAGGTCCTATTATAGCAAATACAGTTAAACAGTTCTGGACAGACGTATTTTGGGAAGAACTTGACTATTTAATCATTGATATGCCACCTGGTACTGGAGATGTAGCACTTACAGCAATGCAGTCATTTCCTATTGATGGCATAGTAATGGTATCAATTCCTCAAGATTTAGTCTCTATGATAGTTGCAAAAGCTATTAATATGACAAGAAAAATGGATATTAAAGTGATAGGATTAGTAGAAAATATGAGCTATATTGTTTGTCCTGATTGTCAAAAGGAAATAAGAATTTTTGATAACAGTAATACACAAGAATTTTTAAATAAAATGGATGTACAACTTATTGGCGAGTTTCCAATGAGTAAAGAAATAATAGATGTTATCAATAATAACAGTAATACAATAAGTAAAGCATTAGATGATAAATTTAAGGGTTTGACTGAAAAAGTAATAGATTTTGTTAATTTTAAGGAGGATGTCAATATGAAAATTGCAGTAGCGAGTGAAGGAAAAAATGTAAGCGGACATTTTGGATTTTGTGAAGGATTTACAATATATGATGTAAATGAAGCTAAGGGATTAAAAAAAGAATTTGTTAAGAATCCTGGTCATAAACCTGGATATCTTCCAGTATTTTCGAAGGAATTAAATGTAAATATTATTATTGCAGGAGGCATGGGCGAAACAGCGCAGCAATTATTTAACGAAAGCGGTATTGAGGTAGTAGTTGGGGCACAAGGTCTTTGTGATGATGTAGTACAAAAACATATAGATGGTGAATTAAAATCAACAGGAAGTGTTTGCACGGAGCATGAACATGAAGGACACTGTAATGAATAATTATAAAGGATGATTTTATGAATGATGATTTAATACTTTTTAGAAAGATTATAGAAAAAAAAGGTTATAAATTTACAATGCAAAAAAAATAATATTAAGAACTATTTTTGAAAATAAGACCCATATAAATGCAAAAGTTATAAAAAAATCAGAGGTGAGAATATGTATACTTGTGCTATGTGCAGTGAACATCATTGCAAAACAGGAGAACTTGAGAAATTACCACTTAATTGTCCATGTAATGAAAAAGAAGAACAAGAAAAAATAAAGGATTTATATCTTGAAGATGAAAATTATAAATTAGCATATAATTCCGCGCTAGTAGAAGCAGAAGGATATTGTAAAAAAACAAGACTTGAAGAGACAATTGATTTTGCAAATAAGTGTAACTTTAAAAAGCTAGGAGTTGCTTTTTGCGTTGGGTTGAGCAAAGAGGCAAAAATATTGTCTTCAATACTACAACATAATGGTTTTGAGGTTAATTCAGTAGTATGCAAGAATGGAAGTATACCGAAAGAATTTTTAGATATTAAAGAAGATGAAAAAGTAAGACCTGGAACTTATGAATCAATGTGTAACCCTATCGGACAGGCCACTTTTTTAAATAAAGCCGAAGCAGACTTAAATATAATTTTGGGATTATGCGTAGGTCACGATTCACTATTTATAAAATATTCTAAAGCCCCTGTAACTGTTTTTGCAGTTAAGGATAGAGTACTTGCACATAATCCTATAGGCGCATTGTATCTTTCAGATGGTTACTATAAAAATAAATTGTATAAATAATGGAGGAATTATTATGAGTAAAATCAAAGGTGATATGAAATCATGTCTCCGGCAAAAATATTAGTTTCTTGTAGAGGTATTGATGGTAAAAATAATGCATTAGCAGTAGCATACTGCTGTAACTGTAGTTATGATCCACCAATGATTATGGTAGGCATTGTACCTTCAAGATATTCATATAAAATGATAAAGGAAACAGGATGTTTTGTAGTGAATCTTGTTACAAAAGAACAAAAAGAAATGTTTGACTATTTGGGTAGTCATAGTGGAAGGGATGAGGATAAATTTTCAAAACTTAATATTAAAGTTGAAGAAGGATTAAAGGTAAAGGTTCCTTTATTGGCAGATTGTCCTATAAACATAGAGTGCAAAGTGGTGGATTCTATAGTTACTGGATCACATGAAATGTTTGTAGGCAAAATTGAATATGTTCATTGTAATAGAGATATAGTTGATGCTTCAGAGCGCATTGATTTTTCTAAAATTGATTTCATATAAATTAATACTTAGGTATATTTGAAAAATATAATTGGAATTTGGTGATTAAGATGAATTTGAAAATAACAACGCTTATTGAAAATAATCCTGATGATAATAATCTTTTATCCAGTGAACACGGGTTGTCTCTATATATAGAAATTGATGAAATGAAAATTTTGTTTGATACTGGTCAAAGTGGAGATTTTATAAAAAATGCTGAAAAATTAAATGTAGATTTGAGTAATTTAAAATATGTTGTGTTAAGTCATGGACATTATGATCATACTGGAGGATTTAGAAATCTTGTCGATAAAATTGGTAACTCATATAAGTTAATTGCAGGGAAAGACTTTTTTAACAATAAATATAAATTAGTTGAAAAAGATAATTATAAGCATATTGGTAATTCCTTTGATAAAAAATATATTCGTCAAAATAATATTCAAGTAAAATATATTGAAGAAGATATATTTTATATTACTGAAAACATAATGATATTTTCTAATTTTAAAATAAGTAATGATATTGAACAAATAAACAAAATATTTCAAATAAAACAAGATGAAAACTATGTAGTAGATAATTTTTCTGATGAAATAGTATTAGTAGTGAGGCATGAAAAAGGTTTGTTGGTCATAGTAGGATGTTCTCATGTAGGGATAGTTAATATTTTAGAAAACATTGTAGAACGGACAGGTATGTCAATCTATGGTATTGTTGGTGGAACGCATTTAGTTGAAGCGGATGAACAAAGATTAAAGACTACAATGAACTATTTTAAAGAAAAAAACATCTGTATTTTAGCAATGTCTCATTGCACTGGGAAATATGCTGTTGAAAAAATTAGACATGAATTTGTTGATGAATTTGTATATAACACTACTGGAAATATTATTGAAATACTATAAAAATATGCTTCGATTATTAAATAATTTTAATTAAGGAGTATAATTTACATAAGAATTAATTCACATGGTAATAAAGGATCATAGTAGAATTTTTATAAAGAAACAAGATAAGAGCAATGGACACCTTGTCGACTAACATAGTAAAATTCTTTACTATGTTAGTCGACAACTTCCATTGCTCTTATCCTGTAATATCTAAGAATCCTATACCCATTATTTTTCCCTTTCCTTATTCTTGGTTATTTTTTCGACATCCAAAGGACTAGGAAGAATTGATACAGCTAAAAGCATAATTGCTTAGTTAAATTTAACTAAATGCTTAACAAACCTTATAAAACAACGCTTTAAGTACACTTATATTTTGAATATTTATAACAAATATAAAAGCTACCGTATTTTATGTTTGAATAATAAGGTACAAATTTATTTGTTTATTATTTTTTCAACACCCTTTCGACTAAAAAGAGTTGGAAGTCTAACACCTAACTTTTTAAAATCCTCGCCTTTAATCATATTCATGATTTTTAAACTTAATCCGGCTTGTAATGTTCTTACTGGGATACCTGTATTGGGCAATTTATTATTCTTATTAACCCTTAACCTCTAAAAAATATAAAAGTAATTTGATAAAGATTTCTGTTGTTGCTTCTTTTGCAATATCTTATTATCAGATGTCTGTTTCAATAGGAGTGTTAGTATACCACATGTTAATACTGTCAAATTGGCTAACTGGTTTTATCCTTTTTAGAGGGTTTTCTAGTAAAATACTTATTATTAAATTTTTCAAGGCAATTATACCATTATGTCCAGACATTATTAGAATGGAGGAAATTCGAATTTTTTTTACTGAAATGTAAAGACTATAAATAGACGTGGAAAGTATTTATTTTAATCTAAATGGTTAAATACAAAAATAGGAGGGAAAATTAAAATGGGAAATACAAAATATCACGACTTTATTAAAAGTCATTCTTGGCAGAGTCAACCCCTGATGGAAACAAAAGTTAAGAAAAAGCCAAATAACCCCATGGGTAGGCTAACCCTTTTAGGTTTAACGATGTTGGGATTGGGCGGAGCTATTGGTTCTGGTATTTTTGTCGCCAGCGGCCTTGCGATCAATCAGGCAGGTCCAGCCATTATCCTTACATTTATCATAGGTGGTATCATCTCCACTCTGGTAATGACAATGCTGGGGGAAATGTGTGCTAATGAACCAACCAGCGGTTCCTTCAGCTTTTATGCGGGGGAGTATCTTGGTCCTGCCCTAGGATTTATCTCCGGCTGGATCTATTGGCTGGCAGGGATTTTAACACTTTCTACAGAAATGGTTGCAGCGGCCTTAATTACACGTTTCTGGCTGCCGACGTGGCCGATTTGGCTGATTAGCCTAATTATAGTAGGAGTCATCGTAGGTATTAGTTTTTTGAATGTGAGGGCTTTCGCCCGGGTAGAAGAAATTTTGTCCTTCATTAAGGTTGGAATTCTCCTAGTTATTATCGCATCGGGTGTGGCCGTCTTTTCAAGGATATGGCCTGGAATTAAATCACCAGGCGTGTCTAACTACGTGATTCACGGTGGTTTTTTTCCTCATGGTCTTAAAGGGGCTTTTAGTTCACTCTTATTGGTTTTATACGCTTACGCTGGGGAACAGGTCATTGGACCCGCCGCCGGAGATACCCGTAATCCGCAGAAGACTATACCCCAGGCCGTCAGGCTGATTAATTTCATTTTGATTATCTTATACATAGGGGCCATAACTACCTTAGTGGGATTAGTTCACTGGTACCAGGTGCCCCTGAACGGGAGTGGCTTTATCTTTCTCTTTGATAATTTAGGGGTGCCTGCGATGACCCATATTATGAGCGCAGTTATTTTAAGTGCTATACTTTCGGCCATGAATTCCAACATGTATGGTGTACCCCGTATGCTCAAGTCTTTGGCTGAGCGACATGACGCCCCCGCATTTATGGCAAAAATAAAGCAAGGAGGGATGCCCATCACGGCAGTTCTCATATCTAGTACTTTCCTGTTGATAGTAGTGGGCATTTCTTACTTACTGCCCCAAAATATCTTCGTCTATATAGCCAGTGCCAGTGGCGTCACGATCTTATTGAACTGGCTGGTGATTGCACTCACATATGTTCGCTTCCGACGGTACAGTAAGACAAAGCAGGGAAACCAGTCTGAACAATCTTTCGGGTTTCCTTACGCCGCCGCCACGGCCATCGTGCTCTTGCTGATGGCCCTCGCCACTTCGGCCATGAGTTCCAATCAATTGGTGGGCCTTGTGGTAGGCATCAGCCTCGTGCTTTTGCTTACATTGTTCCATTTTTTCCTGGCAAGGAGATCCCGTCTTCGGGGCTCAAAGAATTCCCATAAATAATTTTATGAGAAATAATAGAAAACCAATTATGCTAGACTAGAATTAGTATTCCATTTCTAAACATTTACTACATTACACTATATGGTGGAGTAGTTATAACCTATTTATTTTTTAAATTCTAAGTTATATTTTTGTATCATCTAAATGATATAATTTATATTTTAAAAATATGAGTACACTATTCTTATATAAATAAAGAGGGTGAGAATTATGCAGGATAATAAATTAAAAAGCATAAATAGTCATAATAATTCAACCAAGGACCTAAATGCTTATAGCCTTGCAGGAATAGGAGGAATAATAGGTTCGGGATTCTTCCTTGGATCAGGAATAGCTATAAAAGAAGCAGGACCGTCAGTAGTTTTGGCACTTCTGTTTGCAGGAATCATTATGTCACAGGTACTGGGTGCCATGACTAGCATAAGTATAAACCGTCCTGTTACTGGCTCCTTCCGTGTATATACGGAGCAATTTTTAGGAAGATTTACAGGGTGTTTATTAGGGTGGATAATATATGTATCAAGGATACTGGGTACAGCGGCTGAAGCAATTGCAGAAGTATTATTCATTATTGCTTGGAGCAACAGGTTCTCAAAAATCTTCTTTAAAAATTCCACACATCTTTCATTTAAACGCTGATCTAATGCTTGATTAGAAATAACTATTCCTATTTTTGAACTAAGTTTTGTACATAAGGTAACAAGTGTATTATTCGCATGATTTCTGCCTACGTTAAGCAAGTAATGCCTATAAATACCATAAAGGTTGTATTAGAGTTGTTTTGATACTTTGTTTTTGGTAATAGTTTTGGAACTGAAAATCACTTATAAAGTGACTATTTCTAAGGTTTATATTTAAGTACCGAAAACGACTGTTTTGGAACTTTTGCAAAAAATAAAACAAGAGCATTTATTTACACTCTTGTTAATAACTCTACTGTTCATTTATTATTAATTTTAATTACTATTTAATGTGTGTAATCAATAATTTTTATAGTATCTCCTATTTTTTTCTGAATAACATCTTTCATTTTTTGTGCATGTGGACAAGCAAAACCAATAGGATTTCCTTTTGTAATACAGGACGCTAAAACAATAGTATCAGCACCTCTTTTAACCATTTCAACAGCTCTTGTTACAGCTTTTTTCCCTGGGCAACCACCACAAGTATTAACGCCAACTACCTCAATATCTTCTTCAATTCCTTCAAATGCAAGCTTTTTTTCCTTTACAACCTTGAAACAGGTAGTACTTGGACACATATCCTCCGTTTGCATACACCTTATTAATCCGACTTTCATTGTAATACCCCCTTCTCCCAGAATTAAAATTTGATATAGATGTTTAAGAAAACTTACTTTATTAATATAAACTTCTCTTAACCGTATAGGCTTAAACACTTTATTTATGTTTATTTTAATCTTATTGTATTATATTTGTTCGGTAATATCAATTTAAATAATTGAACGTTCTAAACAGAAAAAAAGAACTATTATGAACTACATTTATAGTAGTTCGTAATAGTACACTTTTTTTAACACTAGCTAAAATTATAAGATATATTTAATAAATGGTATTAAGTTGTAACTTTCTGTTCCATTGCTACAGAGACCTCAATCTAAGCTACATTGCTTGTCTGAATAGTTCAATTACTTGTTGAAGCGTAGCAAGACGTGGATTTGTAAATTGACATGCATCCGCTTTAGCATTTGTAGCCATTACTTCAAAGTCTTCTTCTTTAACACCTAACTCAGTGAGGCCTGAAGGAATACCTACGCATTTTGATAATCTT
This sequence comes from Clostridium sp., assembly GCF_036569345.1. Classification (GTDB taxonomy): domain Bacteria; phylum Bacillota; class Clostridia; order Clostridiales; family Clostridiaceae; genus Clostridium_AD. The sequence goes on from NZ_DATCQT010000143.1 coordinate 18,145, forward strand.
ACAATTGAGTTAATTGCAACCTCAGCAGCATCATGTACACAAAGTCCAGTTACATTTTCCCCCATCGCAATAGCGATATCTTGGAATCTCTCTGCACTAGCTAAAATATTAAATCTAGAAACTATTGGAAGCAAAATAGCATTACATATTCCATGAGGCAAGTTGTAGAATCCACCTAGTTGATGTGCCATAGCATGCACATACCCAAGGCTTGCATTATTAAATGCCATACCACCTAAAAATTGAGCATAAGCCATTTTTTCTCTCGCTTCCATATTTGTACCGTTTGCAACTGCTTTAGGCAGGTATTTAGATATAAGTTTTATAGCCATTAATGCAGCAGAATCTGTAAGAGGAGTAGCAGCGCTAGAAACATAGGCTTCTATAGAGTGAGTAAGAGCATCCATTCCAGTAGCGGCAGTAAGTGCTGGTGGCATACCAACCATTAATTCAGGATCATTAATTGAAACATTTGGTGTTACTCTCCAGTCAACTATAGCCATTTTAACTTTACGAGAAGTATTTGTTATTATACAAAAACGTGTCATCTCTGATCCAGTACCTGCTGTAGTATTAACTGCAACAAAAGGTGGAAATTGTTTTGTTGATTTATCTAATCCCTCATAGTCCCTAATATTGCCACCATTAGCAGCTATAAGTCCAAGCCCTTTAGCACAATCATGAGAAGATCCTCCACCAAGTGATACTATTGCATCACAGGAATTTTCCTTCCACATTGCAACAGCGGCCTCTACATTGAGATCAGTTGGATTTGGCTGAGCACCATCGAAAATTATTGCTTCTAGACCAGCTTCTACTAATATACCTTTTACCTTTTCTGCCATACCTAATTTAGCTAACATTTCATCTGTAACAATTAATACTTTGTTACCACCTAATGATTTAATGTGATTTCCAACCTCATTAACAGACCCTTGACCAATTGAGTTTATTGTAGGAATAAAATAAGTGTTTATCATATACAGCACATCCTTTCTTTTATTACATTAAATACATTTTAGAATTTAATGCTTATTGATTTATATCGCTATATTTAGTTATAACGATATATAATTTATTATTACCTAAATTATACGTAAGAAGCCTTTGTTTTAGCACTTAATATAATAATTGTTAGACAGATTCACATACGGTTCTCGTCGATGAGCATAAGCGGTGACGCCTCTGTTTACTCAAAAAAAGTATGCTTTATCTTAAAAAATAGGCAAAATTGATAGCATAGTTGGGTGGATAATTAAAGATATAGAAGAAGATTTCTCACTGTTTTCATCTATTAAATCGGCAATTTTCAATAACATACCTGAACGTTCTTGAGGACTAATATCTTTCCATGTCTCCCATGCTTTCCAAGCAGCTTTAACAGCATTATCGATATCCCCTTTACCGGCATCTACACAAGTTGCTAGTAATTCGCCATTTGATGGATTATATGCTTTAAAGGTTTTCCCTTCCTTTCCGTCAACCCATTTTCCGTTGATATAAAGCTGATATTTGTCATCTGTCTTATTTAACATTTTTTACTCCTCCCTACCTTTATACCATACCCCGGTATAGTATCTAGTTTTAATATATGCTTATCTAATTAATTTGTCAATCTTTTTTTAAAAAATAATAAATAAACTATATGTAAAACACAATAACCAAACTTGGCATGAGAAAGATACTATTCTGGGTGTTTTTGCCCACCCCCCCCCAATGTGGAATAATATAGTAATAAAAATAGTTGACAAATCGTCAATTCAGGAATACTATGCTTATATACCCATATGAGAATATAAGCATAGTATTATTTGATTTAACTTAAAGGATGTGAAACTAATGGAGAAACTAATGAATTTATTTAAAGTGTTATCTGACGAAACAAGACTTAGAATTTTAGTCTTGCTATATCATAAAAAACTCTGTGTATGCCAAATTCAAGGAATATTAGAAGAGCCTCAACCTAAAATTTCAAAGCACTTAAGTAAGCTTCGCGATATGGGCTTTGTAAAAGATGAAAGGCAAGAACAATTTATATACTATCGCATTGACAAAGAAAATCAGCTTTTAAATGAGATACTTGAAAAAATAATCTTAAACCCAGAAAATTACTCTACGGTGAAAAAGGATTTAGAAAGCCTTGAAAATGGTGATGAATATGCGGAAAAGTTTAAAAAAAAATGTAACCCTAATCTTTAATCGTATAAAAATAGTATAAAGGTAGGTGACTAATATGAATGTAATTTCGCAAATATTTAGTTGGATAAATAATGAAATTTTGAAAATGACTTGGCTCTCAAATCTTATTCAAGGCCTTGTAGAAAAAGTATTTGGACTATCAATTAAGGAAAGACTTGGTGGTAGCGTACATTTTTTTATTTATGATACTATAAAAATATTTATACTGTTATCAGTGTTAATTTTCCTTATATCCTATATTCAAAGTTATTTCCCACCGGAAAGAACAAAAAAAATTCTTGGAAACATTAAGGGGATTAAGGGGAATATACTAGGGGCTTTACTTGGAACCATTACACCATTTTGTAGCTGCTCTAGTATACCAATATTTATAGGCTTCAACGCAGCAGGACTACCACTTGGAATAACTTTTTCGTTTCTTATATCTTCGCCACTCGTAGATTTGGCATCATTATTAATTTTAATGTCTTTCTTTGGTGCTAAGATTGCTATATCCTATGTTGTTGTAGGATTAATTTTAGCAGTTATTGGTGGAACTATTATTGATAGATTACACCTTGAAAAATATGTAGAAGGTTATGTAAAAGAAATAAAGGATGTGGATGTAGAAGTAATTGATATGACTAGGTCCGAGCGAATATCTTATTCAAAAGAGCAAGTTAAAGATGTATTTCATAAGGTTTGGTTATATGTTTTAATTGGTGTTGGGATTGGTGCTGCAATTCACAATTGGATACCTCAATCAATAATAGAAACTGTAGTTGGAAACGATAATCCTTTTGCAGTATTACTTGCTACCGCTGTAGGTATACCAATGTACGCTGACATATTTGGAACATTACCAATAGCAGAAGCATTATTTGGAAAAGGCGTAGGTATTGGCACGGTATTATCCTTTATGATGGCAGTAACAGCACTTTCACTTCCATCAATAATTATGCTTAGCAAGGTTGTTAAACCTAAATTATTAACTATATTTGTGGCTATAGTTGCAACAGGTATAGTCATAATAGGATATTTATTCAATGCATTTTCATTTTTACTTGTTTAAAAGATCAAAAGTTTAAGAGGAGGAAATATTATGATAATTAAAGTTTTAGGTTCGGGATGTTCTAGTTGCAAAAAATTAGAGGAAAACACAAGAAAGGCAATAAAGGAGTTAGGTATTGAGGCAACTATAGAAAAGGTTACTGATTTCAAAGAAATTATGGCTTATGGAGTTATGAAGACACCTGCCCTAGTAATTGATGGAAAAGTGAAGATAATGGGAAGAGTGCCATCCCCTGACGAAATTAAAAAATATTTATAATTTATCTTTATAATGATATTAACAGAAAAAGATTGCCATATGGCAATCTTTTTTTAGCAACCACAACCACAGGCAAATTTTTTAACAGTAAATTTATTATCAAGTTTAATTACTTCAAGATTTTTTATAGCAGGAGCAAATTTATCTTCCGCTATGAATTTAACTCCTTCAATTTCAATAAATATGTCATCATCTTTCTGCTTGTCAAGTTCAATGTCAAATATAGGACAACTACATCCAAAAGCAATCAGTACAAATTAAATTTAAATTAAAATCAATAAGAATGTGAATCTTAAATTATTATAAAAATACCCTTGATAAAACATTGACATTATTAGTGATTCAGAATACTATAAGTATATAAGTAATTAATTATATACTTAATTAGAATGGGGGAGTTTAAATGAGTAATTACATTTTGTATGGAATAACAATCTTATTGCTTGTTATTTCGTATTACAAAAATAAGAAAAAAACAAAAATGGCACTTAAAAAGGCATGGAAAGCATTTGAGAATATTTTACCAGAATTTTTAGGTGTTATTATGCTTGTTGGAGTTTTACTAGCAGTATTAAATCCACAGGTAATATCAAATATGATTGGAAGTAATTCGGGTGTTTTTGGAGTTGTAATTGCAGCTACAGTTGGGTCTATAACCTTAATACCAGGGTTTGTTGCTTTTCCAACAGCAGCCATGCTACTTAAAAATGGGGCAGGGTACATGCAAATTGGCGCTTTTCTATCAACACTCATGATGGTAGGTATTGTTACTATGCCGGTTGAGATTAAATATTTTGGTAAGAAATTAACGATACTCAGAAATTTATTTGCTTTTATATTTTCATTTATAGTGGCATATATCATTGGAAGGGTGGTTTAAGGAGATGAAAAATTTATTAAAAAGATATAGATTCTTTATTGTAACTGTAATTGCAGTAGGTATTCTTACTATTTTTAATGCCGATATTGGAATAAAATCCTTTAGTATTGCAGTCTATAGTTTTAAGGAAATGGCTCTAGTTATACCACCGGTTTTTGTACTTCTAGGATTACTTGATATCTGGGTTCCAAGAGAAACCATGATGAAGTACATGGGCGAAGGGTCTGGAATTAAAGGAATCATTTTATCTATAATAATTGGATCAGCAGCAGCAGGACCACTTTATGGAGCATTTCCTGTAGCAGCAGTTTTTATGAAGAAGGGTGTGAAATTCAGTAATATTCTTATATTCATAGGAGCTTGGTCTACAACTAAAATACCAATGTTCTTATTTGAAGTATCTGCACTTGGAAGTAGGTTTGCGGTAACAAGATTGCTAATTGATATTCCAGGCATAATAATTATAGCTTATTTATTATCAGCCTTCATCTCTAAAGATGAAATTAGTAAAATTTATAAGAATGCAGAAAAATTATAATAAGAAAGTCTATTGTTGGAAAATCATATAGAAAGGAGCGGTTGAAATGGATGAACACAATCATAATCACGTACATAGTCATGATGTTTCCAATGTAAAAGGAGCAAATTTTACAATAACTGTAATATTGAATTTGATTATTACAGTAGCAGAAATTATAGGAGGAATATATTCAGGAAGTTTGTCACTAATTTCAGATGCCCTTCATAATTTAAGTGATGCTGTAGCTATAGTAATTAGCTATGTGGCTATAATAATTTCTAAGAAAGATAATGATGAGCAGAAGACTTTTGGATATAAACGAGCTGGAATATTAGCCGCAGTTGTTAATTCTTCAGTGCTCATAGTTATATCATTATTTTTATTTAAAGAAGCGTACATTAAGCTAATGCAGCCAACAGCAATAAATGGATTTATAGTTATTTGGGTGGCATTACTAGGATTAATTGCAAATACAATAGGAGCCTTTTTATTACATTCAGGTTCTGAAGATAATATGAATATTAAATCTGTTTATTTGCATTTATTCAGTGATGCATTATCTTCCCTAGGAGTTATAATTGCAGGAATTTTGATTTATTTTTATCAAATATATTGGATAGATTCAGTTTTAACAGTACTTATAGCACTATATATTTTGAAAGAAAGCTTCACTATAATAAAGGATGCCATGAGTATTTTAATGCAGGGAGCACCAAAAGGAATTGTATTAAGTGGGGTTGTTAATTTAATTCATAATATTGATGGTGTTGAAAATGTTCACCATGTTCATTTATGGAGTTTAGATGAAAATAATATAAATTTTGAAGCTCATGTAAATGTTAGAGATATGCTGGTTAGCGAAACAAAAAAAATAGATGAAAAGATTATAAAAGAGCTTCACGAGCATTTTGAAATAAATCACGTAACAATCCAATTTGAATGTGATGGTTGCAGTGAAGTAGGAGTAATAAAAAAGAAAGGAATGTTTTAATATGGGAAATAAAAATATAAATAGTATTGTTTTATTTATAGTAGAAGCGGAAGATAGGATATTAAAGATTTTCAAAATAAGAAGTTAAAACTTTAATATTGACAATTACATTTAGAAGATATAATACAACTATATAATTAATTAATTATATAGTTGATAAATAAAATATAAAAATAGGGAGGAATTATAATGAGTGAAAAAAACATTTGTGCCTGTGGATCAGTAGAAAAGGAAGAAGTAAAGGTATCTGGTTGTCGTGGGTGTAGCTCAGTAGAACCTGAAGTAGCGAAAATAGAAAAGCCAAAGGATAACTGGTATCTACCTTATATGGATAAAAAAACTAAAGGTATTGAAGTTGAAGAAAGAGAAAGTCCAGTTGCAGTATTTTACTGCGCGGGTGCATCAAATGTAGGACAATCAACAATGCTTGGTAGTGTGAAGGCAGCAAATAATGTTGGGTATGATAAGGCATCATTACTATGTCTTGCGAGTATTTCAGCAGGTCTTCCCAATATTACAAATGGAGCAAAGAATGCAAAGGGAATTGTAGCAATAGATGGTTGTCCAATGAGCTGTGCTAAAACAACTTTAAAGAAAGCTGGTTTTGAAACTGATAAACATATTATTGTTTCTAAGGATTTGGAAATTTCAAAGAATTTTGATTTAAATTCATCAACAGATCTTGAAAAAATTTCTGATGCAGTGGAAAAGGCAGTTTTAGATGTATACGAGAAATAAATTTATATGGGGGAGAATTATCATGGATTACAAAACAATTATGGAGAATATTAAAAAGGAAAATGGGGAGGTTCCAAAACCGATACAAGTATTAGGAGCCTTGGATGAAAGTATTGTTATAAATCATATGATGGATAAGAAATTTGTTATGTCAAAAGAGGCAATACCACAAAAATATAAAGCACTGATGCTTTTATCTGCTACCATAGCATTGGATTCACAAACGTGCATTATGAATAATACAAAAATGGCAAAGAAAAGTGGAGCAACTGTTGAAGAAATAATGGAAGTATTTTCTATAGCGAAATTTGCAAAAGCAGCTACCGCTCTATCAAGTTCAACTCCTGCTTTTGAATGGCTTTTAGAAAACAAATAAAAGTAAATCAACTAAATTTTGTAAAAAGAAGAAACATTATGCCAGGTCATAGCCATAATATTGAAATGATTATAAAAATAATATATACTATATAAGTATTTAATTAAAAGTTATAAAGTTTTAACGAAGTATTAAATGTAATTACATACCTTTAATACTACAAGGAGGAAGAAAATTGAATCAGGATGATTTGGCAGTAAAGATATTTAAGGCGCTTGGAAACCCAGTAAGATATAAAATAATGCAGTTTCTATCTAATGGTCCTCAATGTGTTTGTAAACTAAATGAAAAGATTGAATTTAGCCAGGCAAACTTATCACAGCATTTAAGGATTTTAAAAGATGCAGGATTGGTTAAGAGTGAAAAGGTTGGACTTGAGATGCACTATAGGTTATATAATGATGATGTGAAAGATATTATTGAACATGTTAATAAATATGTTTTTGGATATGTAAATAATATGCAAAATAACTAAAAAAAGAATAGATTATTTATTTCTACAATTAGCAGTAATATAACTAATTGTAGATGATAGTTAATATGCATAGTACTATACATATTAACTAATTTTATATTCTAAATTTAACTATTTAATTATATAGTTATGTATGGGGGTGAATAAATGACAAGAATAACTAAAATTATTATAATTATTATTCTAATATTTAGCGTTATTGGAATTTGGGGTTATAAAACATATGTTGTAAAAAAAGCACCTAATCAACCTACAAAAGATATAGTGAAAGGCAAACCTACGTTAGTGGATTTAGGATCATCCACTTGCATACCATGCAGAGAGATGGTTCCTGTACTTGCTGAGGTTAAAAAAACTTATGATGGCAAGGTTGTTGTTAAGTTCATAGATATAAATGAAAATCCAGAAGAAACTAACAAGTATGAGATAAAGGTTATCCCAACTCAAATATTTCTAGATAGGGATGGAAAAGAAGTATTTAGACATGAAGGTTTCTTCTCAACAGAGGACATTTTAAAAGTATTCAAAGATATGGGAGTTGAATAAATGAATGAGTTTTTAAATAATTTTGGTGGTATGCTATCTAATAATATTGGGCTTGCTTTGATTATGTCCTTTGTTGCAGGAATAATATCTTCCTTTAGTCCTTGTGTACTATCTACAATTCCCTTAGTAGTAGGCTATGTAGGCGGGTATGCAGGCAAAGATAAAAAGCTTGCTTTTAAGTATTCGCTTATATTTTGTGTTGGAATTATAATTACCTTCACTACCTTTGGAGCACTTTCAGCAATACTCGGAAAACTTATGACGGGAACGGGAAAATGGTGGTATATAGTTCTTGGAGTAATTATGCTTATAGTCTCACTTCAATTACTAGGTATAATGGAATTTAAAAGTAACTCATGTAAAATACCAAATAAAAGAGTAGGACTTCTGGGAGCCTTTTTCCTCGGAATACTTGGAGGGGTATTATCCTCACCTTGCTCTACACCTGTGCTAGTGGCTATTTTAGCATTTGTAGCTGGAAAAGGAAATATAATAGTAGGTATATTAATGCTACTTTTATATTCCATTGGTCATTGCACTTTGATTTTAATTGCAGGCACCTCGGTAGGCTTTGTGGAAGCCATAAGTAATTCTAAGAAAACTTTATTTGTTGGTAAAATACTAAAAACTATATTGGCGATTATTGTGATGTTTTTAGGACTATATCTAATTTATATTGGAATATAGTAAATTTAGGAGTCAAATATTAATGAATTACGATTTAATCGGTAAATAATAGGCTGTGTAACAGGATTTTCTGTACCGTTACTACACTACCAACATATTATTAAAAATTCGTATACATTTACGTATGTTTTATGGTTTTATACTTTTCATTTATGTTAAAATAATTTTGTATTGATATTTTAACTATTAATGGAGGAACTTAAAATGAATTCATCGAACAAGCAAAAGTTATATAAGCCTATTTTTAAATGTGTGGGAATTTATCTGTTTTTATCATTTTCGGCATGTTTTATGGTAGTATTTAGAAAATTAATCTTAGGATATCTAGATTATAGATTTCTAATGTGGAATTTATTTCTTGCATGGATTCCACTAATTCTTTCTATTATCATTGGATATACCTATTTTTTTCATAAACGAAGTGTATTTAGAAAAATCTATTTGCTATTTTTAGGACTTATATGGGTTGCCGTTTATCCTAATTGTCCATATATAATAACAGATTTTATTCATTTGAGTGGAATAAGATATTATACTAATACCATAGGCTATACCATGAATTTTATCCTATGGTACGACTTTATAATGATTTCGTTATTTATCTTAACTGGTTTTTTGCTTGGATTTATTTCTTTATATATGATTCAAATGTTGCTTACGGATAGATTCAATAAATGGATTGGATGTATTTTTGTGGGAAGTGTTTTGTTCTTAAGTAGCTTTGGAATCTATTTAGGAAGATTTATCCGATGGAATAGTTGGGATATAGTATTTAAACCAAAAATATTGATTAATAGTATTTTAAATAATTCTAATGAGTACGCTGTTGAGTTTACTATTTTATTTGGATTATTTTTGATATTAATATATTTTGCCCTTAATTATTTAACAAAACTAAATGAATATAAGATGATTTTTCACAAATACGAAGAAACATAGAGAACATAAATAATAAAATGTTATAGTGAACCAAAAGAAAAACCCATCTGGGCTACAGATGGGTTTTTAAAATATTATTTTGCTCTTTTAATGTCCTGAGATATATGATAATACCCATTAATAATATACTTCTAACTAACAAGGGGTACGGTCATTAGTATTTTATATAGGGGTTTCGCCAACATTTCTCTGAATCACACCAACAGGAATTAAAAAACAACTTAAAGCTAATTGGGGTAGTGCTCGCGAAACGCGGATTTTATACGCTAAGACAGTTATTACCAAAAATATATTTTATCAAAATATTCTGACTTAGAATTAATGCCAAATAGTTCTAACTCGAAAAAGTATATAATATCAGCATAAAGCATTGATATATCTAGGGTTTAATCATTAAATGATAAAACTCTTATTTTTTTACTCAAAACAAGTTAGTTAAAGTACAATTATAGTAGTGATAATACTAACTAAGTGAGGGATAAGAATGGCAAATGATAAAATGAAAAAAGGAAGCAAAACGGTAGATCCAATAAAAATCAAAAGGGAGATTTAGGCAGTAAAAAATTAATTATCTATCCGGAAAAAATTTAAGAGATTATACTATATTTGTTGTAGGTATAAATTCAGCTCTAAGGGTAAGCGATATTGTAAAATTAAAATGGAAAGATGTCTTTTATGAAATTGGGGAACTAAAAAAAGAAATTAGGTTAATTGAAAAAAAGACAAGTAAACAAAAAGAAATTCCCTATAAATCGATCTATGAAAAAAGCTCTTTTGGAATATTTTGAGTATGCAGATAAGCCATCTGATGATAAATATATCTCATAATATTAAGCATAATATATCCCTTTATTTTGATTTATCAAGTTTAATTTGTTCTTCACCCCATTTATATAGTTCATTCAAAGAAGGCAGTAACGATTTACCTCTTTGTGTCAAAAAATATTCAACTTTAGGAGGAATTGTTTCATATTGAGTTCTAACAATAAGCTTATGTTCTTCTAATTCTTTTAAAGATTTTGTAAGCATCATATTAGTAATACCGTTGACGCTACGTTTTAATTCGTTATATCTAGTAGTTTCATTTTCAAATAAGCGCCACATAATAGGCAATTTCCATTTTTTACCTACAACATTAAGTGCATATATAATAGGACAATTTGACTCATATATATTATCACTAGGTAATTCTGATTTATAACCTATATTTTTATTCATACTCACAGCTCTCCTTTAAATATAACAGTATATTTTATATACTAACACAGAAAAAACTGCATACTTGTTTATTCATACCTTTATGCTATATTAATTATAACAGAAACATTTTGAAATAGGGAGATGGTAATATGAATTTTTTACAACTAGTAAAAAAAAGATATGCAGTTAGAAAATTTAGCGACAAAAAAGTAGAAAGAGAAAAATTAGATTTGATTTTAGAAGCTGGTAGAGTTGCTCCAACGGCTGATAATTATCAGCCACAACGAATACTCGTTATTGATAATGAAGACAGCCTGACTAAATTAAAATCATGCACACCTTATCATTTTAATGCACCTCTAGTATTGCTGGTGTGCTATGATTCCACAGTTAGCTGGAAAAGGCCTTATGATAAAGTAGACATGGGAGTTGTTGATGCTAGCATTGTCACAACTCATATGATGCTTCAAGTTACGGACTTAGGATTAGGTAGCACTTGGGTAGGACATTTTAATGCTGATATTATCAAAAAAAACTTGGAATTACCAGAATATCTTGTTCCAGTAGCACTTCTTCCAATAGGTTATCCAAGAAGTGATTCAGCTCCACATCAATTACATGGCAAGCGTTATGATATTAATGATACAGTTTTCTTTAACTCTTTTGAAGATATAACTCAGGGCAAAAATGATGAAGGATAACACGACCTACTTAAATAATGCAAATTGTCTAAAGTAGGTATTCATATACTGTCTATAAGACGTAAAAAAATTATCGGGAGGTAAAAAAGATGATTTATGAACTGACGACTATGCATCTACATCTTTGGGGAACAAAAAAAGCTGTGGAAGGTATTTTAAACTATAAAAATACATCACAAAGTAATGGGAGATTACTGGGATGCTGGAAAGTTGAAGTTGGTCCTATTGGGCCTGATTGTTTGCTTATATTACGGGAGTTTGATAATTCAGAAGATCTATTGGAAGAAAGGGAAAAATTCTTATTAAATAATAATCCTTTCGGTATAGGCGATGTGTTAAAAGGATTTAAGGTAGAGTCCTTTATGCCATTTCATTTTATGCCTCCGATAAAAAGTGGTCAATTGGGGCCAATATACGAATTCAGAGAGTATCAACTTGCTGTAGGTGGTATTAAAAAAAGCATAGATGCATGAGAAAAAGCTTTGCCAGCACGGCAAAAAATATCACCTGTAGTAATGGCAATGTATGCCTTGGACGGACCGGCTCGTATAGTGCATATCATAGCGTATGAAAATTTTGAATTCCGACTTAACGTGAGACAAGAATTATATCAAAAAGGAATTTGGCCACCAACGGGAGCACCTGAGGAGATTATAATACGAATATGATAGCGTTACCAACATCCATTTCACAGTTAACTTAATCAGCGAATGTTTTTATAAAATGTCGTGAAAAGTTTATTTAATTATACTATTATTACCGTAAACTGGATATAGAAATGAATGTATGATTTTACATAAAATCGTACATTCGTTTTGTTTTTTGCGTAAAGCGTTATTTTATAAGGATTGTTAGGCACTAAGTTAAATTTAACTAATCAATTCTCCAATTGAATGTACTGTTTTTTATGGTATACAGTGATCTGTTTCAATATGGGCTATAAAAAGAAACTAAACATATATTAAAAGTAGATTAGTTAAAATTGAAATAATAAATGAGAGGAGATAAATCGTGATAACCATTGGTAATAGAAGAAAAATAAAACCCATAAAAAATAGAAGCTTTATTTTAGTAATAACAGTTCTCGTTGTTATCTTGTCTTGTTTTACCTTTTATATTTATACTAAATCTCCGTCATACTAATGTAACAATGAGATTAAGGTACAGTAAATTCTAAAAAAATAAATTCATCAACTATAGATGAATTTAATGCAACTTTTTTATAGTTGGTAGTATGTAAATAAGTAAAGTATTACATAAATAATTGAGTTTATGGTAACTATTTTTAAATATATTACGTAAAATCTGCTACCATATGATCATGAATTAGAAGGCTACCCCTAGTTTTATAGTTAATATTAATAATTAACATAGTATTAAGATAAACTTAGTTATACGATGTTATACGTTATATTAAACTGACATCATATAAGATAGGGTGAAGGGTAAAATATACAGAATAGCATGATATATGTTATTGTATCTCTTATATATAAGATTAAAAGTTATAATGTAGTGATATAACTTATGTAACACTACAGAGGGAGAAATACATATGTTTTGTTCAGCAAAAAAAAGTAAAGATACTTTGGGAATTATTTATAAATTCTACTTGTGTAAGAGAAATCGAATAAATGGAAAGATAAAATGTAAAGACAAGTATATAATAACGCTAGATTATTGTAGTATTATAGATTTAAGAGTTATAACTGTAAGTCTAATGATTAAGAATAAGGTTAAAGATAAAGGGTATGATATTGAAACTTGTAATGCTGTAGACCTAGTATTTAATAAATACCTAGCCATTAGAGCGGACCTGCTAAGTAAACAGAAAATCAGAAAAGAGGAAGAATCTAAAAAACAAGAAGATAAAACTAACGAGTATTTTAATAAGCAAAGATCATTTAATGAAAAGTTCAAAGATACATTTAATTTTAATAGTAAATTAACAAGCAACTATACTGATAAGCAAAAAGAATACCTAAGAATAATATATAAAAGTTCCGCAATGAAGCTTCACCCTGATATAACAAAGGATAGTGGAGAAGGTATGCAGTTCCTGAATGAACTTAAAGAACAATGGGGACTAAACGATAAAGGATAGTAGAGTAATATCAACTATCCTTTTCTATTCCCATGACTGATAAATTGTAGGGGTCACTACTCACAATTGAGAATTGCTTAATTCTTTACAATAGCAGTTGCTATAAAATAACAACTGCTATTTTCTATATTTACTGATGTAAATCCACAACTTTCAAGCACTTTTTTCTTTTCATTCCTGATAACACATATTATGTTGAATGGCTTTATTAAATAATTTTATAGTCAAATTAATTTTAGACTACCTCGTTTCTTTTGGCAAATATCATATTTCCAGCTGCCGTTTGACGTACAGACGTGACTATAACACCTAATAATTCACCTATATGATTTTTACCACTTTCAACAACTACCATTGTTCCATCATCTAGGTAAGCAACACCCTGGTTTAATTCCGTTCCATTTTTAATAACTTTAACTTGCATTGCTTCACCTGGAAGCACTACTGGTTTTATTGCATTTGCAAATTCATTAATATTTAGTACAGGAATACCTTGAAATTCTGCTATTTTATTTAAATTGTAATCAATAGTTAGTACTTTACAATTTAAAACCTGTGCTAGCTTTAAAACCTTGCTATCAACTCCCGAGAGTCCAGGGAAATCCTGTTCACAGATTTCAACATCAATTATTAAATCCTTTTGAATTTTATTTAAGATATCAAGACCTCGTCTTCCTCTATTCCGTTTTAAAATATCTGAAGAATCAGATATTTGCCTTAATTCCTGAAGTACAAAGATTGGAATTATTAAAGTACCTTCTATAAATCCTGTTTTACTAATATCAAGTAATCTTCCATCTATAATAACAGAAGTGTCTAAAATTTTAGCGGACCCTTTTGCTGATTCCACTTTTTCAATATTAGATGTATTACTCCTTTTCAAACTAATGGTAGTAAAAAATGTTAGTAGATCTTCTCTTTTCGTATTTGAGATATTAACACCAAATGCAGCCATAATAGTGGCTACAAGTAAAGCAATCACTGGACCAACAATAGATATGCTAGAAAGTAAATTCACAAACAAGGTTGAAATCGTAAGGCCTGTTATAGCGCCTACAGTTCCAAATAATATTTCATTAGCAGAAAATTTTTGAATGCTTTTTTCAAAATAATCCATAGCTCGTATTATTATAATATTAATCCATGGTGATATTATATATAAAATAAGTCCAAAAACTAACATGCATAAAAATTGAATAAACAAGATTTTGATTTCATTATTATTTAAATATATTGATTTTAAAAACCAATTGGAATACATTACCTCTTTAGCAATATTATAACCTAAGATAATACCTATGATTGTAAAAAGTCCTCTTAAAGTTTTCTTTAACAATTCTCTCACCTCTTCTACATTTTTAACAATTTTTTTATATTTAATCATTTAAAATTTAATATAGCCTAACGCTTAAGAAATATTACGTTGCCACAACATCTCTAAGACTCGATACAAAGCGATTTGCTAAATCTTACCTTGACAGGATTCCCACCTGCTAGAATATACGCCCTGTCGGGACGCATCGCGTATGTCGGCTGTATCCGCTTTAGTGCTTACCCTTGCATTATGTAGCAAATCACATAATTTCAGAGTAAGCACAGTAGAACAGAATGATGGTAGACAAATAGAAGGATTGAAGAAATATAATATTGATAAAACGTTTAGTGAGAAAGTCAGTGCCAAGGATACAAATAGACCAGAGTTAAAATCAATGATAGAATTTGCAAGGGAAAATGATACAATATACATCCATAGCCTTGATAGATTAGCACGTAGTACAAAAGACTTATTAAACATAGTGGATCAGTTACAATCCAAAGGAATACACTTAGTAAGTAGGAAGGAAGCTATAGACACTAATACAGCCACAGGTAAATTAATGTTAACTATGATAGGAGCAATTAACACATTCGAACGTGAGAATATGTTAGAACGTCAAAGGGAAGGTATAGCAATAGCAGTAAAAAATGGAGCATATAAGGGTAGAAAAGAAATAGATTATCCATCTAATTGGGTAGTAGTATATAACAAATATAAAAATAGAGAGTTAAAAGCCAATGAGGCTATGCTGCAGTTAGATTTAAAGAGAACTACATTTTATAAATTGATAAAGCAATATGAGGGTAGATAAGGCTACCTTCTATTTTTTTTAGCCATATAACGCATTGATTTGTTACGTTGAATGTATCATAAATAAGAGAATTATAATATTAAGGTGTGCAGTAATGCCCAATGAATTTTATTCATTATTATGAATAATCGAGAGACATTGATGATTTTATGGCTATACAAGAGTTGAATTTTTGGTCAATGGGAAGTAATATAACTTTGATATATTATCATATATCATTCAAGTGAGTTACGTTGGATACATTTGGATTATGATAAATTAATAAGAAGATGTTATAATAAATAAATTATTGAATAAATAATAAAAGATACGAATTAATTGTATTTTGCAAAGACTGATAAATATGGTTATAAAGGAGTATTTTAGTATGGAAAGTAATAGTTTTACAAAAAGCAAATCTACTTTTATGGGAAAAACCTTATGTCTAATGGCAGTTGGATTACTAATAACATTTATAGTTGGTCTGTTTATGAGTAACTATATAATGAATGTATCTACAACAGTAATTTATGGGGCTATGATTCTGGAACTGGTTATGGTTATAACATTAGTTAAGAGAGTTGCTAAAATGTCTACAGCATCTGCAATATTTTGGTTCTTGGTTTATTCAGCAGTAAATGGTGTA
>NZ_DATCQT010000144.1:0-3525 GCF_036569345.1 Clostridium sp.
TGGAAATGTCAAGAATTTTATAACAGGCTACCTAAAATCAGCATGAGTTTTTAGAATTATTGATTTCAGGAATTTTATAACAATCAGCATACCTATGTCAATACTTTTCAAAAAACACTCATTTTACCCTCTCTACAACACGCTCATACCAACATTTTCAATAACATAATTGATTTTATGCCACAGAATAGACTATCTAATGAGTTTAAATGCTTTAGGTACACAATCATATGGGCATAACAATTATAACAGCAAGAGATGCTATCCTGAGACTCAAATAATCATAACAAATCCACCATTTCAATTGCAAATGTGCTATAATAAATTATGGAGGTGTGAAATGCTAAAAACTTGTGAGCGATGTGGATCATCAAATAAAGCTTTTAAAAATCAAAGATTTCAAATGGTTTTATGTAATGCGTGTAGATGCGAAATTCAGGCAAATGGATATGAGATGCCAATAATCCATGAGAAACCTAAATATGGAGAAGTAACATATGATCCAGGTGGAAAACCCATATGCCATGAATGCGGTAAGAGCTTTAATAAACTTCTATCACACGTTCATCAAAAACATGACATGCTAGAAAAAGAATACAAGCATAAATATGGTTTAGACCTATTCAGTGGAATTATAGCAGAATCAACACGAACAAAACTCCAAAAATCAGTCAGAGATAATTATGATTTAGTAGTAGCGGAAAATCTAATTAAATCAGGACAGGATACAAGATTTATTGGAGGTGGAAAAGGTAGAACTATTGATAAGGTATCGCCTCAGACATTAGATAGGTTGAAGCATATGGATTGGCATGGAAAGTTTAAGAAGAAATAAGGGCTTCAAATCCTAATTTTAAAGGTACTGTTTATTACATATAAATAATTTATTATTACCTATTGCAATTATGATCTATATCATTTATAATGTAATTAGATAAGAAATGAAAGAGGGTATTTAGATATGAAAGAATTTGAAATGACTCAAGATTGGATTGACAATAATCAAGAATGTAAACTTTATATTATTGATGAGATAAGTAAACTAAAAGAAAGATCAGCAAGTTTAGAGCTAATATTAGATATGATAGATGAATTTGAAGTGCAAAATATTTCATATCACAATCATGGAAATTTTGGGTTTTCTGTAGCAAAGGAAAACACAGAAAAAGCAAATGATATTGCAACAAAACTAGGAAGTAAAATGAGTTTCAAGTAAATTGAAAGGATGTTTTAATATGAAAAGAGTTAACAAAACGAAAAACAATCTCCAAAAAATATGGAAGCATTTAGATAAGGCATATGAACAAATGGAAATGGCAATTGATGATATGGCTCTTATGAAAAACTTATCTAAGGATACAATAGATGATATTGAAGGATTTGATATTACTAAAATTTCATGTCTAAAGAATGATATAGAAATGTTATTAGAAGAAATAGAAGAGGAAGGGAAATTGAATGGATAATAAAGAAGTAGATTATTGCAAATGCGAAAACTCATCTGGCGTATATACTAGAATGGATGGCTTTGGATTCTGGTATATGTGTAGCGATTGTGACAAAGTAGTTGAAGATAGTTATAAGTATTTTAATGAAGCTGAAGATGAGTATTAATATAATAAGCAATTGAAAGGACGGTTTTAAAGTATGAAAGATTTATTGTTAAAAGTAAAAGATTATATTGAAGATGCTGAGGAGACTATAGATAATGAGCACGGACTAATAAGAAATGTTGAGAAAATAATTGCAGATGGTGATATGCCAGATGTATATGATGAAGTTCTTAAAGCATTAGAAAACCTTTAAAGATACTAACTTATGGGATTATGAAAGGATGTGAAGCAACAATGCTAAAATTTATCAAATCATTTTTCACACAACCAGAAACATATGAACAAAAATGGGCTAGAAATTACTTCTCTAAGTAATAAGTTTAATATAATTTATTATTTGTTTACAATTTAATCTATTTTAATATTAGATTTCAATCTATAATATAGTATGGTATAATAATTAAGAATGGAGTTGGGTTATTATGGATAATGAAATTCTAAAAGAAATATTGGCAGAGTTAAAAGAGCATACAGTTATACTTAGTGGTCATTCTACTATCCTAAATGGTCACTCAACTGAACTACAGAGCATTAGTCAATGTGTTAAGACAATAAAAGAGGATATATCGGAAATCCAGACAACAATAGACAGGTATACCAGACTGGAAAAGAGAGTCGGAGTGCTTGAAAAGAAAGCTGGTTAGTGTGCTGGGTGAAAGGGGAGGGTGTACTGATGGAAAACGAGAAGTTTCAAGAGTTTATGGGGGATCAATTTGCCAAGATGTTCACAGAGATGCAAAAGGTAAGTGGGAAAGTGGATGGACTAAGTACAAAAGTAGATGAACTAAGTGATAGTCAAGTTCGTATGGAGAATAAATTTGATGAACAAATAGCCGTGTTACATGATTTTAGAACTACCCAAGAGGAAGTAAACAAAACTGTTATCGAAAGACTAGATCGAATTGAGGTAAAGGTAGAGGTTTTGCAGATTGAAACTGCACATATAAGAAGGGTAAAGTAGGATAATAAGGAAGAGGGCTAATAACAATGGATAATAGTGAATTTCAAAAATTAGTATTGGATAGTTTTAAAGAAATTAATGACAACTTTAAAAATGTGGATAATAATTTAAAAGAGATAAGAGAAAAATTAATAGAACATGATCAACAATTCATAGATATCAAAGCTCTTTCTAGTCAGCATCATGAGGAACTTGAAAAAGTTGCTACACAAGTAGAGAATTTAGTCGTTGGTCAGGAATCTTTACAGGATGACATGGATTATTTGCTTAGGCGTTCTTTAAGAAAGAAAATATAGAAAATATTTTATATAATCTATTGTAATGTAAAATAATTTAATGTATCATAACATATAAATAATTTTAGGAAAGGATTTGTGACTAATGAAAAAACGTGTATCGATTTATGGGAAGTCAACGAAGGTATTTTCATCATTTTTTTTGGTAATGATTATAGTTTTTGTTGTTGGTATTTTAATAGGTTGTGTAGTATCTGGAGCATTTTAGCGTTAGATGGTTTAAAATAATTAAGGAGGAAAAATAATATGTTTTTAATTCAATATATAATCCATTCATTTTTTAAGCAACCTGAAACCTATGAACAGAAATGGAACAAGAATTATTTCAGTAAATAAACGCTTATAAATAATTTAAGGTGGTGTTGCATTATTTAACATAGCCAAGAGTATAAACATATCATTATATTAAATGAAGAAAGAGGAGGAAAACGAATGTTAGTAAAATGCAAATCATGTGAAAAAGAAATAGCTAAGGGTGTAAAGAAATGTGTAAACTGTGGTGCTGATCAAAGGAATTTCTTCGGTAGACATAAAATTATTACTGGTTTGGCTGTTCTTATTATTTTAGGAGGTATTGGATCTGCTATGGGTGGAGGAGATACAACTACTGCTTCTAAGGCTAGTTCATCATCATCTACTCCCGTCAGTGATAATG
>NZ_DATCQT010000145.1:0-21707 GCF_036569345.1 Clostridium sp.
GGATATAACATGCAAATAGGGGTTGAAGGTGAATATATTGTTGGGTTAGATATTTCTAGCGAAAGATCTGATCAACTGACTCTTATCCCATTTTTAAAAAAACTAAGGGAAAAATTATCACAAATATTCGATAGCGTAACAGCTGACGCTGGATATGAAAGTGAAGAGAACTATATGTATTTAGAATCAACTGGGCAAAACACATTTATAAAACCTCAAACTTATGAAAGCATGAAAAAGAAAAGCTTTAAAAATAATATAAGTAAGAGAGAAAATATGAATTATGATGAAGTAAATGATGAATATACCTGCCATAACAATAAAAAATTAAAGGTTATTGATAACAAGATAAGAAAGTCAAAGTCCGGATATCAAGCTAGTGTAACAGTTTATGAATGTGAAGATTGTGATGCTTGCCAGTATAAACCAAAATGTACAAAAGCAAAGGGTAACAAGAAACTAAGCGTATCTAAAAAATTTATACAAAAGAGATTAAACTCGTTAGAAAATATAACAAGTTCAAAAGGAATCATGTTAAGAACTAATAGATCAATTCAAGTTGAAGGCGCATTTGGAGTTTTGAAAGAAGATCATGGGTTTAGAAGATTTTTAACTAAAGGAAAAAACAATGTAAAAGCTGAATTTACTCTTTTATGCTTTGGATATGACATAAATAAATTACATAACAAAATTCAGCAAGATAGATGTGGAATTTTATTGCATGAAATAAAAGCATCTTAAAATTCTAAATTGTAAAATAATACTTTAAAATTAGGAGATTTGATAATCTTCTTTTTGTAATGTAAAAAATATAAAAGCATTAAAAATCAGCCCTCAAAGAAGTGATTTTTTAGTGTTTGCCATAAAATAAATAAGAAAAAAAGGCTATCTCTTAAAATGATTTTTTAATCATTTTGAGACAGCCCCTTACTTTATTAAGTGTGTATTGATATTCTGAAAGTAACACAATACTAATTGTGTTACTTTCACATTGTGGCTAATGCCTATTTCTTAAAAATTTCATTTTGAATGTAACATAATGTGTTGGCTTGTTACACTATGGAGTATAGATACAACTATAAGGTATACTGAAAACTCTTATAAACGTTGATTTCTGGTATCCTAACAAATGTAATAAATACAACTACACCTGTACTGAGTGTATGGGTGTTTTTCGTTATATACAACTTGAGGTGTACTGAGTTATGAATAAATGAATAAATATGCAAAAACATCTTAGCATATACAATTTTTTTAAGCGTTTAATAATATAGTCATTTTGTTTAAAGCCATTTGATTGGAGCTAGGTTTAATGTTTGTATAGTAACATACCAACCAAAGAATTTTTGTTATGTAGCGTTATTTTCTATAATAATTACATTGCCATTGTCATAGACTTTTACCGTTTCTTCTATATAATTAAGAACTTCTTGTTTTGTTCGAAGGCCTAAACCTGCATTCCGCAAAACTTTAGAAATAGTTATCGGTACACTATTATCAGCCATTTCCTTCATAACATAATTAGCCCTACGCTTTTGATAAGTAGGGATGCTTTCACATAATAATTTTCTAACTAATAATTCATCTTTATTTAACCAATGTTTTTTAAGCCTTTCTTCTTTTGTAATAGTTTTACTTTTCTTAACGGGGTGTATAGTGTTAAATATCCATTCATCATCATTTTTGATAAGTAATTATAAGCATTTGTCTTAGATCTATATACATTTTGTCTCGTAGCAGTAGGGTTTCCTTTTATAAAACTTATAACTTCATTTTTATATTGCTCTAGTAATAAGATATCAGGCTCCTTTGTTAATTCTATTGCAGGAGTTTTCACTAAATTAGAATTCTTGTATTTGTTAGCCCAAGTTTTAATACTTTCACAGTTGCTGCCTAATATCTTAGACGTTTTTCTAAGACTAAAACCTTTATCTAAACATTCTTTTAATTTATCATGCCATAAATAACCATAATCCTTAACATAGGTCTTGTTATATATATCATTGTCATTCTTGTCTGGACCTCTTCTAGAATATTTGAAGCCACAATGTTCACATTCAAAAGTAGCCAGTGGGTAACCATGTGATTGATTTATTTTCATAATATCTTTTATTACAAGTTGATTGTAATTAGGGCAAACTATATTTAAACAAGGATATGGTCCCTTTTTAAATATACTATATTCGTTATTATACTCATAAAATTCTTTAAGGTTTCCAAATAAATATCTTATAACCAAGATATACTTTAAAGGATCACTTACAGGTTTCTTTCTAGTAGTAGTATGTCTAATCCAACTATCATTGTCATCAACATCGAAATTATATCCAATATAATCTAAAAATTCTTCTGTATAATATTTTTTAAAGTCCTGATTAAATTTCTTCTGTAATGTTGCGCCATTAATAGTAACATAGCCTTTTTCGGCAATTTTATTAGATATCTTATCTTTTGTTATTTCAATACTCCAGTTATCTAAATTTGAAGTAAATATAGTATTTATATCTTCAGCTATATCTAAAAACCTTTCTTTAAATTCTTCAGGGATAGTTATTTCTTTTGAATTATTTAAAACGGTATAGTAATCATCATACCTTCTTGGTATTTTATATGGAAATATAGTGTGCTCATATAAAGGGACCTTGTGTTTATAACACATTCTATTTAATTTAATCTCATGCTGACGTCTATAATAAGGTTCCCCATAGGTGTTAATATCTTCGATAATACATTTTTTACATACTCTAATATAAGTTTTGGTCTTAGTTATATCGCTTATTCTAAGGCATTTATTGGTTTTATCAGGATAATCACCTTTGAAATACTCTAAAGTTTTTTCCTGCTTTTGTGTTGATAAAAAGGGTATAAAAAGAGGATAGATAGTATTATTATAAAAGAAAATTTCTGAAGTGAATTTGGAAGGTAAGTTATTGCATAGATAATCAAAAGATCCTTGGAAATTTAATCTTCCAACTTCAAATTTTCTATTAAAAAGCATTGTTCCCATAACTTCAAAATTTGGTGGTTGCATCGCAAATTGCAGCCTTGAAAAAATACTATATGTTGACTCTTCATCTCTTATTTGAGGAAAATAGGAAAGCATATTTACATCACCTCGTGATCTATGAACTCTATAGGAGATTTAATATACCCCATCTCATGAAGCACCATATATACATCTTTTTTCTCTTTTTTACTATTATCAAAGGCAGCGCGTAAGTCATCTTTTTTATAAGAATTGATATTTTTGATTTTTTGTAGCTTTTGTAACTTCTGAGATTCATTCAATAATTTATTTCTAAACTTCTCCATAAACAATACTTGTGCATCCTGTTCAATACCTAAATATGATTTAGTCATATCAGCAGTCTTTAATACTTCGTGTAGGGCATCTTTTAATAGTGTAGTCTCTCCAGAAGCCATTGTTTGCATTTTACTAAGCAATTCCAAATATAAATCTTCTTTTCGCTTTTCTATTACTATTCTATCTAAAGCAAAGGTTTGTTTTATAACTTCCTCTTTCTCTGATAATCTAGCTAGAACCATTAATCTCTCAGCCTCATTAGGTATCAAAATATCTTCATATTGAGCCATTAGATTAATATCACCGCTTTTAATTGCTTCTCTCATTTTTTTAGTAAGAGCAAGATCTTTCTTTGCAGTTTCAGTAATTGTTTGTTCATCTATTTTTTCATGACCATTATAAATAGCATTAGCCTGAGTGAATGTAAAAAGTTTTATTGCAAAGTCTACAATACCTTGTGAGTGTTCATAAAATAAGTCAATTAACTTATCTGATAGTGGTACTTTTTCTTGAGTCCATTGATATTGCCATAGGGCTGTCATAAAGGTTTGCCATTCACTCTTATCAGTTATTCTATCCCAAAGCATAAACCCATTACCACCTATTCTTCTTGGTCCTCTAATGTTATCTTGAAGAACTTGATAGGCTTTATTTGTACCAATTACTAGAATAGGAACTTGGATTGTATTTATTATCTCAACTAGGAAATCTAAAAGTTCTTTGGTTTTAGCCTCAGTCCTTGCAAGATGTTGGATTTCATCTATTACAATAAGGCCAATATTTTCATTTATAGCAGCGTTAGGCATATTCTGAACCATAGTTCCACGCCTTTCTCCACCCCAATTTTTAAAATATTGAGCATTATCTATAATTTCATCAAGTTTATTGAAAAGGGCATTACATAGAGATTTTATCGTTCCATCTGTAGGACATTCTAATTTAATGTAAACTATTTGGTTCTCTATTAATGAATGACCTTTATATTCAGTATGCTGTACAAACTGAGGAAAAAGATTTAATATTTTATTAGTTGAGACAGTTTTTCCGCCACCACTAATACCAAAGATACATAAGCCACTAGAAGTGGTATATATATCTTCAACCATATCTTCATCAATGTAAAAATTAGTGATATCAACATCACGATTAAAGTATTTTCGTCTTATATTACATTTTCTTCTTACATTCTCAGGGTTGAATGGGTTTTTATCTTTATAACCATCTGTAAGTGCCATGTAGATTTTATTATACAGCTCAACATGCTTATTATTAGGAATAAAAAATTGTTTTAGCCTACTTAAAATTTGTATTCTTTGACTTTTTGATAGGGTTCTTTCCGCATCACTATACTTAATAGGAGAATATAATTTTCTATATAGTTCGGTAGGTTCAAGAAGTGGAGGAAGAGCCTCTATAAAAGGATTTCCATCATAATCAGGTAGAGATGGAGCAGTATATATTGCACTCATCCTACGTTTGTATTCAGTCATAATTTATCAACCTCCCTTAGTTATCTTCCTTATCTCCCAATATAATACTTTGTAATAAATCATTCATTTCATTATTATGTTTTTGTACATGTTCTTCATAGGTTATTTCATCTTTGTCAGATGGTTTGTTTTTATATTTATCTAAGTTCACAACAGTAGTATCATTACTTTTTGTTTTAGGATCAAGATCAAAGTATTCTTCTTTACGTATAATTGTTTTTTCAATCTTTTTATTTATAGGTATATTCTTTGTCTTATTATCGGATAATGATGCTACAACTTTTGATTGTTTTACCGCATTGTCAATTATATCTTTCATCTGATAATGTGAGTTTATTTGCAATGAAATATTTTCTGTATTATTTAATTTCTTCAATTTAGATTCGGTACTTCTTATTTTTATTAATTCATCAAGGGATATATCTTTATAGTCCTTAAGACTTTTTTGAAGCATATTACAGGTTTCATATTGCATTGTCCTTTTGTCATACATGTATATCTTATTTAGATTCCTTGGATCATAAGCTATATCAACTCTCTTAGGTGCTTTTGAAACTCTTAGAAACCAATTTTCACGTATCCCAGTTTCACATGAATAATATAGTCTTTTGAAACAAATACCACCTCTTTGAACCGATGCTTTCTCTTTAGGCATTAATGTAAGCATCATTTTATCTTTAGGTATACTGCTTGTAAAAAGGAGTTTCATTGTAGCACCATAATTCCAGAGATTCGAAGGCGTAGGAACGATTTGATTATCAATCATATCTTTACTCATAGTAAATGATTTTAAAACCGTATTGTTATAACCAAGAATAAACCTTATCAACATCTGATTAAATTCTCTTACAGTAAGTACAGCATTTTTTCTATAATCTTCACCACCTCTTTGCTGATGATTTTTTCTAACTCCACCTGGAACATACCTTTGCAAGTAATCATTAATAGTTTTAAACCATCTTTCAACAATACCCTTCATATCAGGGCAATAGGGAGGATTATTTTCAATATTTATATGAAGATGTTTTATAAGTTCGTCAGAGGCCTTACTTATAGTTTCACCTCTGTCAGCATTTATTCTAGATGGTATGCCATATGAAGGCCATTGATCTTCAGCAATATCTATATCATATGTTTTACAGTAATCTACCTTATTCTCATTCATGTTCATATAAGCCATCATAGCAGCAGTCCAACTACTCTCTTCAAGTCCTGCGTAAAATCCAGTTATAAGTCGACTGTAAACATCAATTATTATATATAAAACTGCTCTGCCCACAACTATATTCCTAGAAAAGTTGCTTGAAAGATATATATCACTTACAGTTGAGTCAATTTCATATAAGTGTCCTGGTCCAAAAACATTGATATCCTCTCTTGAAAGCGTTGGTCTTTCAGTTTGCTGATATTTTATTTCACCAATTTTGCTTAGTATTTCACGTTTGATATTTCTAATCTTATCCATATGATATTTAAACTGTCTAAGGGTTGGTATTTTATCATCATCAAGTATTTTTTTGACTTCTTTGCCGTTTTCGATTGTAAGATAGGAATAATATTTATATAAGAATTCATGATATGTTTGTTTTATAGTTGAGCCATCAATTTTTAGATAATAACGCTCATAGATGTTTTTTATATGCAATAAAACATTATCATCGATTATGATACCTTCACCTTGAGTTATGTTTCTTTTTCTTCCAGTTTTACTAGAGTAATTTATAATTCTATTTATTTTTATGTGGGATAGTAGTGAGTTTTTAGTCATGCCTCCTTGGAGGTATAATCGTAGATTTTTATATATGGTTACTTTACTTGTATTGAATTTTTTACTTATCTCAGTTATTAAATTAGAGCGGAATTTTGGGTTATAGAGCCTTGGTATATTATCTATGGAACATAATTCTTTAATATATTCAAAAGCTATATCTCGTGCTTTTAAATATCTGTCTTGAATAGCACTTTCATCAAATATTTTAAAATAGGGATCATTTTCTACAATCTCTAATTCATTATTAGAAACTTGAGCCTCCATATTTGCAGTATTATCAAAGTATGGAAGTGCCTTCTCATTGTTTAATTGTATGCAAACTATATCAGAGTAATCATATGATATATGAATAATTCTAAAATCAATAGTATCTTTTGTATTTCTAAACACCATATTGATCTGTATTTTTTTCATAGTATGCCTCCCTAAATTGTATTAACTGAGCTTAAAAGTGTTTCGTAATTTACTGTTATATCACTTATAGTTAATGTGGTGATACTTAAAGGCTTAGTATATATATCAAAAATTATTATTTTATCTGCTATCGCTTTTAAAAATATTTCAGTTATATCTGAAATACTTATATTCAGGGTTTTTGATAAATGCGTAAGAGCATAGGCTATTGGAATATCTTTAGAGGTAGCTTTTTCAATGCCTTCAGTCAAGTGTTTATACATAGCGAATCTGTATTGTTTCTCTAAAATTGTTCCATTATTGATTAATTTATTTGAATGGAGTATCTCCATATTATTTGTAAATACATTTGATAACTCCTTTTCAGTTATAATTCCCCAATCTATGTTTTTTGAATTAAAATAACGTCTTTCTATTTCAAACTTTTCTAAATTTTTTTTATTAGATAGATAGTTAGAAGACTTTACTGTTCTAGCAAAGTGAAATATTTTACCATTAAGCTTAGCTGTAAGAAAGAAATCTGTAGTCATAATTATAGGTTCCCCATCAAAACTAGGATAATCTATTCCAGCTTCTACAGCGATATTTTGTAAAACTTCCATAGGGAAAAGGGGATACTGTTCTTTTATATCTAAAACATCATCACTCCAATCAAAATGATAAAATGCAGCATACTCCAATTTTGATAAAAAATGATGTTCTCTACCTGTTTTCCAGCCCATTACGCGGTTGGATTTACCTTTAGTTGGCACACTTCTTACGCTTAGAAAAGGAAGATACTCAATGGTATCTCTTTCCCAAAGTCTGTTTTTCATATAGTCTTGAACAAATTTGGTTGTAAGTTTATTTGAGTTATATCTACCCATTCATGTTCCTCCTGATATTTTAAAACAATTTATTAATACTAACTTGTTAAAAATAAAAAACCTTTAGAGTTTTTTCTTGAGGGTGAAGTGCAAAACTAAACAATTAGAAAAATATTTCACCTAATAATTGTTTGATTATTTAGAGAACAAATGTTCCTATAGAAATATTATATCCTAAATTATATATCCATATGTAAAAAAAAATCACTATTTTAAATTTAAAATAGTGATTTTTCTATATTTATTTATTTGAATATTTATGAATAAATATTCATTTTGTAGTGAATCTTAAAGTTGTATCAGTAGAGGTTAAAGTTGTATTAACAAATCTCAAAGTTGTACTAGTAAAGGTCAAAGTTGTATGTCTACTCTATGGGTTTCTAGACTATAATAGGCTAGCTACAACCAGTAGTAGTTCCACATTCAAGGCAAACCTTGCAAGTGCCGTTTCTAACAAGTCTTGTACTTGAGCAATGTGAGCAGGTTTCAGAGTATAGTCTTTCCCCTTGAATTTTGCCATCGTTTATATTTGAAGGGGAGAGCACATTCTCAACTTCTGCAAGACCTGCTGAAATTTCATTCTCATCAGGCATTAGTGGGTTATTAGGTATAGCTGTATTGCTGTAACTTTCGGGTTTAATTTGACATCTAGAATAGTCACCTAGTTCTATATCGATAATCTTGCTAATTAAATCGGATATAGATGAAACAGATTTAATATAAGGGTGTTTTTGTACGAAACCGTAAGGCTCGAATTTTTGTCCACGAAGCATCTTAGATATATCTTCTCCAGGTACATGATGTTGTAGCATTACTGAAATTGCTTTCGATAAAGAATTTAATAATCCAGTAATAATAGTACCTTCTCTATCTGTAGTTATATATATTTCAGAAATTTCTCCGTTTGAACGCCTATTTACAGTAGTATATATTTTTACATCTTCAATTTGAGCGGGATGAGTAGTTCCATAACGTATTCCAATTGGCTTTTCTCTTGTAGAATGATTAGAGTTTTCTTGTAATGACTTTGCTTTCTTTAAAAGATCATCATATGATAAATCCTCAAGTAACAATTCTTTGTTTTCAGACAAAGTAGTGTTTAAAGGTTGACTTGCCTTTGAACCATCTCTATATAAAGCTATACCTTTGACACCTAACTTCCAAGAATTTAAGATAACTTCTTTAAAGTCGTCCATAGTAGCATTTTTAGGTAAATTTACAGTTTTTGAAATAGAACCAGATATCATTGGAGTTATTGCAGCCATCATAAGAACATGTCCCATGAATGATATATATCTTTTTCCGCTACCACATTTGTTTGCTGTATCAAATATAGGTAAATGTTCTGCCTTTAAATGTGGAGCTCCTTCAATTTTACCATCAATGATTTTTTCATACTCAAAGCCGTCTTCATCAACCTTTTCTTTTCTTAGAATATATTCAAAAATATCATTTGTTTCTTTATCTGTGTATCCCAAATTATTTAAAGAGTTCTTAATTACAGGATTTACTATAGTCATAAAGCCGCCACCAGATAATTTTTTATAAATAAAATGGCTGAAATATGGTTCAACAGATGTTGCACCACAATCCATGGCGAAAGAGATAGTGCCAGTAGGAGCTAAAACTGTAACTTGTGCATTTCTAAAACCATATTTTTCACCACTGCTTAATGCTTTTGACCAACAGCTTTTTAAGGTTTCGCCTATATGCCCTAGTGAGTCTTTACTTAAAACAGCATGGTTAACTTTTATAGGTTCATAGTTTAAATTTTCGAATTTACTATTTAGAGCTCCAGCTGCTCTAGCATGATTTCTTATAACCAATTGCATATATTTTTTGTTTATTTCATATTTTTCAAAAGGAGCTAGTTCTTTTGCTATTAAAGATGAAACATAATAAGATTGTGCAGTCATTATTCCACTTAGAGAAGCAGCTATATTTCTAGCATCTTCTGAGTCATAGGCATAGCCCATTACCATAAATAAAGAAGCTAAATTTGAAAGCCCAAGTCCTGTAGTTCTAAATAAATAACTTTTTCTTGCTATATCTTCTGTTGGGAACTGGCCCCAATGTATAGATGCTTCAAGTACTAATTGTGTAAGTCCTATTAAATGGACATAACTATCTACGTCGAATTTCTTAGTTTCAGTATCATAGAATTTATAGATATTAATAGAAGCTAAATTACAAGAAGTATCATCTAAAAAGGCATATTCGCCACAAGGATTAGTTGAATTAATTCTATTATATTTAGCACCAACTTTTCCATCTTCTCCAGCAGGACAAGTATGCCATGCATTAAAGGTGTCATCAAATTGAGGAGCAGGGTCCGCGCATAACCAAGCAGATTTGTTGAATGTATCCCATAGCTCTTTAACCTTTATATCTTCATCGATTGAGGAATCACATCTTCCTTTAAGGGCAATAGTTTGCTCAGGATCATTAGGCAAGTTATCAACTTTCATCATGAATTCATCTGAGAATCTTATGGAGTTGTTTCCATTTTGACCAGATACAGTCTCATATGCCTCTCCCTCAAAACTACCATCATATCCCATTTTAGTAAGAGCGCGCACTTTATCTTCTTCTTTAGCTTTCCAAGTCATAAACTCCATTATTTCTGGATGGTTAATATCAAGACACAACATCTTAGCAGCACGCCTTGTAGTTCCACCAGACTTTATTGCTCCTGCATTTCTGTCTAGTCCTCTTAAGAAGCTCATTAGACCTGAAGAAACTCCACCACTAGACAATCTTTCACCACGGGCTCTTATGTTAGAAAAATTAGTCCCTGTACCAGAACCGCCTTTAAATAATTTGGTTTCTGTTACATATTGCTCAGAAATTGAATGTTTTCCAAGTAGTTTATCTTGGATTGAGAGAATGAAACAAGCTGAAGCTTGAGTTCTCGTATAAGCATCTTCACTTTTAACTATCATATTTGTTTTTTCATCATAATAAAAATTATTTAAAGATCCACCTTTTATACCATAGGATAGGTTAAGACCTGTATTAAACCATTGAGGAGAATTTGGAGCAAACATTTGATTTAAAAACGCATATATTAATTCATCATAAATAATGCTTTTTTCCTCGTCTGTTTTAATAATACTTTCATCAACTAAGGATTCACACCAAAAATTAACAAGTCTATGAGCTACCATTCTCATACTATTCTCATATCCTAATTTATTGTTAACACCAGATTTTCTGAAATATTTTGAAGCAATTATATCACAGGAATTTTGTGAGTAATGCTCTGGGAATTCTAAATCTTTCATATCTAGAAGTATTTTATTGGTTTTATGATCTTTTAACATGACATCTACTTTCTTCCATGTAAATAAATCAAAAACAGAAACAGTTTTATCTTTCTCTAATTCCTTCGTGAAAACTCTTTTAATTAAACTATTTATTTCCGCCATAATTAATACTAGCTTAAAAAGCTAGTATGTTCACCTCCTATTAGTTGCATACTAAATCTAAATCATGTAAAATGTACTTCGTAATGTTTGAAATTATTAAACCTAAAAGTTTGTTTAATCATTTAGGATAATCTTATGTATAAAATAATATAATACCATATGTAGTAATTACATAAAAATTGCAACTACATATGGTATTATATAATATTTTTTATGAAAAATCAAATAAAATATTAGCTAAAATGTTAACTAATATATGACGAATTATAAGCTTATTTATACATTATAGTAGTATAATAAATATATATTTATTATTTTGAGAAATAAGTTCATATTTAATATTATGAAAGAGGTGATGATATAACTATGATACACCAATTCGATGGAAAAATACCTAATGTACACAAAAATACTTTTATTGCTAATAGTGCAAACGTTATAGGAAATGTATCTATTGGAGAGCATAGTAATATTTGGTTTGGAGCTGTATTAAGAGCTGATTGGAATTCTTTGTCTATAGGTGATTATACAAATGTTCAAGATAATTGTACGATTCATAATGATGTGGATTATCCAGTTAGTATAGGAGATTATGTAACTATAGGACATAATGCTATAATACATGGCTGTAAAATTTCAAACTATACTTTAATTGGTATGGGGAGTACGGTGCTCAATGGAGCTGAAATAGGGGAGTATACTATAATTGGTGCTAACAGTTTAGTTACTCAAGGTAAAAAAATCCCTTCAGGCGTTCTTTGTATGGGAGCTCCCGCAAAGGTCATTCGCGAGCTAACTATAGAAGAAAAAGAAGGGTTAAAAGAATCAGCTAAACATTATGCAGAGCTTTCAATGAAATATATTATTAAATAAATTTGATTTAATATAGAGAGGAAAGACTTAGTGTTTTTTAGGAGTGAGATAAATGATAAAATTAAATGGAATAGAAAAGATGACAAATGAGCAGAAATACAAATACATGATTATGCTTTTAGAGGGTCAACTTAGCTCAGAAAAAAATGACATGGCAAATTTATCAAATGCCACTGCAATTATTAAAGCCATTATGGATAGGGTGAATTGGTCAGGATTTTACATATTGCGAGAAAATACTTTGGTGCTGGGAATGTTCCAAGGACTTCCAGCGTGTAATAGAGTAGAAATAGGAAAAGGGGTATGTGGGGCAGCAGTAACGCAAAAAAAACTTCAACGCGTCGAAAATGTTCATGATTTTCCGGGACATATTGCTTGCGACTCATCTACAAATTCAGAAATTGTTATACCAATAATAAAAGATGGTGTAGTTTATGGAGTTTTAGATTTAGATAGCCCAGATATAGGAAGGTTTACGGAACTTGAAGAAAAGTACTTAGTACAATTTGTAGATAAACTTAACAAATATATAGATTGGTCAAAAGTTTAAATAAAAGGTAGGAGATATTAAATGATAAAAATAGGAGATTTAAATAATTTAACAGTAGTTAGACGGGCAGATTTTGGATACTATTTGGGTGCTGGGACAGAAAACACAAGTGATGACATATTACTTCCAATGAAGAGTACTTTAGGCAGAGGACTTAAGATTGATGAGGAAGTTGAAGCCTTTATATACAGAGACACAAGTGATAGATTAATTGCAACTCTAAAAAAACCACTTGCAAAGGTTGGGGACTTAGCTTATCTTAAGGTAATTGACATGACTACAATAGGAAGTTTTGTTGAAATTGGTTTAGAGAGAGATGTGTTGGTTCCTTTTAAGGAGGAAAACTATAGCCTAGAAACAGGTAAAAAATATCTTTTTTACATATATTTAGACAAGACTGGAAGACTAGCGGCTACTACTTTTATTGATCAATATTTATATGAGACTAATTCATATGATATTGGTGATGAAGTGGAAGGTACGGTATATGGAATCCAGACTAATGGTACATTAATGATAGCTATTGATGATATTTATAGAGCAGTTATTTTAAGAAATGAGAATTATACTAGTGTAAAACCTGGAGATAGATTAACTGTTAGAGTACAAAAATATTATGAAGATGGTAAAATGGATGTAACGGCAAGAAAACCAAGACTAGAAGAAAGAGATGTAGTAGAAGAGCAAATATTAGAATATTTAAATAAAAATGAAGGATTTATGTCATTCAATGATAAAAGCTCTCCTGATGATATTAAGAAAAATTTTCAAACTAGCAAAAATGCATTTAAAAGAGCATTGGGTGGACTTATGAAAAGCGATCTGATTGTTCAAGACAACCAAGGTACTAAATTAAAATAGTTAAATATGCTTGAAACAGTAAAAGGCAGATGAATTAATTCATCTGCCTTTTACTGTTTATTTAATTACTTTTATTTATCTTAGATGATCTACGTTTGAATATTTTCACAATTTCATTAAAGAATAGAGGCATGAGGGATAAAATGGTTACGAAACCCCAATCCTGCAAACTTAAAGCGTGAACACTAAATACTTTTGCTAGAGCTGGTATCATTATTATAAAACATTGTAACATTATACCAAAAATAATAGATCCAACTAAATACTTGTTTGAAAATAAACCTATTTGGAATATGGATTTTGTTTCATTTCTCATATTTAAAGAATGAACAAGTTGAGAAACACTAAGGACTACAAAAGCCATAGTTTGTGCATGTTTTATTGCATCTGCTGAAATATTTTCAGGGTATAGTGGGAATAAAGAAGTTGTTCCACTATAATATTTCGCACCTATTATAAATGCTGTTAAGGCTAGTGTACCGATTAAAAGTCCGTTAAGAGCTAAACTTAAGGTTGTGCCCTTAAATAAACTATCCTTTGGATTACGTGGTTTATTTTTCATTACATCAGGGTCACCAGGATCGACTCCTAAAGCAAGTGCTGGTAGCGTATCTGTAATTAAGTTAACCCACAATATATGAATAGGTCTAAGTGGTGATGCCCAACCCAGTAGTATTGCAAGGAATAGTGCTATAATTTCTCCAATATTACAAGAGATAAGGAAGATTACCGTTTTCTTTATATTCCTAAAAATATTTCTTCCTTCCTTTATAGCTGCAACAATAGTTGAAAAATTATCATCTATGAGTATCATATCAGCAGCACCTTTAGCTACATCAGTACCTGTTATTCCCATTGCCACACCAATGTTTGCCATTTTAAGGGATGGAGCATCATTTACTCCGTCTCCAGTCATTGATACAATGTTTCCTTTGGCTTTAAGAGCCTTTATAATTTTAACCTTGTGTTCTGGGGATACTCTTGCGAACACGCTTATATGATCAATTTTACTACTTAGTTCCGCATCAGACATTTTATCAAGCACGGAGCCTGACATAACGGCAGTCGGATCATCTGTAATATCAAGTTCTTTAGCTATAGCAAAAGCTGTGTTTTGATGGTCTCCAGTAATCATTACGGTTTTTATTCCGGAATTCCTACATAGGCCAATAGAATCCTTAACTTCTAGTCTTGGTGGATCTATCATACCGACAAGACCAATAAGTATTAAATCACTTTCTAGTGAATCAATATCTACATGGGACGTAGGAAGAATTTTATAAGCGGCACCTAGAACTCTTAAAGCATTGTCAGACATATTATTAGAAGCAGCTATTATGTCTTTTTTGATGTTCGCTGTAATTTCCACAATGCTACCGTTAATTGAGGTTTTTGTACATAGATTTAATAGATTATCAATAGCCCCTTTTGTCATTACATAATATTCATTATCATATTTATTTACTGTAGTCATCAATTTTCTATCTGATTCAAATGGGATTTCATCAATTCTTTGATGTTTTTTTTCTAAGCCGTCTTTGTATATTTTGTTGTTTACACCAGCTACAAGTAGTGCGATTTCAGTTGGATCACCAGTTTTTGAACTTTCAGAGTAAGTAGCATCATTACATAAAATAAGATTCTCAAGCAATAGCTTATGCTGATTGTCATCGATATTTATGGTATCTATATTTCCAAGGTTACCATCTGCATAAAATTTTGTTATAGTCATCTTATTTTGAGTTAATGTTCCTGTTTTGTCTGAACATATAATATTTACTGAACCTAAAGTTTCAACAGCTGGTAATTTACGTACAATAGCTTTTTCTTTTATCATTTTTTGTACACCCATAGCAAGAACTATAGTAACTATTGCAGGAAGACCTTCGGGAATAGCGGCAACAGCTAAACTAATAGATGTAAGTAACATTTCAAACATATCTCTTTTTTGAAGAACACCAACTATAAACATAAGAGCACATATTGCAAGGGCCCCTATTCCAAGGATTTTCCCAAGTTCCGCTAGTTTCTTTTGAAGTGGCGTCTCAGTATCTACTTTCTCATCTAACATTTTAGCAATTTTACCGATTTCAGTATTCATTCCAGTAGCTACAGCTATGCCTACACCTCTACCATAGGTTGCAAGGGTTGACATAAAGAGCATATTCTTTTGATCGCCCAGTGGAATATCATCACCAGTTAAAACTAGTAGTGCATCTTTATCTACTGGAACAGATTCTCCTGTTAGTGTAGATTCTTCAATCTTTAAATTTGCAGTTTCAAGTAACCTTAAATCACAAGGTACATATCGGCCTGCATCAATAATAATAATATCGCCAGGTACAACTTCTTTAGATGGAATTTCTGAAAGCTGTCCATCACGTTTAACTACAGCCTTGGGCGTAGATAATTTCTTTAGTGCATCAAGGGCTTTTTCAGCCTTTGACTCTTGAATAATTCCCACTGTCGCATTAATAAAAATTACAATAGCAATTATTATTGCATCACTTGTTTCACCAAGAACAGCAGAAATTACGGCAGCTGCAAGTAGAATATAAATTAAAATATCGTTTAGTTGTGCAAAAAACATAGCTAGTACAGTTTTTGGCTTCTTAGTTTCTAATTGATTTAGACCATATTTTTCTCTTTTAAGCTCTGTTTCCTTTTGAGAAAGTCCTGTCGTCACATTAGAACCCAACTCTTTTAGAGTATCCTCAATAGATTTGTTAAAGAACATTAATAACACCTCATCTTATAATATTTGATATTGTAGCGTATTTTATGGAACAAAAAAAGACCCTTGCTCCATAAAAATAAATAGAACAAAGGTCTGGCAACATCAAATGAGTTAATTATCCGGGTGTAGTTCTTACACCGTGATGACGAATAATTAAAAGCAGAAAAACTGCTCTCGCTACTCCCCTTTTACATATTACTTATATTATATCATAATATAAGTAATATGTAACAATAATATAAGATAATTCAGGCTAATATTTTGGAGGTTTAAATGGGTATTAACGAATAAAATACAACCCCTAATATACCTGAAATTACAATTACTAAAATGGGGTGAAATTTATTACTAAGCAATAGCCCTAAAATTATAATTCCAATTATTATGCTTTTAATGTCTTTATATGATTCCCGTCCTAGGGATAAGAAAACAGAAATTATAAGTCCAATCATAGCTGGCCTCATACCTGCTAGAGCAGATTTCATAATATAAGATTCCTTAAATTTTATAATATAGCGATTTGCTATGGAAACTAAGAGAAAAGAAAATGAAATTACACCTAATGTTGCAGCAATGCTACCTAATATACCAGAAACTTTGAAACCCACAAAAGTAGCTGAATTTATTGCGATAGGTCCTGGGGTCATCTGTGATATACCAATAATATCCACAAACTGTTTAAAGGTAATCCAATTATGATTTGTTACAATTTCTCTTTGGATAAGTGGAAGCATAGCATAACCTCCGCCAAAACTAAATGCACCTATTTTTAAAAAGGATACAAAAATTTTAATTAGAGTAGACATTTACTTCACCTTCTTTCCAAGAAAAATAACTCCGTATAAACCAGATAAAAGTATAACTATAACAGGATGTACGTTAAAAACCAATATGCCTATAATAGATAATAAAATTACAATAAGATTTGCATAGCTTTTTTTCAGAGATTTGGATAAGCTTACAACTGCTATAAGTATAAGTATAGGTACTGCGGCAGAAATACCTTTAAAAACCAAATCCACATAATAATACTCCCTAAACTTCATAAAAAAAACTGCAACGAGCAATATTATGAAAAATGAAGGTAAAACCACACCTAGAACTCCAATGATAGCTCCTAGTAAGCCACTAATTCTATAACCAATAAATATGCTGCTATTAACAACAAAAGCTCCAGGGAAGGTTTGGGAAATAACAATTATATCTAAGAAATCTTCTTTGGAAATCCACTTGTTTTTATTTACAACTTCAATCTCAATTAGTGGGATCATGGCATATCCTCCACCAAAAGTAAAAGCTCCTATTCTAAAGAAGGTCCAAAACATATTTAATAATATTTTCATTCGACTCACCTCTTAGATTTCAATTTGATAAGTTTAATAATCTATGATATTTACGTTTCAATTATACTAGTATAAAAAAAAATTGGAAAATATTAATGGAAAAGTTAATTCTTTTGTTGAAAGTTAGATATAATGTAAATATAAGAATGAAAGGTTCATTAGAAAAATTAGGATAGATAAATTAATATAGAAAAATAAATATAGAAAAATTAATTAAATAAATAATGGGGGTGGAAAAAATCATGGAAATATCAAGAACTAGAAGAAATTCACCTGTTTCAACAGATAAAAAAACTTCATCTAGTAAAATGGATTTTTCTCAAAACTTTAGTTTTGCTCGGCAACAAAAATCAGAGCAGCAACTAAGGGATATGATGGATGACATAAAAAAGAGAGGAAATAGATTAACTATTACAAAATGTTTTGCTGACGTGAAAGCTTATAAAAATTTAATAAAACAATATTTAGATTCTGTTTTAAAACATATGTACGAGGTTAAAAAAGATATAAGTTTTTGGCAAACACAATATTTCATAACTGTAGAAACCGTGGACAATAAACTTGAGGAACTTACGGAGATGTTATTAAAACAAGAAAAAGGAAATCTTGATGTGGCAAACACCATCGATGAAATCTCAGGATTGATCGTTGATATTTACAAGTAAAAAAGTATATATTACGCGTATTGCAATACGACTAATGCATTCATCTTCGCTAAGAACTCCTAAATTTATTTTTAATTAATCTGCTAAAAAACATAAACTCGCTATGCTCAAACATATGTTTTTATTAACGCAAATTAATTAAAAATAAAATAAGGAGTTCTAAAGCTTGATTCAATGCATTATACGTAATATATATCTTTTTTTTACGTGTAAAAAAATATCAACAAACATGGTAAGGAAAGTTTAAATCCTTATACACAATACAATGTATCCTTTTTTACCAGGTAACATAGGGAGCGATAAAACAATATTCAATGTGGTTATAGTCATTTATTATAGACTTAAGCACATAACAATAGATAATTGTTATGTGCTTAAGTTGTTACTAAAGGAAAGAATTATAACTAGCATCTGACGGCATTCTAAGATCTCCTCTTGGGGATACACTTATAGTTCCTACTTTCGGACCATCCGGCAGAGCTGAACGTTTAAATTGCTGAGTAAAGAATCTTTTTATAAATTTGTCTAACCATTTATTTATTATTTCTTCAGTGTAATCAGCCTTGAAGGCTTCTTTAGCTAAAAATAATATTTTATCTCTAGACGCACCTTGCTTCATGAAATAATATAGGAAGAAGTCATGTAGTTCATATGGACCTACTATGTCTTCAGTTTTTTGAGTGATTTTACCACTTTTATCTTTTGGTAAAAGTTCAGGACTTACAGGAGTGTCAAGTACATCTAAAAGGATTTCAGTAACTTCTTTTGATGCTTCTTTATCTGCTACATATTTAACTAAATATCTAACAAGTGTCTTCGGAACTGAGCAATTTACAGAGTACATAGACATATGGTCTCCATTATATGTGCACCAACCTAAGGCAAGTTCTGATAAATCTCCTGTTCCTATTAATAGTCCACCTTCTTTATTAGCAAGATCCATAAGAATTTGAGTTCTTTCTCTTGCTTGAACATTCTCATAGGTTACATCGTGTTTATCAACTGGATGATTTATGTCTTTAAAATGCTGGAGGCACGCATCAATTATATTGATTTCTCTAAGATCCGTACCTAAATTTTTACATAGGTTTATTGCATTGAGATATGTTCTATCTGTAGTCCCAAAACCAGGCATAGTTATAGTAATAATATTTTTTAATGGTATGTTTAACTTATCAAAAGTTTTAACTATTACTAATAGTGCTAGGGTAGAATCAAGTCCCCCAGAAATCCCAACTACTGCTTTATTAAGCCCGGTATATGAAAATCTTTTAGCAAGGGCTGAGGATTGAATATTAAATATCTCACCACAACGTATTTCACGTTGATGTAAATTAGAAGGAACAAAAGGATGTTTATCAACATTCCTATTAAAAATTCCGAAATCTAAGTTAGAAAATTGAAAAGGAATTTCGCAAATTTCAAAGGGACATATAGAACTGGTATTTCTAAAACTGGTATTTTTCAATCTTTCACTATTCAACTTATTTATATCTATAATAGAAGTAATAATTTCATTTTCTCTTTGAAATCTATCATTTTCTTTTAATAATAAACCATTTTCACTAATTAAAAGATGACCGCTGAAAAGTAAATCCGTGGAGGATTCGAAAACACCAGAGGATGCATATAAATAAGAACACATACATCTTGCACTCTGAGATGTAACTAAGGATTTTCTATAATCAGCTTTGCTAACTAATTCATTAGATGCAGATAAATTTGCAATTATATTTGCACCATGAAGAGCTAAATAACTACTTGGGGGAATGGTAACCCAAAGATCCTCACAAATCTCAAAACCAAATTTAATATTTCCACAAGTGAATAATAAATTTGTTCCAAAGGGAATGTTCTTTGCAAAAGAAAGATCTACAGTTTTGTTTATTATTCCAAGACCTTCAGTAAACCATCTTTTCTCATAAAACTCAGAGTAATTAGGAATATAGCTTTTTGGAACTATTCCCAGTAGCTTACCGTTAAATATTACATAAACACAATTGTAGAGACAATCATTAAAATATAGAGGAGATCCTACAGCAATTAATATATCTTTATTTTTAGAAAACTCACATAAAGTTTTAATTGCAATTTCTGATTTTTCAATTATCTGATGTTGCAAAAATAAATCTGCACAAGTGTATGCTGTTATGCAAAGTTCTGGGAAAACTATGAATTTTGATTTTTCTGCGTAAGCCTGGGTTATACATTTCTGAATGTTAATTAAGTTAAATTCTATATCTGCCACATTTACAATTGGACATGCAGCAGAAACTTTTATAAAAGAAGTTTCCAAACGAATTCACGACCTTTCTTTGGTTTTTCAAATATAGTATATGCAAAAATGACTTTATATAACAAATATTCACTAAAGTATAACATTATTTTATCTGCATTAGTAGGGATGGTTAAT
This sequence comes from Clostridium sp., assembly GCF_036569345.1. Classification (GTDB taxonomy): domain Bacteria; phylum Bacillota; class Clostridia; order Clostridiales; family Clostridiaceae; genus Clostridium_AD. Next base: position 20,716 of record NZ_DATCQT010000145.1, read on the forward strand.
GAAATACTAAAATAGATCTTTATTCTGTTTGAAAAATAATAAAATTGTATTATAAAGTTCATAAAAGATATATAATTAAAATATAGATTAGTAATGCATAAGGGAGAAGAGTGTATAATCTTAATTAAATATTTGTAAGGGGGTGCAATATGAAATGGACACCGATGATATTTTGGATAGTTGTAGCATTAGGGGCACTAGCCATTGATATTACAACTAGTAGTTTTATGTTTGTATGGTTTTCAATAGGTGCTATTTTTGCAATATTCGCTATTGGTCTAAATGCACCAGTAATTATTCAAGTAATTATTTTCGTAGCAGTTAGCGCAGGGGCTATGGCAATTGGATATCCTATAGTTAAAAGAACCATAAAGAAAACTGTACAAAAAACTTTGACTATGGAGGAAGGGTATATAGGAAAAGAATTTACAATAACTAAAGATATTGATGATAAAGCAAGTATTAAGTTTCAAGGAATTTATTGGACAGTAAAAAATGTTGGAGAACCTTTAAAGAAAGGCGATTTGGCTCAAGTTACTGGTATTGAAGGAAATAAATTAACAATAACTAAAGTTTAGATTATATTAAAATTCGAGGAGGGATTTGTTATGGGAACAATTATATTTTTAGTTTTATTACTAATAATAATTATTGGAATTTTAACTTCTATCAAAGTTGTTAATACTGGATCCGTGGTTCTAGTAGAAAGATTTGGTCAGTTTCATAGGATACTTGAGCCAGGTTGGCATTTAACAATTGTATTTGCTGATTTTGTTAGAAGAAGGATTTCTACTAAGCAACAGATATTAGATATACAACCACAGAATGTTATAACTAAGGATAATGTTAACATATCTATTGATAATGTTATATTTTATAAGGTTACTAACTCAAGAGATGCAGTGTACAATATTGAGGATTATAAATCAGGTATTGTGTACTCAACTATTACTAATATGAGAAATATTTGTGGAGATATGACTTTAGATGAA
>NZ_DATCQT010000146.1:0-4834 GCF_036569345.1 Clostridium sp.
ATATAATATTTTTTCAATGCTTTTAAAACCTGAGTTTTCTAATATATCAATTCTTTCTTTTAACCCCTTTGCAGTATCCTTTGGTGAAGGTATATAACCTAATAAAACTGTAAAACAGGCATGAGGAAATACCTCTATAAAACCTTGAATATCATGCTTATATTTATTGTTGATGATTTCCTTATATCCTAACTCCTCAAGCTTTGCATAGAGATTAAATCCTGTTTTCATCCAACCTTTCCATCCAGTTATCTCATCCATGCTTCCTGGTGTAGAAAATGGATTTATTCCTCTTCTAGATAATTCATACTCGCTCACTTTTTTGTTGTAATGTCCCTTTAGTTTACAATTTAAGTCCATCCTATACTCATCATTATTCATAAACCCATGGTTCAATTTATAAGGAGCATCCACCGCTACTACAGATGCTTCATTATTTTTTAAAAAATCAACAAAATCATTAGCCGCGATATTTCTTATAAATTCTATATTTAGATTTTCATCTATACTTGCAACAGTTAGTTTTTCCTTATGTACATCAATACCTATAAAGTTCACAAATTGCACCTCCTTGTATAAGCGCTCTTCTTATAAACTATAATTCTACATTAATTTCCATATACCTCTATATTAAATAACATTTTTGTAAATAAATACAGTATATCTTGCTCATTATATATACTGTTTTAAAGGGAAGCAATTTATATATAATTATGTTAAATATTGGAATAATTATATTAATATATTGTATACTTAAATATGGTTAATAAAAATACAAAACCAGGAGGATGTTATTTTGAAAAAGAGATATACACTTCTTTTAATTAGTGCTTGGCTAATTTTATTATTCACTGCATGTTCAAAACAAGAGATTAAACAAAAGGTAACGCCATTTGAGAATATTCCAATAGCCTCAGCTAAAAGTATTGAATTTACAAATTACACTATAAGAAGTGAACATAAAGAATTAGGTAGGATAAAAACAGTCACAAAAAAACAAGACATGGAAGCTATAATTAAGTATATTAAGACTCTAAGTTGTACAGAAAGTACTCAAGAAGCAAACGATGGTGATTACTCGATTCGTTTAAGAGATAACACGGGTAAATATATATATTCAATTCAAGTATCTAAAAATCAGCTTTGTTTGTATGAAAGGGGTACAAACACTGCTATAACTGTATATGATTATAAAGACCCAAAACTTATTAATGAATTGGAGACATTATACAAGGAGATAAATTATAAGGAAGTACTTATGATGAGAAAATAACTTGGGGATAAATATATTAACAAACTAACGAAAGAGATGGTCAATTGTTTTAGAGTCAATCTAAAGCATTTAACCATCCCTTTGTTATTCTCATCCTTTTACTTCTTAATAGGAATCCAAACCTCACACCTGTAATCAGAAGAGTTTGTATCACCTGCTGGATAAATTTCAAGCTCTGGTGCGCAATCATGCTGATATCCCGTTGAAGGCATCCACTCTGAAAATATCCTTCGAGTAATATCTTGCAACGCTTCCGGTAGTTTTCCCACTGATTCAAATACAGCCCAGGTTGCTGAGGGTATAGTAGTTGAAAAATATCCTTTGGGAAGAGATTCGCTTATTTTCTCAACTCCGATCATATAATTAAATCCTTCTTTATCATCGAAGTCCTTACATACACCTAGTACGCCAAGTTTACCTGCCTTTGAACTAATCCACTCGTAAGAACCATCATTCATGCAATCGTCCCAGAATTTAGGCACCTGTATGAAATTCTCTCCGTCTACCATAGTTATTTTTGTTTGTTTACCTACTATGTTTTATAAACATTTGTCCTGTCTTTAAATGCTGCCTAATGACAGGTTTGCTAGTATAAAAAATAGCTAGTAAATAAAATAATATTTACTAGCTACACATTTAATAAATCATTAGTCCAACTTGGCATATTTTTAACTTTCCAAATTATATTACCATCTTTGAAATCAATTATCTCCTTAAATACTTCTGTATTATCATATACATTGATTTCATCACATATTTCAATGGCCCCTTTTAAATTCTTTAATGAAGCATAATACCTTCTTTCAATTGTGTCCTCAGGTATTCCGTGTCCACCATTGCTTACCCTCTGCTTAACTCTAGCTTTTGCAATTTCAGGGTTTTCAACTCCTATATAATTCATCACAATATAGAATCCATTTTCTTTTGCTATCTTTATATTTTTTAATATGCTTTTACCCGATAATGTAGTCTCTTGATTAAATGATATCTCTTGTGAAATATAACTCTTTATTAGTTTCACTGCTTCTCTAGCACATTTCATTTGAAGATTATTATCTTTCCATGAACCTATACGAGCTACAATTTCATCAGTATTTATTCTTTTTTCATCTTTATTTTCATTATAATAAATTGACTTATATATTGATGTTTTACCAGCACCATTGGTGCCTGCAAATATTGTGTACATTGGCATAATTATTTACCTATTACCTTTTCTTGTTCTCTTTGTAGAACCATATTAGATAACATAATATAAAAATCTTGCTCTTCTTTAGTCTTTGCTTTCTTAAATAAATCCTTTAATTGACTATAAGATTGTCTCAAAAAAATGTCATATATCTCATTACTTTCATTTTGCATTTCTAATACCTCCAATTCAAACTATTTATATAATATTATATACCAATATACTATAATAATAAACTGTTACCTTATTATTAGCAAACACGAATTTGCAGTTTATGTAATCACCTCTGAGGTCGCAGTAAAAACTGTAACTTTTTACATTCTATTTCAAATCTTCAATTGAATCCCAGAAATTATTTTCATGTACCAAAATAATTTTATGTCCATCTTTTAATATGTAACGACCTCCGAGCTCGTAGTAAAAACTGTAACTTTTTACGTTCTAATGAATTGGAGACATTATACAAGGAGATAAATTATAAGGAAGTATTGATGATATTCCTCTATCAGATAATTCAATTGATATTGTACTAGCTTCATTAGTTTTACATGAAGTTAACCCGTTATCTAAGACGCTACAGCAAATTAAACGTGTGCTTAAAGAAGGTGGATATTTTCTATGTTTCGAATTTGAAAAAACAGAAAGTGCTATTGATGGCCCCCCAATGCATGTAAGAATTCCTTCATTGATTATGGAAGAGGAATTAATAAATGCTGGATTTAGCATAATACAAAAATTATTTCCAAGTGATCTTTTATACATCTTTATTGTTAAAAGCTGATACTCCCATCAAAGGGAGTGCGTATAATCTTTCCTTTAAAACATTTTTAATCATAAAAAAACCTGACCTAAAATTAATTAGTTCAGGTTTCCACTAGTTTTTATACTTTTTTAACAAATTCAGATTTAAGTTCCATAGCGCCAAATCCATCAACTTTACAACTAATATTATGATCTCCATCTATTAATCGTATATTCTTCACTTTTGTACCTGCTTTAATAGCAAGTGGAGTCCCTTTTACTTTAAGGTCTTTAATTATAGATATAGTATCACCACTCTTTAAGACGTTTCCATTTGCATCTTTAACTATCTTCTCATCTACACTATTTTCAGTTTCTAGTTCTAAAGTCCACTCATGAGCACATTCTGGGCATATAAACAGATTTCTGTCCTCGTATGTATATACTGAATTACATTTTGGGCAATTAGGTAAACTAGGCATAATTTCATTTCCTCCATTAGTTATTGTTAATTCTAATATAAAAAATCATTTTCAATTTCATTTTACAATTTCATAAGAATAGCAATTACGAATTTATAATTCAAAAAAAATAGGCAATTCCTTATATGGCTACATTTTATCATAGTACTCTCATATTGACAAACAGTCCAAAAATGCTACTTAAAGCTCCTCATCCAAGTTTACATAGTAGTATATCAATCATTAACTTCCAGTCTATGTAACGACCTCCGAGGTCGTAGTAAAAACTGTAAGTTTTACTTTCTATTCATAAGTTCCTAGCCTATTTTTGTTCAATCTCACTTATACAATTTTAGAATCTCGCTTTGACTATCAATATAGATTTTTAAAAGTTCTTTTAAATCATCCATTTTTTCTTTTTCTGTTGAAGGCTCATTAGGTTTAAGTTTTTCCACAACTTTAAATTCAAAAGATTTTTCACCATAAGTATTCCAATCTGCTTGTAACTGCTTTAATTTATACCTCCCGATACTTAGCTTAAATTTAATTGATTCAAAAGGCTTATATAAATTCACTGATATATCTATTAAAGAATATCCAGTAATAGTATTATATATTTGAATTATACCCATTTCTATTTCTTGCTGCTTGTAGATATTTATAAATTCCTTCCTTTTAATATTGCTCATAATATTTTCCTCACAATTCTTATAATATTTACTGCCATCATTGGTTCTGATTAGGTATTCGCAGTAGTCGCCTTCATCTTTCTTTAATTGCTATGATTCCACCTTGAACAGCGATCTTACCTTTTTCTATATGACTATCCCATCACAATGGTCTACTTCATGTTGAATAATTTGAGCAATCCATCCTGAGTATTTTCCCCTTCGCTTTTTAAATCCCGAATCAAAATACTCTACTTCTATCTCTTTGAATCTATTAGTTTTTCTAACACCTATAAGTGAAAGACATCCTTCTTCTGTTTCATATTGACCCGACTTATTCACTATCATAGGATTAATCATTGGAACGTTCATATCGCCCATACTGATCACAATAATTCTTTTTTTGACACCAATCATATTAGCTGCCATTCCTACACAGCCTTCTTTATTTGCTTTAAGCGTATCAAGCAAATCCTGTATCACCTGAGCATCTGCTTTTGTA
>NZ_DATCQT010000147.1:0-29930 GCF_036569345.1 Clostridium sp.
TTTTAATATTAATTATTATGTAAACCATTAAAAAAGTAAACCGATATAATAATTTTAAATTTTACAAATACAATAAGGCAGTAAATACGATTTACATAAAGAAGTTTGTAAACAACAATAAAGTATAATATAATGAAAAAGTAACTAAAGACATTTTATTTTATATACCCATTTATATGTAAATAAGTACATTAATAGTAATTGTAGTATTAAACTAAATATAACTAGGAGGTCTTAACATGATACCAACACCACATATTGAAGTAGATGAAGAAGGAATTATTGCAAAAACAGTATTAATGCCTGGGGATCCATTACGTGCTCAATTTATTGCTGAGAATTTTTTGAAAAATGTTCAAAAATTTAATAATGTACGAAATATATTTGGATACACAGGCACATACAAAGGACGCAAGATATCTGTAATGGCTAGTGGAATGGGTATGCCTAGCATTGGTATATACTCTTATGAATTGTTTAATTTTTATGGTGTAGAAAATATTGTACGGATAGGTTCATGTGGTGCCTACACTACGGATTTGAATTTATATGATGTAATATTGTGCACAGACGCTTGGAGTGAATCAAGTTATGCAAAAGTTCAAAGTGGGTATGATGATGATATTATTTCTGCATCATCACAGTTAAATAGTAAGTTAGAGAAAATAGCAGACGACTTAGGTATTAAAGTTCATAAAAATAGAGTTCATTCTTCAGATGTATTTTATAGAGAAAATTTTAGTGAATTTAAAGATATTTATAAGAATCATGGTTGTACTTGCGTAGAAATGGAATCATTTGCTCTATTTCATAATGCCAATGTATTAGGAAAAAAAGCAGCCTGTTTATTAACTGTATCAGATAATCTAATAACTCAAGAGTTAACTACATCTAAAGAAAGACAAGAAGCCTTTACCAATATGATAGAAATTGCTTTAGAAATGGCTGAATAAAACATATCACACAATATAGAGGGAGACGACATTAATGAATTTGAAAGATCAGAATGAAAGTTTAAATACTTCAGAGCTAATGGTAAAGTGTCTTGAAAATGAAGGAGTTAAGTACATATTTGGGATACCTGGAGAAGAAAATCTAACTTTTTTAAATGCACTCAAAAACTCCAAAATTAAATTTATAACGACCAGGCATGAACAGGGCGCTGCTTTTATGGCTGATGTTTATGGGCGCTTGACGGGTACACCGGGAGTATGTCTCTCAACACTAGGGCCAGGAGCTACAAATTTGATGACAGGAGTTGCTGATGCTAATATGGATGGGGCACCACTGGTTGCTCTAACAGGGCAAGCTGGAACAGATAGGATGCATTTAGTATCTCATCAGTATTTAGATCTGATTTCTATGTTTGCACCAATTACAAAATGGAATAAACAGGTAGTAAGACCAGATACAGCACCAGAAATAATAAGGAAAGCCTTTAAACTGGCTGTAAGTGAAATGCCAGGGGCTGTTCATATAGATTTGCCAGAAAATATAGCTGCTATGACGGCACTCGGAAGACCATTAAGCCATGGAGATAACGAGAAAAGCTATGCTACATACAGCAGCATTAAACGAGCGGCAGCGGCTATAAGTAGTGCGAAAAATCCAGTTATTCTTGCTGGGAATGGTGTAATACGTTCAAAGGCTAGTGAATCACTTACAGAAATGGTAGACAATTTAAAAATTCCAGTGGCTAATACTTTTATGGCAAAAGGTGTGGTTTCATATAAAAATCCATTATCCTTATGGAGTATTGGACTATCACAAAGAGATTATGTAAATCGCTTGTTTGAAAAAGTGGATTTAGTTATTGCTGTAGGGTATGATATAGTAGAATATGATCCCAAAAAATGGAACAAAAAAGAGGGAATTAAAATTATACATATTGGAGAAGCAAAAGCTGAAATTAATAAATGTTATATACCTGAAGTAGAGGTTATTGGGGATATATCTTATTCAATCAAGGAAATTAATAATCTTGCATTTAGAAAAGGTGATCCAGATGATGCTTTAGATATTAAAAAAGATATGGAGAAAAATTATGAATCCTATTCAGATGATTATAGTTTTCCTATGAAACCTCAAAAAATATTATATGATTTAAGGAAGGTAATGGGGGATGATGATATTGTTATATCTGATGTAGGTGCCCATAAGATGTGGATAGCAAGGCATTATAGGTCGGCAAAACCTAATACCTGCTTAATATCCAATGGATTTGCCTCCATGGGAATCGCAGTACCTGGTGCAGTAGCAGCTAAACTTGTAAATCCTAAAAGAAAAGTTGTTGCAGTGACTGGTGATGGTGGATTTATGATGAATAGCCAGGAGATAGAAACAGCTCTACGAATAGGTACACCTTTTGTAACATTAATATTCAATGACGCCTCTTATGGACTTATAAGATGGAAACAGCAGGCTAGGTATGGGGAGGATATGTGCGTAAAATTCACAAATCCTGATTTTGTAATGTATGCACAGTCCATGGGAGCAAAGGGCTATAGGGTAACAAAGGCAGAAGACTTAATACCAATATTAAAAGAGGCGCTTGCCCAAAACATTCCAGCTATCATAGATTGTCCTGTTGATTATAGTGAAAATATTAAATTAACAAACGCATTAAAATGAATTATAAGGAGTACTTTATGAGAAAAGTTTATAAGGATCCCAGGAAATTAGCCACATGTTTAAAGGATTTAGTAGATTTCTATTTAGATGATGTTATGACATATGACAAGCTAAAAGAAAAAATAATTATTCTACTTAATGCAAACGAGGACAGGATTTATAAAGATGGAATAATATCTTTAAAAATATCTAATATAATAGGTAGTCTTAGAGTGGATATTATTGATAAGATATTTTCAGAAAGACAAATTTAATTATGAAAATACAAAAAAATATTTTAAGTAAAGTAGTCTATGTGTTATAAATAAAACTAATGGAAACCGTACACTAAAAATAAGGTGCACGGTTTTTCACTTGTGAACTAGTATATGAAAAGCATAGGCCTATCTTAATAGATTAATAAATTGCTTGTATATATCTCTTTTAGAATATATAATGTATTAAGGTAAAAAATGTTTAAATAGTAAGGAGTGGTATAATGGCTAAAAATAAACCGGCTTTTCCATCAAGTAAGAATAAATCAACAAATGAACAGGGATCAAAAGTTGATAATAAAACTTCTCTGCCAACACCAAAGAAAAACTTAAGAGGCAATTCTAGGGGACAATAAATATCATTAAAGATTTATAATAAAAATTTTAAAGATAAAAATAGATAATAAAATTTCACAATTATCTCATATAAATAATGGAATTTGTGGAGGACTATTTGATTTTTATAAGGGTATCGAGTGGATGATTTCTGGGAATCTATTTGTACTTGGAGATTTTAATCATTAGTCCTAATGATTTTTAAAAGCAAAACACATCATATACGAGGATAATATCGGTATAAATAGAGAATATCATTACTAGAACTCATCAAGGTAATATGCCAGTTGAGTTAATTTAACGAGGAATACTTTAATTAGAAAAATATAGATAAGATGACCATAATTTTATTTTTAGAGGAGAAATTTATGAACTTTGGGATAGGGAGAAATAAAAGGAAGACATTGATCATTTTTCTTATAACTATTTTAGTTATGACAGAATTGCTTTTTCTATTGCCAAACATACATACGTTTGCTCAAAGTGGAAGAACAAAAATAATAGTTCATTATGCTAAAAATCCAAGCAGCAATTTGAAATGGAAGTTATGGATGTGGCCTGATAAGCCTGAAAAAAAAGATGGTAATATGTTTGAGTTCACTAGCTATGATGCATTTGGTCAGGTCTGTGAAGCTGAATTTGACGGAGATTATAATAAGGTAGGATTTATAGTAAGCACGGACGAATGGGAAAAGGACACTAAGGACGACAGATTTATTGAAAAATTCAAAAATGGGGTTTCAGAAGTCTGGCTTAAAGGAGGCGACTCTAATGTTTACTATTCTGAGGCTGAAGCTAATGCTAAAAAGGGAGCGACTGTAGCTGGAAAGGCACTAAATAAACCAAGTCAATTTATAGCAGCAAAATTAGATGAACTGAATATCATAAACATAGAAACAAACGTGCCGTTTTCATTCATTCCAAATAGTTCTCAAGGCATTAATATTAAGGTAAATGGTGTGATCGCAAAAATAAAAAGTGTAACAAGTAACCAAGTAAAGGATGGCACTACTACAGTTGCCAAAATAGAACTTAATGAAAATGTGGAATTAGATAAAAAAATTACAGTTTCCATGAAAGGTTTTGTGGAAAAGGAAGTAACATTTGGAGATGTGCTGTCAAGTGCAGGCTTTGATAAAATGTTTTCTTATGAAGGAAATGATTTAGGTAATACTTATTCTACAAGTAAAACTACCTTTAGAGTTTGGGCTCCAACAGCAACTGAGGTAAAGCTTGTAACCTACAAAAATTGGGATGATAAAAGTGGTAACGAAGTTAGCATGAAGAAAAGTGAAAAGGGAACATGGACTTCTGAACTAACTGGAGATCAAAAGGACATATTTTATACATATAAAGTTAACATAAAAGGAGTCTGGAATGAGGCTGTAGATCCTTATGCTCGTTCTGTATCAGTAAATGGAGATAAGGGTGCCGTGATTGACTTAAAGGAAACAGTTCCTAAAACATGGTCCAGTGAAAAACCTAATTTTACTAATTTAAATGATGCAATAATATACGAACTACATGTTAGAGACTTTTCTATAGATAAAAATAGTGGTATAGAAAATAAGGGAAAATTTTTAGCATTTACTGAAACCGGAACAAAGGGAAGCGATGGTCAGCCAACAGGAATTGATTACATAAAAAATTTAGGGGTAACTCATGTAGAGCTTATGCCAATATTTGATTTCTCTACTGTGAATGAAGCTTCAAATAAATTGCAATACAACTGGGGGTACAATCCAAAAAACTATAATGCTCCTGAAGGAAGTTATTCAACGGATCCATTTAACCCTATCACGAGAGTTAAAGAATTAAAACAAGCAGTACAATCGTTTCACGATAATGGACTTAGAGTAACTATGGATGTAGCTTATACTCATATGTACAATGGTAATGATTCTAATTTCAATAAACTTGTACCAGGATATTATTTTAGAACTAATGAGAATGGTACCTTTTCAAATGAGAGCGGTTATGGAAATACGATTGCCTCAGAAAATTCAATGGCAAGAAAATTTATTGTAGATTCAGTGTCATATTGGGCAAAAGAGTATAATTTAGATGGTTTCAATTTTGATCTTATGGGACTCATCGATATAAAGACAATAAATGAAGTTCGGAAAAAATTAAGTAGTATAGATCCATCCATTATCATTACTGGGGACGGTGCTGATTTGGGGACTACTCTTGCCCCAGATATGAAAGCTACAAAAGTAAATTCGAGTAAAATGCCTGAGATAGCACAATTTAACGATGTAGTGCGTGATGGAATAAAAGGTAGCGTGTTTGTTGCAAAAGCAAAAGGATTTGTTAATGGCAAACCACTAGTAGAGACGGATATTAAAAAAGGAATAGTTGGAGGAATCGATTATTCGAATACTATAAAAACCTGGGGGAAAGTAGAACCTGTACAATTTGTTAATTATGTTGAATCTCACAATAATAATACATTATGGGATAAACTTCTTATAACAAATCCAAATGTCAATGATAAAGTAAGGTTAAAAATGGATAAAATGGCTGACTCTATTATTCTTACTTCACAAGGTATTCCATTCATGCAAGCCGGACAGGAATTTTTGAGAACTAAGGCTGGAGTTAAAAATTCTTATCAATCTAATGATAATATAAATAAACTTGATTGGACACTAAAATCTAAAAACATTGAAACTATTGATTATTTAAAAGGTTTAATAGAGTTAAGAAAAACACATCCTGCCTTTAGAATGACTTCAGCAGATATGATTAAGAAAAACTTGAAATTTTTAGTAGTCCCTGAAAATGTTGTGGCATATGAAATGAACTACAATGCAAATATGGATTCTTGGGCGCATATCGTAGTAGCTTTTAATGCAAATAGAGAAGATAAAACTATTAAATTATCCAAAAAGGGCACGTGGAATATTGTAGTAAATGCTGAAAAAGCGGGTGTTAAAACTATAAACCAATTTAGTGGTGGTTATTTGGTAGTTCCAGCACTAAGCTCTATTGTAATATATTATGAATCAAACAATATATTTACAACATTAAATTTTTGGATTTACACTATAATAGTTTTAGCTGGGGTTGCTACCATAATATTACTTTTAAAAGGTAGAAAGAAAGAATAACATTATAATATATTGATTGTTTATTAGGGAGATGTTAGATGTTTATCATAATATTTTTTATATCAATATTAATTGTTATTACAATTATAGGGTGGCATTTTTCTAGTATGGTCATATACCCTAAGGTCCAGGATTATACTTATACTTATAATTATGAATTAGAAAAAGGCAAAATGGGAAGATTTGATAATTTAGAAAAACAAGAAATATATATTGATTCCCAATATGGCTATAAGATTCATGGATTCTTTTTTTTAAATAATAATTCAAAAAACATTATAATATTGTGTCACGGAATAAATTGGAGTTTATATGGTTCTGCAAAATACATGGATATGTTTCTGAAAAGAGGCTTTGCTGTGTTTATTTATGATCATAGAAACCATGGTCTAAGTGGTGGAAGTGACACTTCGTTTGGTTATTATGAAAAGTTTGATTTAAAAAAATGTACAGATTATCTATTTGATAAATTGGGGGAAGATATAATAGTCGGATTACATGGCGAGTCCATGGGTGCTGGCATAGTCCTTCAAAATATTGCAATAGACCATAGAATTAAGTTTTGCATAGAAGACTGTGGATATTCTGATGCAGAAGCTTTGTTTAAGCACAGATTAGAGAAAGATTATAATATAAAGAGATTCCCTTTAATTAAATTATCAAGTAAGATTACAAAAATGAGAGTTGGCTGGGAATTTAAAGACGTATCTCCGATAACTACTCTACCTATGGTGAAAATCCCGATATTGTTTATTCATGGTGATGAAGATGACTATGTTCCTACTTTTATGTGCAAACAAATGTACAAGATAAAGAAAGGATACAAAGATATATATATCGCTTCTAATGCAGGTCATGCAGAGGTGTATTGGAAAAACAAAGATGAATATGAAAACAGGGTAGATATATTTTTAAAGGCTATTAATATAATCTAGATGGTAAAAGGAGAGATGAGGAGGATTTTAATGTTTCAGTTACCACAAAATTATAAAAAGTATTTATATACAACTAATTATTCTATGGATGAAGAGAGCTTATGCAAAATGGAAATCAAGTGTCTCTTTAATAAACCACTTGATGGCAAGCACTTATTTTCTGATATTTATGTTGATCCCTCTAGAAGTCCCTTTATTAAAAAATGCATTTCAATAATGTATATTGGCGAAACAATAAAGCAAATCATAAATCAAATTGTTATAGACAAATTTACCAGTTTAAATTATAAGGTTGAGTTTATCAAAACAGCTGATGAAAATATGGGTTTTCATGAGGGACGTAGTATTGAATATGAAATAGGATTTAATATACTGGGAGAAGCGGAAATGAAAAATCCGGCAATTATTTTTGGTATAACAAAAATATTAGATAAATGGATATTTGGTGAATGTGAAAGCAATACTTCTGAATGGTTATTTCACAATAAAAAACCTTTTTCTTATTCTAATGCGCTAAAGGTAACCGTATGTCGAGCACTAGTTAATATAGCTGTAGGTAATAATTTGAATTGTAGTGTTGTGGATCCATGTTGTGGAATTGGAACAGTACTCATAGAAGCTATTTCAATGCAAATTAATATTAAAGGTTATGAGTTAAACTCATTAATTGGTAAAAATGCAAAAACAAACCTTAGGTATTTTGGATATGATGATATAATAACTATTGGCGACATGAATGATATTCAAAATAAATTTGATGTTGCAATAATTGATCTTCCGTATGGTATATTTACACAAATCACCACCGGTGAGCAGTTAGCCATAATGCATAGTGCCCGTAGAATAGCAGACAGGATGGTAATTATTACTTTTGAGGATATGATGTTGCAAATTACATCAGTTGGTTTTCATATAGATGATAGGTGTACTGTGTCTAAAGGAACTTTTAAAAGATATATATACATATGTAGTTAGAATTCATTAAAAATAAAAGCAGAGTGCATAAAGCATTTTATTTATACACTCTGTTTTTATTTGTTTTAATTTTTAATTAAAAATATTATTACTAAATTTTTTAAACTCTTCGTTTTCCTGAAATCATATCCACAATGAACACTATTGCTGCTATTATAAGCAAGATATGGATCATACCGCCACCTATTCTAAATATAAGACCTAATGCCCAAAACAATACTACTATTCCACCTATCCAACGTAAAATTCCCATACATCACACCCTCTTTCACATTTATATATATTTTTTAAATCTGTTTAATTATAATAGCCTAAATTCGGCTGAAATATTCAAAGCCATTATTTTCTTAGCTCATTTGTGAAAATAATTAGCATCTGGCTGGCAGCAAGTGAAACACTGAATAAATATTTTTTCTATGGTAAATCTATTAATAGAAAGGGGTGAATAAATGAGTAATAAACTTAAAACTACTAATAAACAGATGACATCTTTAGGAATTAAGAAAAATGAAGTAGGTGATTATGTATATATACAAAAAGACGAAAAAAATAGTTCAAAGTATAAAGCTGTAAAAAAAGAGCCAAAGCAATTATAAACTATAATTGCTTTCAAATAGTAATTTTAAATATAAAACTATAGATGCTTTTTAAAAGTTAATAAAGAAAAAGCATCTATATATGGTATAATTTATTTACATATAAAAATTTATAAAGTGGAATATATTTATTATATAATAATACAAGCGAAGGCGATGAAAGGAGGAAGTCTATGTATATAGGGATTGATTTAGGTGGCACTAACATAGCAGTGGGTATTGTTGATGAGAATGGAACAATAAAGTATGAGAAATCATGTGAGACAAGATCCGATAGAAATTCCTCTGAAATAATAGATGACATGTTAGCATTAGTTTTAAATATTTTAGATGAATCAGAGATACAATTAAAAGAAATAAAAGCAATTGGTATAGGTATTCCAGGTTTAGCTGATAAAAATGGGAATGTAATATTTTGTGTTAATCTTGGCTGGAAGAATGTACCTTTAGGAGAAATATTCGAAAATGCACTTCATAAACCCATTTATATAGATAATGATGCTACTGTAGCTGCACTTGCTGAATATGAGACTGGCTCAATGAAGAATTGTAAAAGTGCAATAATGCTTACATTAGGAACTGGTGTTGGTGGAGGAATTGTTTTAAATGGTGAAGTGTATAATGGATCTCATGGTGTAGGATCGGAACTTGGACATATTATTGTGGGTGAAAATTTTTATAATTGCAACTGTGGAAGAAATGGTTGCCTAGAAACCTTTGCCTCATCTACTGCTATAATAAAACACACCAAAAAATTAATTGAGGAAATGGATGAAAGTACTATATTAATAGAAAAAGCAGAAGGAAATATAAACAATATAAATGCAAAAATAATATTTGATTGTGCTAAAGAAGGAGATAAAATAGCCAATTTAGCAGTTAATAGATTAGTGAAATATCTAGGTATAGGAATCTTTAATATAGTCAATTTCATTGACCCAGAAGTAATAGCATTAGGTGGCGGTATTGCAGGGGCAGGACAGTATCTTTTAAATCTGGTTATAAATGAAGTAATGACGAATAAGTATTATGAGGATTTACCTATTGGCAAAATTGTTTTAGCAGAACTAGGCAATAAAGCGGGCATAATTGGTGCTGCAATGATTGCAAAACATGGATATATAAAATAAAGAATATTAAAAATTTTTGTTTGAGAAAGGTGAAGTTAA
The DNA here is from genome assembly GCF_036569345.1 of Clostridium sp. Lineage (GTDB taxonomy): Bacteria > Bacillota > Clostridia > Clostridiales > Clostridiaceae > Clostridium_AD. Next base: position 10,010 of record NZ_DATCQT010000147.1, read on the forward strand.
AATGAGTAAGATTGCACTTATTACAGATAGTACTTCAGATGTTGATAAAGAATTGATAAAGAAATACAATCTATTTGTGCTTCCTTTAAGAATAATATATAAGGACAGGGAGTATATTGATCGCGTAAATATTACCCCAAAAGAAGTTTATGATAACTTAGAAAATGAAATTCCTACAACCTCATTACCTTCAATGAAGGACATGGAAGATTTGTATTTAAAGCTTGAAGAGGAAGGATATACTCAGGCTATTGCAGTAGTAATATCTGATGCGTTATCAGGCACTTATAATACATTGAGACTGGTAAGTCAAAACCACCCATTTATAGAAACCTGCGTCTTCGATTCTAAATCTTTAACTATTGGCGAAGCTGCAATTGTTGAAGAATGTGGTGAAATGTTGCGATGTGGAAAATCCTTTGAGGAAATTGTAAAAACTCTCCCGCAGATAAGAGATAGAATTACTGTTTACTATGCGGTGGATACACTTAAATATCTAACTAAAGGCGGTAGAATCGGAAAAGTTGCTGGTACTATAGGTGAAATTTTAAACATAAAACCAATAATATCAATTAATAAAGATGGTGTTTACTATACTTACGCAAAGGCAAAGGGAAAAAAGAAGGCCATAAGTAAGCTTGTAGATATTGCAAGGGAAGCTCTTGAAAATACTCCATGTAAAATTTGGGTAATGCATGGTGGTGCTTATGATGAAGTAAATCACTTTGCAGATATAATTGCTGGTATTCCCAATATTACAAGATTATCATTTGGAGAAATTAGTCCAGTAGCTGGAGTTCATACAGGCCCTGGACTACTTGGAGTTGTGATACTAAAAGACTTAAAAACTACAAAAAAATAATTTGTACTTACTAATAAGAATATATTCATAAACAGAAATTACTGAGGAGTGGTTATGATGAAAATTCAAGATATAATGTCAGGAGATTTTTCTGCATACCCTGAAGAAACACAAATCTTCATGAAGGAATATACGCAAAAACTACGAGAAATTGTAAAAGAGGAATTGATTAAAGATATATCATGTAAGATGCTTAAGGATATAGATAAAAGTAAAGATTATTTTATAAATGTTTTAACTGATATTTTAGATAATGGATATAAAGGCCTTAGTAAAATGTCCACTCAGGCACTTATAGATACATATTTAGAACGTAAAAATGAAGAAGATTTTTTTATATTGCTAGAAAAAGTTAATGAACAAGTGTAATTCTATAATAATTTTGAAACTTTATATAACCAAAAGAATCAATTAGAATCTATATGATTCTAATTGATTCTTTTGGTTTGTGGTTCTATTTTAATTTTTAAAGATAAAAATAAATTAATAGCGGCAATGAATGCTGCAACAATAAAAACATATTTATATCCCATAGTTGCCCATAAAATTCCACCTACAAAAGGTATTGACATTGCAATTACATGGTCAAAGCTTGTGCCTGCAGACAGAGTAGGTATAACATCTTCTGGAGATTTAGCAATCTTTTTTATATATGTAGATCTTGCCATTTCTACAACGCTAAGAGAATTATCTATAATGTAGCAGGCTGCAATAACTATAACGGCAACACCTGGAGAGACTAAATCTGCTGCAAAAGAGTAACCCATACATATTACTATAAGAACTACTGCTTCGAGAGAAAGCACAAATCTTTCACCCTTTTTATCTATAGCATTTCCGACTACTGTTCTTGTGAAAATACTTAATACAGCAATTATTAGTCCTAATATAGCAAAAGTAGGTGGATCAACATGATACACTTGGATAAGCACCCAAGGTGCAAATGTTAAAAAAATCTGTTTTCTTGCACCATTAACTACACTAAGACAATAATATAGAGTATATCTTTTTCTAAAAATAATAGTTACCTTTTTTGTCTTAGGTTTTTTAGATTTCATGATGCCAAGAAAAAATGCTGCAAAAATGTAAGAAACTGAAGCTATCACAAAAGCTATTTGATATGTAAGATTAAAGTATTTAAATCCGAACCCTACAATTCCATAGCCTATAATAGTTGCAATTAAATTATATGCACTATATCTTCCAAGTCTTGAACCATAATTTTCATTTTGAGAAAGATTCATACCTATTCCAGCGGATAAAGGCATAAAAATATGTGTACCAAGGCTAAGTAACATCATCCATATAAGCATAGTTGCAAAAGTAGGAGAAAACATACCTAAACCCAGCATTCCGAGAGCAGCAAAAATCATTCCAACTATTGCTATTCTTGTGTCACCTAAAAATGAGAGTATTCCTAAAACTATAACTATAAGAACACCTGGTAGTTCACGAGGAAATTCCACAATACCTCTAGCAGCAGCCGTTAGTCTATAAGTATCGTTTAAAAAATTATTAAATACAGTTAAGTTAATTCCGCTTGCTATTCCAGTAAATAGACCTACAATTAAAAATAACTTAAAATCTCTATCGTTATTGAAGTTAAGCCATAGGTTTGAAAACTTTTTTTTCATCTTTTGTTTCCTTCTACGTCATTATCATTAAGCTTTTTACTGTTTTTCATAAACATATATCCCCCTTTATACCAACCAACTAATTATATTATAAAAAGGAATAAAATTCAATTAAGAAAAGACTGATAAATATTTTTCGACCTAATACTTTATGGATAATTCTCCACTTAAGATTGTGTCTTTAGTTTGGTTCCAAGTAGCTTCAACTAAAAGATTTACTCTTAAGCCTGTTTTATATTTAAACGAAATCTCTAGATCGTGTAACATATGATAATTTTCGTAAACTACTAAATTATTTTTCTCTTTGTCTCTAATAATAATTGTCCAAATTCCATTTTGAGGTTGGAATATTTTAGCTGTTATAATTAGCCTTGACCAGAAAGTATTGTTGACACCAGTTTCATAAAAACCTTTTCCATTAAGAATATTTATTTTAAAAGCTTGTTGAATATGCCCATCGCTACTTGTAACTGCTTCTTCATTTAATTCTATGTTTTCATTATTAATCAACATGCCCATATATTTCCTCCTTTTTATTAATTCTAATGATTATAAAACAGGATTTGAGTATATGATTTTCCCAAGAAAAATCCATATATTTTATTATACGTAAATATATAAAAAGTGTTATTATAATATTATAAAATTTAAAAACATAATTAGGGGGTAAAAATATGGCTATATTGATTTTTTTAGCAGGAATGGTGGATGGTTTTTTTTTAAGCATTATTATGAAAAAAACTTCCTATATAATTTTAAATAGAGAAAATAGTGAGACATATATTAATATAATGGATTTTAAAAAGTTTAAAAAAAGCACTAATAATAAGATTATAAATATTATAGTAATCTTAATTAGTGGCTTATTATTTTTAATTTCATTTATGAAAATTGGACTAAATATTATTTTCATTAAAGCCCTAGTATTAGATTCTATATTAATCGTAGTCTCTTTTATTGATATTGAACATCAGATAATTCCCAACAAATTAATCATTTTTATATTAGCAGTAGGTGTTCTTTTTTCATTTATTAATGATATTTCTTTTATGAGTGAAATATTTGGAATGCTACTTGGAGGTGGAGTGCTTTTTCTTTTAGCACTTGTACCTGGATCACTTGGTGGTGGAGATATTAAATTGATGTTTGCGCTTGGAATATTTCTAGGAGCAAAAGGGATTTTAGTAGCATTATTTTTAGCCTTTATTATAGCCTCCATAATAAGTATATTATTATTGCTTTTCAAAATAAAAAAAAGAAAAGACTATATACCTTTCGGTCCATTTCTGGCGCTAGGAAGCTTTATCGCTTTCCATTTTTCTAATGTTTTTTGATAGCGAATAAATTTAGTTGTTGTATGTTTTAATCTAAAATTGAATTTAATATTTATTAAAAAAATAAATTCAGGTTAATTGTGTAAATTTCTATTATGAAATGAAGAAGTTAGACGATATATCTATTGGGAATATTTTTCTATAATAATTTTTTAAATTACTATTGATAGCTAAATATAAAATTTATACTTGATTTTATAAAAAATAATAAAAGCAGGTGAGATACTAGTGAATAATTTAAGCATAGATATTGGTCATATTAATGGCATTATAAAAAAAATAATCGAACAAATAAGTAATAGCCGCGAACAAGTTCTTGAAATAGTTGATAATGTAAGAATAGAGTATGAAAATATAAAGGAAGATATTATTGTAATTAGGGTAAGCATAGATTTAGTTATTAATGAAGTTGATACACTTGAAGTACAAGATAAACTTATGCGTAAAAAACTAGTTTTGGTTTCAAAGGAATTTAATTCATACAACGAGGACGAAATTAAATCTGTATATGAAAAAGCATCGGATATTAGAGTGAAATTTATTACAAAGCAAAACGAAGAAAAACATCTTAGAGAAAAAAGAGATGCGCTGGAAATAGCATTGAAAAAATCTATAAAAAACATAGATAATTCAGAAAAAGTAGTTAACCAAATAAGTATTGCTATGTCATATTTACAGGGTGACATTCTTTCAGTTTTAGAAGGAGCTGACAAAAGTTCTGATATGTTTATAGGGATAAAGATATTAGAAGCACAGGAAAATGAGCGAAAAAGAATATCGAGGGATATTCATGACGGACCTGCACAGCATATTGCTAATATTATTATGAAAGCAGATATTTGTAAAATAATTATTCAGAAGGATTTTAATGAAGGCCTTAAAGAATTAGCTGATTTAAAAGAAAGTGTAAAAGTGGCATTAAAAGAAGTCAGAAGTATTATTTTTGATTTAAGGCCTATGACACTAGATGATTTAGGGCTAAACAAAACCATTGAACAAGCTGTAAAATCTATTTCAGAAGATTTTAATATGGATATTAAGTTAAAATTAAAACCTATGGATACAGAGGTAGAATCCATTATTCAAGTAGCAGTATTTCGTATTGTTCAAGAAATTTTTAATAATATAAAAAAACATTCAAAAGCAAAAAATGTAGAAGTTAAATTAGATTTTGGTACAAAATATTTAAGACTTCTTATATCAGATGATGGAATCGGATTTGATGTGGAAGCAACTTTAAAAAGAGTAAAAACCAAAGGAAATTCTTATGGACTTATTGGTATATTTGATAGAGTAAATCAATTACAAGGTCAAATTCATATAGAATCGTCGACGGGAGTAGGCACGGTTTATAATGTTGTGCTTCCAGTTAATAGGGAGGTGATTAGAGATGAAAAAAGAGGAAATTAAAGTTTTAGTAGCAGATGACCACGATCTCATTAGACAAGGATTGAAAAGAATAATTAGTTTTGAGGAAGACATGATCATCGTTGGAGAGGCTGAAAATGGTGAGAAGGTGCTTAATATGTTAAAAAGCTGTGATCCTGATGTCATATTACTAGATATGAAAATGCCTTTAATGGATGGACTAGAAGTGCTTCAGAAGGCAAAGGAAGGATCAAAAACTTTAAAAATAATTATGCTCACTGTGGAAAATGATAAAACTTTAATTCTAGATGCTATTAGTAAGGGGGCAGATGGATATGTACTTAAGGAATCTGCCGGCACAGAAATTGTAGAGGCCATTAAAACAGTGTATGGAGGAGACAAATATATTGACAAATCACTAGTTTCCCTTTTATTCTCAGGGTTTAAAAGTAAAGATAAAAAAGAACAGTGTATTTTAGATTCTTTGTCAAAAAGAGAAGTTGAAGTTTTATTATATATATCTAAAGGATTTAGTAATAAAGATATAGGAGAACGTCTGTTTTTATCAGAAAAAACAGTGAAGAACTATGCAACAAATTTATTTAGAAAAATAAAAGCACATGATCGTGTTCAAGCCACTATTTTTGCAATAGACGAGCACATTCTAAAGTATTATGAATCCAGATTTGAAGGACAATTGTAGAAATTAAAGATTTCCAATCATAAATAAAGTTAAATAATTCAAACAGGGACTTAGGTCCCTATTTTTTATTGACTTTTATACCTATAGAATGTGACTTTTAGTATCTGATATATCAATCCAATTTAGAATATAATTAACTTAATAAAAGAACAAAAATAAAACAAATTAGAGGAGGAATTATTATGTTAATGAATTTAATGAATTATGTATCATCAAAGGTTAAAAATGAAGAAGGTCAGGGCATGGTAGAGTATGCATTAATAATTGGATTAATCGCTGTAATAGTTGTTGTTGCATTAGGACCACTTGGGACAGCTATAGCAAAAAAATTCACAGATATTACTGCTTCACTATAGTAGATGAAAATCCTTTTAAATTGAGCATTGAGAATTGAAGAGTTATGGATGATTTTAATTTATTATAAAAATTGCTTTAACATTTCAATTCTAAACTCTCAAAGATAGCCGAGGTGATCAACATGAAGAGTTTAAAAAATGAAAAAGGACAATCCCTAGTAGAGTTTGCTATTTTACTACCTGTATTATTGTTATTATTAATGGGAATTTTAGAATTTGGTCTAATGCTAAATTCATATCTGACCATCAATAATTCGGCTAGAGAAGGTGCTAGACTTGGTATAGTTGAAGGTTCTAATCCGGAAATATATGAATTGATTAAGACTATTTCCCCTAATTTAGACAGTGAAAATTTAGAAGTAAATATAACTCCAAATGACGGAAGCAGAAAATCCGGAGATACCATTACAGTAGAGGTTGTATATAACTATAAGGTAACTATTCCTATAATAAGTAATATCCTTGGTAATGTGATGGTACTTAAAGCGCAAACATCCATGAGGATAGAATGAGCAGCACTGCAGGAGATGATTTAATGCGAAAATTAGATAATAGGGGAAATGTAGCTATTTTATTATGTTTAGTGTTTACAGTTCTCTTGGGCTTTACAGCTTATGTGGTAGATATTGGTTTAATTTATGTGGAAAAAGTGAAATTATCTAATGCTATTGATTCAGCAGTACTCGCAGCTAGCCTAGAATTACCTACAGATGATGCTAAATCAAGAAATGTTGCTATAGAGTATCTAAGAAAGAATAATGTTGATCCAAGTCAAGTTAAAATTACCATAAGCGCCGATAAAAAAAGTATACAAATGGAGGGAATAAAAACTGTAAATCATTTTTTCGCACCTATAATTGGAATAAATAGCACTAATATAAATGCATATTCAAAAGCAATTATAGCACCTATAAAATCAGTAACAGGTGGTATTAGGCCCTTTGCAGTTGAAAAATTCGACTTTTCTTATGGGGATGTGGTAACACTTAAAGAAGGTGCTGGAGATGGCTATCATGGGAATTATGGTACGGTTGCATTGGGAGGGACTGGTGCAAATGTGTTCAGATCAAATGCACTTTATGGTTACAGTGGCACTATAACAGTGGGAGATATGATAAATACCGAAACAGGTAACATGGCAGGTACTACTAATGAAATTGAGAATTATATTAATTCAGAATTTAGCAGTTTTTATGATTTCCAAAGAAATTCTATTAGATTATGGACAATGCCATTAGTAGATTCTTTATACGTTGATGGAAGAAAAGCTGTATTAGTAGTAGGTTTTGGAGAGTTTTATGTGGAAGATATTACACAAAACTCAGGAAAAATTGAAATTCAAGGACGATTTATTAGATATGTAACAAAAGGCGAGATTGATGTGACACAAAGTGATACTGGGGACTATGGTGCAAAACTTGTAAGATAGGACTAAATAATTAGGAGTATGGGTGGTGTTTTTATGAAAAGTACAGGAAAAAGATTAGTTTTAGTATCATTCATATTGGCAGTGGTAAGTAGTATAGTAATTTTTATATATTTACAATCTTTAAAAACACCAAATATAGCGGTTAATGAAAGAACTATTTTAGTTGCTTCTGAAACAATACCTGCAAGAACAGTAATAGATAAAAAAATGGTTAAAGAAATTCAAGTACCAGATAATGTTATATTCAAAGATTATATAAATGAATCTTCTAATATTATAGGTAAATATACAAAAGAAATTATTTTAAAAGATGAAGGTTTCCATAATGCTAAGTTGATAAATGAACTTAATAATGAATTGAGTTTTAAAATAGAGGGTAATAATAGAGGAATTTCAATAAATGTTAATGGAAGTACAGGAGTCTCAGATCTTATTAAACAGGGAGATTTTGTTGACATAATTGTGTATTTAACAGAGAAGAAAGATGGTCAAAAAATTATTAGACCAGATTTATCAAGAATTCTTCTTCAAAATATTCAAGTATTAGCAATAGATAAATCACTTAATAGAGATGACGCACAAAGAGTAGCGGTACCTACTAATTACTTAGTAACATTATCTGTGCCAATTTTTGATATAGAGAAGTTAACATTAGCTGAAGATATTGGTACGTTAAAACTGGTGTTAAGACCTTTAATTCCGGATTATATTCAGAAGACAGAAGGTGCGACTTGGCAAGATCTTATTTTGGATGATTCAAAACAAATGATTGATTTATTCCCAGATTATAAGACTAAACCAGTAGCACAAGATAAAGTTACTGTAGGCAATTATAAGTATAAAAAGTACGTTTATTATGTGATAAAAAAAGGTGAAACTTTAAGAAAAATAAGTATATCTTTTTATGGGGATCCAGAAAAATATGTGTTAATAAAACAAGTCAACGGAATTTCTGAAGAAAATCTAATTAAAGCTGGAACAGGCATTAAAATCCCGGTACTAGATAAATAGGGGTGAATTTATGAACAAAATTAAAATACTAATTGCAGATGATATAGAAGAAACCAGAAATGTAATAAAGAAAATTTTAAATCTCGAAAATGAATTCTTTGAAATTGTTGGTGAAGCGTGTAATGGAGAAGAAGTTTTAAAACTTATTCCTAAGGTAAAACCAGATATTATATTAATGGATATTAATATGCCTGTATTAAATGGTCTAGAAGCTACAGAGAAAATTACAAATCTATTTCCAAATGTTACAGTAATTATTATGTCCGTTCAAGCTGAAAGTGAATATCTTAAAAAAGCTATGTTCCACGGAGCAAAAGAATACATTATTAAACCTTTTAACTATGAGGTTTTAGTTAATACTATAACAACAACATATGAAAAATATAAGGATAAGGTTATGAATGGATCTTACTTTGGAGAAGGGAAGAATATAGTAGAGCAGAGTAATGCAAAAATCATAACTTTTTTCAGTTCCAAAGGAGGAGTAGGAAAATCTGTTTTAGCATTAAATAGTGCGGTGACTCTAAGTAAGAAACATAATAAAAAAACTCTCCTAATTGATTTAGATTTACAATTTGGAGATATATCAATGCTCGTGAATCAGTATGCACAAAAGACAATTCTTGATGTTATAGAGGATGGACAATTAGAATCGTATGAAAATGTAAAACCTTACTTATATGAATTTAATGAAAATCTGCATATGCTCTTTGCTCCAACGAAACCTGAAGCAGCAGAGTATATTGGGAAAGATAGTATTGAAAAAATCATGAAAATTCTAATGAAACAATATGATGTTATTATAATTGATACAGGCATTAACTTTAATGATAGCACACTTTACATTTTGGATATTTCAGAAATAGTACTATTTGTTGCTACCATGGAAATCGTTGCTCTAAAAAACACTAAATTAGGTCTAGGAGTTATGCAATCTCTTGGGTATGATAAAACCAAAGTGAAATTGATTATAAATAATTTTACAACAAAGTATGGCATAAGCAAGCTTGACGCAGAAAGAGCATTTAGTGATGGTATTTATGCTATGATTCCAGAAGAGCAAAATACAGTTAGTATTTCAGTTAATAAAGGACAACCCTTTTGTGATAGTCCAAAATATGATAAGCTCAAAATAGGAAAAGCTATAGCTTTAATGTGTAAAGACTTAGCAATGTAGAGGTGATAGTATGTCCCTTATAAAGAGATTAGAAGAGATAAATGTAGATAAAAAATGTAATAAGCCTGAAGAAAAAGAGGCAGATCCTTATTTTGAGTTAAAAACAAAAATACAAAATAGAGTCATAGAAGAACTTGATATAGATTTTAATGATATATCGGATCAAAATCAGGAATTAAGGGAAGCAATAAATTTTATTGTTATGAAACAAATAGAACAAGAATCTCTGAACATGACAACAAATCAAAAGAAAAAAATAAAAGAAGAACTATTGGATGAAATTATTGGCTTTGGTCCTATTACGGCCTTACTTGCGGATAAAAGTGTAACTGAGATTATGGTTAATGGCCCAAATCATGTTTATGTTGAGAGGGACGGCAAACTAGTGCTTACAGATGCTAAATTTAAAAATGATAATCATGTTATGCATGTTATTAAAAAAATTGTAGCTCCTATTGGGAGAAGAATAGATGAAAGCTCTCCTATGGTAGATGCAAGACTTCCTAATGGTTCTAGAGTAAATGCTATAATACCACCACTAGCTATCGACGGACCTTCAATTACCATAAGAAAGTTCGCTGAAGACCCTTTTAAAGTAGAAGATTTAATAAATTTCGGAACCCTTAGCTCAAAGATGGCAGAACTCCTTAAATATTGCGTTGAAGCCCGTTTAAATATTGTTGTTTCGGGTGGGACTGGCAGTGGAAAAACCACCACACTAAATGTACTTTCGTCGTTTATTCCTGAATCAGAACGTATTGTTACTATTGAGGATGCTGCAGAGTTGCAACTTTCTCAAATACATGTTGTGAGACTTGAGACAAGGCCTGCTAACATTGAAGGTAAAGGAGAAGTTAATATAAGAGACTTAGTTAAAAATAGTCTAAGAATGAGACCGGACAGAATAATAATAGGGGAAGTACGTTCAGGTGAAACCTTAGATATGCTTCAAGCTATGAATACTGGTCATGATGGGTCATTAACAACTGGGCATGCAAACTCCCCAAGAGACATGTTATCAAGACTTGAAACTATGGTACTTATGTCAGGAATGAATCTGCCTATTAAAGCAATTAGAGATCAAACAGCATCAGCTATCGATTTAATTATCCAACAGTCAAGACTTATAGATGGTAGTAGAAGAATAACTCATATAACAGAAGTTCAAGGCATGGAAGGCGATGTTATAATCCTTCAGGATATTTTTAAATTTGAACAAAAAGGACTAGATACTAAGCGGAAAGTAAAAGGAGAATATGTTTTTACCGGCATAATGCCTAAATTTCTTGAAAAATTTAAAGAAAGAGGTATTAATATCCCTGCTGGCATCTTTATCTAATGAATTCTACTTCTTCACTAAAAATATAAAGTGGATGTGATGAAAATGATATATATTATAATGTTTCTTATTTTTTTCTTAGTTTGGTCATTGATAAGTGCTATGCTACTAACTATTTTATATAAGAAAAAGCCCATTGATAAGCTAAAATACTTTGAGGATAATTATGAAATAAAAGAAAAAATTGAAAATAAGAAAAAAAATAAAATAAGCATTTTAAAAATATTATCAAATCTAATTCCCAATATTAAATTAAATGAGAAACACGATAAAAAATTAGAAATCGAATTAATTAAAGGCGACATACCTATTACAGTGGCAGAATTATTAGTAATAAAAATACTTATATCATCAACTTTTGCATTTTTAGCATATGCACTTTCAAAGGATTTTATTATTGTACTTTTCATGTTTATTATAATTTGGAACCTACCCAAAGTCGTTATATCCCATAGAAAAAAAGAAAGAGTTAAGACCTTTAATGAACAATTAAATGAGGGCACAATGATCATCTCAAACTCACTTAAAGCAGGTTATTCTTTTTTGCAAGCCATTGCAGCAGTATCAGACGAGACAAAAAATCCTTTTGCTAAAGAATTCAAGAAACTCCTGAAGGAAATGAGTTTGGGCATTTCAGAAGATATTGCATTAAATAATATGTTAAATAGAATGGAATCGGAAGACCTTAGACTAATAGTAAATGCTATTTTAATTCAAAAGGACATAGGTGGAAACTTATCAGAGATATTGGATAATATCTCTAGTACTATAAGAGAGAGGCAAAAGATTCAGAATGAACTTAAAACACTAACTGCTCAAGGTAGACTATCAGCAATCATTGTAATGCTTATTCCGGTTTTCATAGGTATTTTCATTTATATAACTAATAAAGAATATATAATGCTTTTGTTTACTACTCCCATTGGGATCGCAATGATAGTCGCTGCAATTTTGGGTCAAATGATAGGTTTGATTATCATAAAGAAAATTATTAATATTGATATGTAGTTAGAAATTAAAATAATGGTTGAGGTGATAATGTTGCTATATATTATAGTATTTATTTGTTTTACAATTATGTTTATGTTTTTTTATGGGACTATACTTGTACTAAATAAAAGTAAGTTGACCATTGGCTCTAGAATAAAACAAGTAAAAAATATTGATATCGATGATAGAACAGATATTGAAAAAATATCTTTTTCACAAAGAGCGCTTATGCCAATTTATCAAAGAATAAGTCAATTTATCATAAAAGCAACTCCAGGTAGAAAAATTTCACTCCTTAAGAAAAAATTAGAAAAAGCTGGTTTATTAAAAAATAAAACCGCAGAGAATTGGTTATATATTAGAATTATGTTAACGCTCATTTTTTCAATTTCATTTGGCTTTCTAAGCTATACAATCAAAGCAAATTTTTTTAATTCACTTCTCATATCAATACTAATGATGTTACTTATTAGTACATTTTTTAATTTTTATATTTCAAAGAAGATTAAAATAAGAAAAAAAATGATTGTAAGAGAATTACCTTATACACTAGATTTAATTACAGTAAGCGTTGAAGCTGGATTGTCTTTTGATGGTGCCATGGCGAGGGTCATTGCAAATATAAGTGGAGAGTTATGTGATGAGTTTGCAAAAACACTCAAAGAAATACGTATGGGTATACAAAGAAAAGTAGCACTTAAGAATATGAGTGAGCGATGTGAAGTAAAGGAACTATCATTGCTGCTTACATCTTTAATTCAAGCTGATGATCTAGGAGTTGGCCTTTCTAATGTGTTAAGAATTGAGTCTGAAACACTGCGAGAACATAGAAAGCAAGTTGCAAGAGAGTCAGCTATGAAAGCGCCTTTAAAAATGTTATTTCCACTTATATTTTTTATTTTCCCTTCAATATTCATTATAGTTTTAGGTCCAGCTGTTATCAAAATTTCAAAAATATTCTAGAGGTGATAATATGATTAAAGTATTAAAATATAATAACGAAAATACCATTAAAACGTTCATAGCTGATTCATATACTAAAAGACTTTGTGGGTATATGTTTAGAAAGCAGCCTCATCATGATGCTATTTTGCTAAAACCCTGTAATGGCATCCATACGTTTTTTATGAAGTTTAATATTGATGTTTTATTTTTAAATGAACACATGCAGGTTATTATAAAAATAGAAAACTTAAAACCAGGTCAAGTTGTTACTAAAGTAAAGGGAGCTAAACTAGTATTAGAAGCTAAAGAAGGTACATTTTATAATATTAAGGAAGGAAGTAAACTAGATATTTGTTGAATTTATTATTTTCAAAGAATTAAATCGTAAAGAATGATATAATTATATTTTGAATTAGATATATATATTTTTACGATTAAAGCAAAAGAAGGTGGAAGTAATGAAAGAAAAGAAATATTTACCTATTAGTAGGGAAGACATTATAGATAGAGGCTGGATCGAATTAGATTTTATTATAGTTACTGGCGATGCATATGTTGATCACCATAGTTTTGGAACAGCAATTATATCAAGAGTTCTAGAAAACGAAGGATATAAAGTAGGAATAATAGCTCAACCTAGTTGGAAGGATACTGAAGACTTTAAAAAATTAGGGAAACCAAGACTTGGCTTTCTTGTTAATTCTGGCAACATGGATTCTATGGTTAATCATTATACAGTAAGTAAAAAAATAAGAGAAAAAGATTTGTATTCCCCTGGTGCAAAGATGGGGCTAAGGCCTGACAGAGCAACAATAGTATACTGCAATAAAATAAGAGAAGCATACAAAGGTGTTCCTATTGTTATTGGAGGAATAGAGGCAAGTTTAAGGCGATTTGCACATTATGATTATTGGAGTGATAAGGTAAGAAAGTCCATGCTAATAGACAGTGGAGCAGATCTATTAATATATGGTATGGGTGAGAAACAAGTTGTTAACGTTGCAAATAAATTAAATGAAGGTATAGATATAAAAGACATTACGGGAGTTCTTGGAACGTGTTATGTAACAGAGAGTATAGAAAATATAGAAGACTACGTTGAAATAGCATCCTATAAAGAAGTCTGCAATGATATGAAAAAATACGCGGAAGCTTTTAAAATACAATATGATGAACAGGATCCTATTAGGGGGAGAGGTATACTTCAGAAGCATACTAATAAGTATCTTGTGCAAAACAAACCAGAAATGCCACTTACTAGAGAAGAATTAGATGTTGTTTATGGCTTGCCTTACCAAAGAAATTATCATCCAATTTATGAAAAACTCGGTGGAATACCAGCTATAGAGGAAGTTCAATTCAGTTTAGTTAGTTCAAGAGGATGTTTTGGTAGCTGTGCATTCTGCGCCATAACCTTTCATCAAGGTAGAATTGTCCAAAGTAGAAGTGAAAATTCATTAATAGAGGAAGCAATAGAAATTACAAAATTAAAGGGTTTTAAAGGATATATTCATGATGTAGGTGGGCCTACAGCTAATTTTAGACGACCTGCATGTGATAAACAATTAAAAGTAGGGGCTTGTAAAGATAAACAATGTTTGCATCCTGCCCCATGCAAGAATTTAAATGTTGATCATATGGAGTATTTAAACGTGCTACGGTCGCTTCGAGAATTACCAAATATTAAAAAAGTTTTTGTACGTTCAGGGCTGCGTTATGATTATATTATGGCAGACAAAAATGAAACCTTTTTTAATGAACTCATTAAGCATCATGTCAGTGGGCAACTAAAGGTCGCACCAGAGCATGTTTCTCATAAAGTTTTAAAATTCATGGGTAAGCCAGCTGGGAGAACTTATGATAAATTCAGAGAGAAATTTTACAAAGCTACTGAGAAGTTAGAAAAAAAACAATATCTTATTCCTTATTTAATGTCTAGCCACCCAGGATGCAGCATAAGTTCAGCAGTAGAGCTAGCAG
This sequence comes from Clostridium sp., assembly GCF_036569345.1. Taxonomy (GTDB): domain Bacteria; phylum Bacillota; class Clostridia; order Clostridiales; family Clostridiaceae; genus Clostridium_AD. Next base: position 25,138 of record NZ_DATCQT010000147.1, read on the forward strand.
AATACCTTAGGGATACTAATTACCAACCTGAACAAGTTCAAGATTTTTATCCCACCCCAGGAACACCATCAACAACAATGTTTTATACCGGACTTGATCCAAATACCCTTGAAGAAGTTCATATACCTAAAACAAAAAATGAAAAAGCAATGCAAAGAGCATTGCTACAATATAAAGATCCTATGAAATATGATTTAGTATTGTCAGCTTTGATAAAGGCTGGCAGAGAAGACCTTATTGGTTATGGACCAAAGTGTTTAGTAAAACCAAGGGTTCAAAAAAATAAGGAGCATTTAGGTAACTCAAATATTGGTACAAAACAACAAAAGGGTAAAGATAAAGGAAAAAATGTAAAAAGCACGAATAAAGATAAAACTTTTAGTAAACACCTTAAAGATAAAGAAAAACCAATGAATAATCAAAGTAAGGCAAGTTATGGAACTAAAAAGGATAACAAAAATAAGGCTAAAAACAAAAAAAGACAATAGTTAAAGTATAATAAATGCCTACATTCATATTATGGATGTAGGCATTTATTATACTTTAACTATTTTATTTATACTTTCTTCTTCTACTAATTCGCTTTTACTTAGCCCTTTTCTAAAATACCTTATTTGCTTATATTTGACTTTGTTCATCTCAAAATCTAAAACATCTATTCTGTCGCCTTTATAAATAACAGCTTTTTTATTACCTTTTAAAAATACATGTACTTCCATAGCTTTATTTGTTAGCTGAAAATCAGCCACTCCTTCCCATATTCTAATTAACTAATATTTGTATACTACAATTTTAATTATAATGCCATTATTTACATTTATCAAGGTGAAAGTAATAAGAAGTTAATAATAGTTAACCATTTAGTTAATAATGAATATAATATAAATAAAACTATCAATATACTTTTGAAGCAATATACTTTTAAAACAATCCATATATCTTTTTATTAAAAATCTAATATAGGTTTACTTCTAAAAGGAGATAAGACAATGAATTGTAAAGCGTATTTATTGGATGCTAATATAGTTATAAATGTGTGGAATAAATATCCTAACTTGCTAGATACTATTGAAAATAAAGAATGTATTGATTTTAAAATTTCTGAGGATATAGCCGGAGAGTTATCAGTAAAAGAGTATGTGAAATTCAATGACGACTTCGTACTATCAAATAAATTCTTAAAATTATTAGGACATATGATTTCTAATGATAATTCTAGCTTTAATAATAAGCTTGTGAAAAGTGATTTTATTAAATATGAGCAAAATAATAAAATATATTTTAACAATGGTGATAAAATTTCTATAAATGACTATAGTCTTATTAATATCTGTGAAAGAAATAAAGATTATATTCTTGTGACGGATGATAAAAAACTAATACGAAATGCAAAAATCATACTGAATTCTTCAAGGGCACTAAGTTTTAAAGAATTTCTAAATGAGTTAAAACAATTAAATATATTACTATAATAAAATAGTATAAGAGGCTGCATCCTTAGAGGATTATAGCATCTTATACTATTTTGCTGATGAAGTATTTTTTATATTATGAATGTTTTACTATTAAAACAATATTTATTTGATGTTTTTTTCTAAATATTGTCTAAATCTAAAATTCCACAATTCATATATTTTAGGCCGATTATCACTAACAACTGATAAAAATTCATCTACCACTCCTAAGTTGTTTAGGCCTTTCATTAGATGCCTTGGATAAACTACATTTTTAGAATAATTATTTTTAGGATCGATTACATTAATCGAAAAATCATCCATTAAGTATAGATCTTTACACCTAATATCTAGTCTATGGAATTTAAGTTTTGAGAACTCCTCTATAAGCTTAATTATGTTTAGTGATATTTCTTTATTGATACCATGTTTTTTGATATACTTATCCAAACGTTGCCCGCTTGCATAATCTCGTACAATATAGTAAGACCCATGTTCATAAACTTTAGGAAAATATTTACTCTTTTTTGTTTTTACTAAGATATTATATTCATCCTCACATACTTTTTTATTTTTGAAAATCTTAATTACTCTTTTGTTAGGAAGTAAATAAACTATTCCATTATGACCCGAACCCAGAAATTCTGAAGTCTTGAGCATTTTTTCAACTCTGCTGTTTAATTGAATGTAATAATTTTTGTCCTCATACATATTTTCATCTTCTTTATAATAGATATTACTTTATTATATGATTACAACTTGTAAGTATTTCCTATATATAGAAATAAACATTATATATAATTAATTACAATATTGTACAAGCAAACCTTGATTATTACTATATTTAATAATATAATGATGAGGATTATATATACAATTAAATTATTAGCACAAAATTAGTTGAAATAAACCTAACTAACACTAGACTTAAGGGTTGTTTTTTAGAGATGATTACATATTATGAAGAAACAACTATTATCATATATTTTATTAATGCAAACTTTTGTTCCATTTTAGAAAAAATTTAACAGGATTTTAAATTTTAGTCCTTAGTTCTATAAGTGTGCAGCTATTATCCTAGAAAAAAAGAAAACTTCAGTTGGTATATAAATTTTCTTCTGAAGTCTTTAATTAAGCCACTTTAGTGGAGTTATGAGGAGCGAGATTGAACAATGGTAAAAGTATTAGATAGCCAAGAATTCATATACAATGGCGAGGATTTAGGCGCAGTATATACTAGTTATAATACAACCTTTAAGGTTTGGGCACCTACCGTTGAAAAAATTACAGTAATAGTGTATAAAGATTTCAATGATGACATGGGAGAAAAACATGAAATGACCAAGGTAGAAAAAGGTATCTGGTATATTAAGCTCAATGGTGATTTTAAAAATAGATATTATAATTATTTAGTGTCAAATGGTGGAGTAGAAAAGGAAACACCAGATATCTATACTAAGGGCGCAAGTTCTAATGGTGAAAAAGGTATGATTGTAGATTTTCTTTCTATAAATCCTATTAACTGGGAGAATCACAAGAAACCTATACCAATAAATAGAACTGAGGCAGTAATATACGAAATTCATGTTAGAGATTTTTCTGTATCAGAAGACTCTGGAATTGAAAACAAAGGAAAATATTTAGCTTTTGCTCAAAAAAATACAAAGACAGCTGATGGAATTATTACAGGATTGGATCACCTTAAAGATTTGGGAATAACTCATGTTCAACTTTTACCTGTTTTTGATTTTGCAAGTGTAGATGAGACTAGGGGTGGATATAATTGGGGATATGATCCTTATTTATATAATGTACCCGAAGGTTCTTATGCTACTGATTCGCAAGATGGTACTGTTCGAATTAAAGAGTTTAAGACCATGATTCAAAATTTGCATGAAAATGGTATTAGTGTCATTATGGATGTTGTCTATAATCACACCTCTACTACAGGTAATTCACCAATGGATATCTTAGTTCCAGGATATTATTATAGAACAGATGATGATGGTAACTTTACTAATGGTTCAGGCTGTGGGAATGAAACAGCATCAGAGAGACCAATGATGAGAAAATTTATAGTAGACAGTATTAAGTTTTGGGCGAAGGAATATATGATTGATGGATTTAGATTTGATTTAATGGCCCTTCATGATATTGATACAATGAAAGAAGTGGAAAAGCAAGCTAAAATTATTAATCCGGATATTATTATTTGTGGTGAACCCTGGACAGGTGGGCCATCATCATTACCTTCTTATATGCAACTAAGAAAAGGAAGCCAAAAGGGCATGCAGATATCTGTATATAATGACGCTATACGAAATGCAATAAAGGGAGATAATGACGGTTGCCAGGCAGGTTTTGTAAATGGTGGAGTTGGACTTGAGGAAGAGGTTAAAAAAGGCATTGTTGGCAGCATTAAATATAACAATGAAATATACAATTTCTCACAAGATCCTGGAGAATCCATAAACTATGTAAGTGCTCATGATAATTTATGTTTATATGATAAATTTGAAAAAAGCAATCCTGACAATACTTCTTTAGAAAGAGAAAAGATGAATAGATTAGCTTTATCTATAATCCTTACATCTCAAGGAGTGCCTTTTATTCAAGGTGGAACAGAGATACTAAGGACCAAACAAGGAAATCATAATAGCTATAATGCTGGTGATGCTGTTAATGAAATAAGATGGAGTAGAAAAGCTGAATATTATGAAACTTATGAATACATCAAAGGGCTAATTTCCTTAAGAAAAAGCCAAAAGGTTATGACTTTGGACAATGCAAGTGATGTAAGAAAATCCTTGTTATTCCTTGAATCACCCTGTAATTGTGTGGCCTATGAATTAACATCTACCTTTATCGGGGATTATAGTAAATTAATAATAATTCATAATTCGAACACAGAAGGAATAAAGTTAATTTTACCAGATTGCGATGAGTGGAGAATTTTAGCAAATGAATATGAAGCCAATAAAGAAGGTGTAAATAAAGGGACTAAAACTTGTATTAATGAGGTAAGTGTACCATACCTCGCTACCTATATCTTATGTAAATAATACATTAATCTTACTGTTGTGGTTTCAAGCGGAGTTGGAACCTGGGGCCCTCCTATAAGAATAGGAACAGCTTCAGAAATTGTTCAAGTAGAAATAAAGTTTAAATGATAAAAAACCTGCATTCTTAAGAGAATGCAGGTTTTTCCAGGTTGTTTACAAACCCAGTATAATTTTTTATTATACTGGGTTTATTTTACATGTAGTTATGCGATAGCATTTTGAATTATGAATGAGTTAGAACAAAACACTATATTTCGCATTAGAAAATCAAAAAACA
>NZ_DATCQT010000148.1:0-22279 GCF_036569345.1 Clostridium sp.
TTCCACATTTCCCCTGCTGCTTCCTTCAGACCCTACCGTTACCAGTAGCGCCCTTGCTCTCAGGTTGTCTTCCCGTTGGTTAGGTGACATAGGCTTCTTTCAGCCTATCGGCTCAGCGAACATGCTGGACGTACAAAAAAGCACCAGCTTATTGGCCGGTGCTTAAATTAACATCTATGTTATAAGGGGATCGATCCGCATTATACCTCAAACATCATTTCAATACTTGCACCAGGTGGAACCATTGGTGAGGCCATTTCATCCGGAGCAACTCTAAAATCAATAACAACAGGTCCATCCCATTCTATCGCTTCTTTTAATGCATCCACCACCTGGATATTTGTATCAACTCGAATACCTTTTACTCCAAAACCTTCGGCAATTTTTACAAAGTCAGTTTCTTGCTCTAATGTTGTACTAGAAAACCTTTTTGAATAAAACACATTTTGCCATTGTCTTACCATACCTAAAACTCCATTGTTTAATAATATTATTTTTACTGGAATATTATATCTAGCAACAGTTCCGAGCTCATTTAGATTCATTCTAAAGCTACCATCCCCTGCAATATCAAATACCATTTCTTTTTTCCCTAAACAAGCACCTATAGCAGCTCCGAAACCATAACCCATAGTACCAAGCCCTCCTGAACTAATAAAAGTTCTCGGTTTAGTATAGGTAAAGGCTTGCGTTGCCCAAATTTGGTTTTGGCCTACCTCAGTGGTTATTATAGCTTTTCCCTGCGTAATTTCATAAAGTTTTTTAATTACATAAAGAGGATTTACACTCTCAAATTCATTTATTTTTATAACTTTTGCCTTATCCTTTTCAATTAATTTCTTTGCAAAAGCTGCCCATTCATTCTCTTCTTTTTCTGGAAGTAATCGGATTAATTTTTTAAGCACTACCACTGCATCTCCAATTATCCAACTATCTGCTTTAATATTTTTCGATATTTCTGCCTCATCTATATCTATATGGATAACCTTAGTATTTGCTACAAAGGCTACAGGGTCACTAATAACTCTATCACTAAATCTAGCCCCAATTGCAATAATTAAATCACTAGAAGTTATACACCTATTAGCGGCAAATGTTCCATGCATACCTAACATTCCTGTGTGCATTGGGTGTATTCCACTAAAAGCACCAAGACCCATCATAGTACTACAAACTGGGCACTTTAATTTGTCTTGAAACCCTATTAACACTTCCTGAGCCTCTGCAATATTACACCCGCCACCAACTACAATTATTGGTTTAGAAGATTTTAGAATTGCGTTAACTGCATCATTAATTTGTTCATCTCTAACAGCTTTTTTCTCAATTATCTGAGGGATTTCAGAAAAAAATTCACACTCTATTCCAGTTATATCTTTAGGTATATCTACAAGCACAGGTCCAGGTCTTCCACTCTTAGCAATTTTAAAGGCTCTTCTTATAGCAGGAGCTAAGTCCTCAATCTTTTTCACTAAAAAGCTATGTTTAGTAATGGGTATTGTTATACCTATAATATCAACTTCTTGAAAGGCATCCTTACCTATAAGAGTTGTCGCTACTTGGCCGGTAATTGCAACCATTGGTACAGAATCCATATAAGCAGTTGCAATTCCTGTCACAAGATTTGTAGCTCCAGGTCCTGAGGTCGCAAGGCATACGCCTACTTTTCCAGTTGCCCGCGCATATCCATCTGCAGCATGAGCCGCACCCTGTTCGTGAGAAACTAAGATATGGTTTATTCCCTCAAATGAATAAATCTCATCGTATATATTTAGTACGGATCCACCTGGATAACCAAACATAATATCTACGCCTTGTTCTTTAAGGCATTCTAATAATATTCTTGCACCATTATATTTCATTTTAATTCCCCCTTAAAATCTTCAAGTAACTTATAATTCAAGTCAAAGAGAACCAAGTTCAATTTTTAAATTTTCAACTTGGTTCTCTAGTATTATATTAACAACTAAATATTTATGTCGTTATGTTATGGTTATTCGGCTTAAGTTATTTTTTATTCCAAGACATCATTTTTCTAAGCTCTGCACCAACTTTTTCTATTTGATGTTCACTTTCTATTCTCTTTGTTGCATTAAAGAATGGTTTTCCAATTTGATTTTCTAAAAGCCAATCTCTTGCAAAAACTCCTGTTTGAATATCTGTTAATACACCTTTCATAGCTTTCTTTGTATCAGCAGTTATTATTTTGCTTCCTGTTATATAGTCACCATATTCTGCAGTATCACTTATTGAGTATCTCATCATATTTAAACCACCTTGGTTTATTAAATCTATGATAAGTTTCATTTCATGACAACATTCAAAATATGCCATTTCTGGTTGGTAACCTGCTTCTACAAGAGTTTCAAATCCTGCTTTTATAAGTGCTGTAACACCACCACAGAGAACTGCTTGCTCACCAAACAAATCTGTTTCAGTTTCTTCTTTGAAAGAAGTCTCCATAACACCTGCTCTTGCTCCACCTATTCCTAAAGCGTAACCTAAAGCAACTTCTTTTGCATGTCCTGAAGCATCCTGATGTATAGCTATAAGACATGGTACTCCTCTTCCTTCTAAAAATTGGCTTCTAACTGTATGTCCTGGTCCTTTTGGAGCTATAAGGAACACATCAATATCAGCTGGAGGAACTATTTGACCGAAATGGATTGCAAAGCCATGAGCAAATACTAAAGCCTTATTTTTTGTAAGATTTGGTGCGATACTTTCTCTATATACTTGTCCTTGCTTTTCATCATTAACTAAGATCATGATAATATCTGCTGCTTTTGCAGCTTCTGCTGCAGTCATAACAGTTAATCCTGCTTTTTCTGCCTTTTCCCAAGACTTACTTCCTACATAAAGACCAACTACAACATCTACACCATTTTCTTTTAAATTTAATGCATGTGCATGACCTTGACTACCATACCCTATTACTGCAACCTTTTTTCCTTTTAAGTTATCTAAATTACAATCACTTTCATAATACATCTTTGCCATTATTAATTCCCCCTAATTTTTTTATGTAATTTTTATATTATTGTTATTGCGTCTGAACCTCTTTGCATAGCAATAAACCCACTACCGACTATTTCTAAAATACCAAATGGTTGAATCAAATTTTTGAAAGCACATAATTTACCATTATCGCCTATTATTTGGATAATTAAGGTTGTTGAAGTAACATCTATAACCGAAACTCCAAAAATTTTTCCAATATTTATAATTTCCTGTCTTTTGCTGCCCTCTGCTTGTACCTTTACAAACAACATCTGCTTGCTAATGCAATTTTCATTATCTAATTGTTCAACTCTATGAACATCTTCAAGCTTTCTTATCTGTTTAATAATTTGGTCTATGCCTTCATTGTCGCGAACTTGAGTTACTAAAGTTATCCGCGTCAATCTTTCATCTTCAGTATGACCAGAGGAAACAGTTTCAATATTAAACCCACGTCTATTAAATAATGAACATACCCGAGTTAATACTCCAGGGTTGTTATCAACCAAAATTGACAATACATGTGAAATCAAAATATCGCCTCCCTTTTCACAAGTAATTCATCTTAAAAAATTTGCAATTCATACCAAACATTTTATGTATCTTACCATCTAAAAAATAAATTGTCAACGAAAATCAGAATATTTTTTTTATTGGGTCATTGACATATTTTATTATTCGTAGTATATTATGATACAAGCAAACATTAGATTGATAAAATTGCTGTTTATATAATAAATACTTTGACAGGGACAATTAGGCATTCGGATATTTTACAGAGAAGGGATAAAGCTGAGAACCCTAAATAATTAGATGTTGAAACTTACCCTCGAGTTGTGGACTTAAACTAAGTTGCATTTAAAGCAGCTTAAGAGTAGGTTTCGCCGGCATAGACCGTTATCTTAAATTAAGTTATAAATATGGGTGGTACCGCGACAGACTCTTCGCCCCAAGTGAAGATGTCTGTTTTTTTGTACCCTTTTTTAACATATTTTATTTGTATTTATGATTAATTTACCAAAAAAAGAAATAAATTATAATTTATAAAAGTCATATAAAAAAGGATAAATTATTATTTATGGAATATTTTTAAACTTAAGGAGGTTACAATTGATATGGGAATGACGATGACTCAAAAAATTCTTGCATCACACGCTGGATTAAAAGAAGTAAAGGCTGGTCAATTAGTTATGGCAACCCTTGATTTAGTTTTAGGAAATGATATAACGACACCAGTAGCAATAAATGAATTCAACAAAATGGGCATTGATAAAGTTTTCGATAAAAAGAAAATTGCTATAGTTCCAGATCATTTTGCTCCCAATAAAGATATTAAATCTGCAGAGCAATGTAAATGTACTCGTGAATTTGTTTATGAAAAAGGAATTGAAAATTATTTTGAAGTAGGTCAAATGGGTATAGAGCATGCTCTATTACCAGAAAAAGGACTAGTAGTAACAGGTAATGTTGTAATTGGCGCAGATTCTCATACTTGTACTTATGGTGCTCTAGGAGCTTTTTCAACTGGAGTTGGATCAACCGACATGGCAGCAGGAATGGCAAGTGGAAAGTGTTGGTTTAAAATTCCCGAAGCAATAAAATTCGTTTTAACTGGTAAAATGCAAAAATGGGTTTGCGGTAAAGACGTGATTCTTCATATCATAGGAATGATTGGAGTAGATGGCGCACTTTATCAATCAATGGAATATACGGGCCCAGGTCTTCATAATCTATCTATGGATGACAGATTTACAATATCTAACATGGCTATTGAAGCAGGTGCTAAGAACGGAATATTTGAAGTTGATGATAAAACTTTAGATTACGTAAAAGAACATTCAACTAAAACTCCTGTGGTTTTTACAGCTGACGATGATGCTAATTACTCAAGGATAATAAATATTGATTTAAGTACTATAAGGCCTACAATCGCTTTTCCTCACCTTCCAGACAACACTAGAACAATAGATGAAGTTGGAGATGTTAAAATTGATCAAGTGGTTATCGGTTCTTGTACTAATGGAAGAATAGAGGACCTTAGAATGGCTGCAAGTATCCTCAAAGGTAAAAAGGTCAATCCTAAAATAAGAACATTAATTTTTCCAGCAACTCAAACTATTTACCTTCAAGCACTTAGGGAGGGTTTAATTGAAATATTTATAGAGTCCGGAGTTGCTGTGAGTACCCCAACTTGTGGGCCATGTCTCGGCGGATATATGGGAGTCCTTGCAAAGGGAGAAAAAGCTCTTTCCACTACAAACAGAAATTTTGTTGGCAGAATGGGCGATCCCGGAAGTGAAGTATATCTTTGTAGTCCAGCAATAGCTGCAGCATCTGCAATAACCGGAAAAATTTCGTCTCCAGAGGAGGTAATATAATGTTTAAAGGAAAAGCTATAAAATATGGTAACAATGTGGATACAGATGTTATAATTCCCGCAAGATATCTTAATACTTCAAATGCGAAAGAGCTTGCATCGCATTGTATGGAAGATATTGATAAGGATTTTATTCTCAAAGTTAAAGATGGTGACATAATGGTTGCTGGTAAAAACTTTGGTTGTGGATCTTCAAGGGAGCATGCACCTCTTGCTATAAAGACGTCAGGAATAAGTTGTATAATTGCTGAAAATTTTGCAAGAATATTCTACAGAAATTCAATTAATATAGGCTTACCAATACTCGAATGCACGGAAGCGGCTCGTGACATTGAAGAAGGAAATGATGTATCAGTTGATGTCGCGCGTGGAGTAATTATAAATAATACAAAAGGAAAAACTTACACCGCAATCCCTTTTCCATTATTTATGCAAGATATTATAAGTGCAGAAGGACTTATTAATTACCTTAAAGAGAGGACTGAAGCTTAATGAAAAAAATAGCTGTTATTAAAGGTGATGGAATTGGACCCGAAATTGTACTTGGTGCAATTAAGGTATTAGATGTAATATCTAAAAAATATAATTTTCCACTGACTTATACTGATGTTTTAATGGGTGGAATCGCTATAGATAAAACGGGAGTCCCTCTTCCACAAGAAACTATAGATACTTGTAAAAATAGTGATGCAGTTTTACTTGGTTCTGTTGGCGGTCCTAAGTGGGACAAACTACCAGGACATTTAAGACCAGAGTCTGGTTTGCTTGGAATAAGGCGTGAACTACAGGTTTTTGCAAATTTAAGACCTGCTATACTTTTCCCACAATTAAAGGATGCTTCTGCTCTTAAACCAGAAATTCTTAAAGATAATATTGATATAATGGTAATTCGCGAATTAACTGGTGGAATATATTTTGGTGAAAGATCTAGAATAGACCTTGAAGGCGGTGGCCAAAAGGCCTGGGATACAATGGCTTATTCAACTTATGAAATAGAGAGAATCGCAAGGGTTGGTTTTGAAACTGCAAGGAAAAGAACTAAAAAGCTTACATTAGTTGATAAAGCGAACGTCCTTGAGAGCTCAAGGCTTTGGAGAGAACTAGTTACAAAAATGGCAGCAGAATACCCAGATGTAACCCTTGAAGTACAATTAGTTGATAGTTGCGCAATGCAGCTTATAAAAAATCCAGGACAATTTGATACTATTCTAACTGAAAATATGTTTGGTGACATCTTAAGTGATGAAGCTTCAATGCTTACTGGCTCTCTCGGAATGCTTCCGTCAGCTAGTTTAGGTAATACCACTCTAGGTATATATGAACCAATACATGGCTCAGCTCCGGATATTGCAGGCAAAGACATCGCTAATCCAATTGCAACAATAATGAGCGTTGCAATGATGCTTAGATATAGCTTTAACATGGAAGATGCAGCAATAAATGTTGAAAACGCAGTTTCTAAAGTTCTGGACAAAAAATATAGAACCGTTGACATTATGGAACCAGGCATGAAATCTGTTGGAACTATTGAAATGTCACGACTTATCGCAAACGAAATTTAAAGAGGTGTTTTAAATGTCTTATAAAAACTATAAACCATATGGAAGTATAAATCTTGAAAATCGGCAGTGGCCTAATAAGCAGCTCAAAAAAGCTCCAATTTGGTGTAGTGTTGATTTAAGAGATGGAAATCAATCTCTTCCAATTCCAATGAATGTAGATGAGAAAGTTAAATTATTCAAACTACTTGTTGATATTGGCTTCAAGGAAATAGAAGTAGGTTTCCCTTCTGCCTCAAATACGGAATATCAGTTTTTGAGAAAATTGATTGAAGATAATCTTATTCCTGAAGATGTGACGCTTCAAGTTTTAACTCAATCAAGGGAGCATCTAATTAAAAAGACCTTTGAAGCACTTAAAGGATCAAAAAAAGCCATTGTCCACCTTTATAACTCAACCTCAGTTTTACAACGAAGAGTTGTTTTTAATAAAAGCAAACAAGAAATCATTGATATTGCAGTTAATGGTGCAAAACTTTTAATGAAATATAAAGATAAATATCCAGAAACGGACTTCTATTTTGAATATTCCCCTGAGAGTTTTACTGGAACTGAGCTTGAGTATTCCTTAGAAATTTGTGAGGCTATAATAGACGTTTGGAAACCAACTACAGCAAAAAAGGCTATTTTAAATTTGCCTGCAACAGTTGAAATGGCTACTCCTAATATTTATGCAGATCAAATTGAGTGGTTTTCCAATAACATTAAAAATAGAGAGTGTATTATAATTTCTCTTCATACGCATAACGATCGAGGTACTTGTACTGCTGCGTCAGAACTTGGAGTTCTTGCAGGTGCTGACAGAGTTGAAGGAACTCTATTTGGCAACGGTGAGCGAACTGGAAATCTTGATATTATGACAATGGCTTTAAACATGTATGTTCAAGGAATAAATCCTGAGTTAGATTTTTCGCGACTTTATAATATAGTAGACATCTATGAAACCTGTACTAGAATGACAGTACATGAGCGTCATCCATACGCAGGAAAACTTGTATACACTGCCTTTTCTGGTTCACACCAAGATGCAATTAAAAAAGGTCTTAAAGCTCGCCATGATGAAAATAATGATTTTTGGGAAGTACCATATCTTCCAATTGACCCACATGATGTTGGGCGGGAGTATGAAGAAATTATTCGTATTAACAGTCAATCCGGTAAAGGTGGCGCTGCCTTTATAATGGAAAACGAATTTGGTTTTATTCTACCTAAGGCTATGCAGGTTGATTTTGGTGACCTCGTAAAAAATCAATCCGACCTTCTTGGAACAGAGCTTGCATCAAATCAAATTTATGATTTATTCGAAAATGAATACATTAATATAAAATCTCCAAATTTATTAAAAAATTATAGCATTCAATCAGTACAAAATGTTGAGACAGATGAAAACATAGTTAACATTCAGGCATTAATTTCAGTAAGTGGAAAAGAAATGAATGTTTCTGGAGTTGGAAATGGTCCTGTAGATTCCTTCTTCAATGCACTACATGCCTCAAATATCAACGGTTATAACTTTATCTCTTATGACGAACATGCTTTGGGTAGTGGTTCAAACTCAAAAGCTGCCACTTATATACAGATAGAATACAATGGCCAAAAATATTTTGGAGTTGGTGTTTCTGCGAATATTGATACAGCTTCACTAAATGCTTTATTTAGTGCCATCAATAGGAGAAAATTACATGAAAATAACTGATATTGAAATAGGTCATATTTCTGTTCCTTTAAAAAGACCTTTTAAAACCGCTTTGAGGACAGTAACTTCTGTAGAAGATATTATAGTTATGATTAAAACAGATTCGAATAATATTGGCTATGGAGAAGCCCCACCAACTGGAGTTATCACTGGTGACACCAAAGGAGCTATACTTGGAGCAATAGAAGATCATATTAAAAAGGCTATAGTTGGTATGGATATAGAACATTTCGAAGAAATTATGATTAAATTAAACAAATGTGTTGTTAAAAACACTAGTGCCAAAGCAGCCGTAGATATAGCCCTCTATGATCTTTATGGTCAGCTATATAAATCTCCACTTTATAAGTTACTGGGAGGTTATAGAAACGAGCTTATAACTGATATTACAATAAGTGTTAATGACCCATTGGAGATGGCTAAAGATAGTCTAAGTGCAATAGAGCTTGGATATAAAACCCTAAAAATAAAAGTAGGTATTGATTCATCTATAGATATATTAAGATTAAAGTCCATAAGAGAAATTGTTGGACCAACCGTGAATATAAGAATTGATGCAAATCAAGGATGGAAACCTAAAGAAGCAGTTTTAACTCTCCGAAAAATGGAAGACGCAGGAGTAGATATTGAATTTGTCGAACAACCAGTACAGGCGCACGACATAGAAGGTTTAAAATTTGTAACCGATAATGTATCTATACCAGTTATGGCTGATGAGAGTGTTTTTTCCCCAATGGATGCTTTGAAAATAATGCAAATTAGAGCAGCCGACCTTATTAATATTAAATTGATGAAAACTGGTGGAATTTATAACGCTTTAAAAATATGTTCAATGGCAGAAATATATGGCGTTGAATGTATGATAGGCTGCATGCTAGAAGCAAAAGTTAGTGTTACAGCGGCAGCACATCTTGCGGCCGCTAAAAGCATTATAACAAAAATAGATTTGGATGGGCCAATACTTTGTAGCTCTGACCCCATAATAGGTGGTGCAATTTTTAATGAAAGCATTATAAAGCTTTCAAATGCACCAGGCCTTGGAATTATTGATATACAAGGGTATAATAATTATTCATAAGACTTTTAAACCTCACTTAGAATCTAAGTGAGGTTTAAAAGTCTTATATAATATAACCTATCTATATAGTAGCTTGCCTTTTGTCAAATAAGTATACTAAAAAGAAAGTTACAAGGCACAATGGCCATTCTAAATATATTGGGTGAGATACAATATGCGTTTGTGGTATAAATACCCATGCTACAAGTATTAATATGCCAACACTTAAAGTCCAAATAGCTGAACTCTTTTTACATAGTTTTGGTGCAAACATTGTAAATAGTACTAAAATAGTAAATGCGGTAGTTAAAGATAATCCTATAAGTAAAGTGCTTAGTATTCCAACTACAGTACTAGCGAGAATGTAAGTTATAATACTTATTATCAAAACTACAATTCGTGAATACAATAACTCTTGTTTCTTAGTTAAATCAGATTTTACATATACTTTAAGCACATCGTTAATTACCAATGTCGCACTTCCTAAAAGCAATCCTATTGCTGTGGATACATCTGCAGCCCATAGTCCGGATAAAGTAATTCCTGCAACAAATGGATTAAGTGACATAACAACTTTTGGAAGCGCCATAGCGGCATTTGGTAACCCAGGAAACTGAGCAGCTGCAACAATTCCATATATGGCTGCTATAAATCCTACTGGTAGTATAAACAAAGCACCAAGTATGTACCCTCGTCTTGCAGTGTTACCATCTTTAGCTGCAAAAGATACTTGAACAACTGCTTGATTAGACATAGATTGAGTGATCATAACAACAAACCAAGCTAGTACCACTACTCCTCCTACACCTGAAATAGGATTGAACCAGGGAGTGTTTGGGTCTAGTTTTGAAACTATATTACTCATTCCTCCAACATTATGAATTGCAGCTACAGCTCCTATAATAAGTCCTACATATATAACAATTACATTTATAATATTACTTAAGCCTGCTGCCCAGTAACCCCCTATTAGAGTAATACCAACAAAAACCACAGCTGTTGTAATCATTCCAAGTTTAAATGAAAATATACTTGGTAATAATGCATTTAATATTGATGCTCCTGCAATATATTGAAGAGATGTAATTACCATTTGAATAACTAGTTGTCCAATTACTCCCAGCAACTTTCCTGATTTACCGTAACATTTACCAAACAATTCTGGAACAGTAGTTATAGACATTTTTCTAAATTTTTTAGCTACAATTAGACCTGCAATAGCTGCACCAGCAGCCCAAGCTGCATTATACATTCCCGCAGAAATTCCTTTTGTGTAAGCACTTTCTGCAACACCAACTGTTGATGCTCCACCTATCGCAAGGCCAGCAACCATAACAGCAACTACAGGAGCAGGCATACCTCTTCCAGCTAATAAGAAGCCTTCAGCCCCACCTTTTTTAGATAATTTAGTAGAATACCATGAAATGCCAAACAACATAAATATGTATAATATTACTATAATCAACGGTATATTCATTATAACTTCGTCCCCCATATTATTTATATTTTATTATTCCGTGTAAGCACAAAATATTCAGGTACTCTCGCCTTCATTTTTCCCCCTTTAATTGTTTTATTTTTGAATTAAATTTGAGTAAATATTGCAATTATTATTATTTTAAGTGTTATTATACACTATATTTGTTTTTAAATGCAAATAAACTTTTATATTTTTATCATTTAGTAACATATTCAAGTTTACATCAACTGCACTACCACGATTATGTCTTGACCCATTTTTATAGGGTTTGCCACAAATCTTTCATCATGAACTACATTCCAAAATATTTTTTGCACATACATTGGTCTATAGGCATTTTTTAGCATCATGTCACCCCCATTATCTCGTATATTATATACGGAAACATTTAATAATACCTCAAAATAAATTTAAATTTATTTTGAAATAAAAAATAACACTAGTATAAACCTAGTGTCAAAAAAATGTATATATTAATTTGTAATTAATGTATGAATATTTTATAATAAATGTTTTCTTTGTCTATTGCTTGTATCAGAGTAATTTTGCCACAGTATCTACAAAACTGCCTTACTTAGTGCATCATCCACAGCATTCATAATTCCATCACTTGTTCTTGTAGCCCCTGATACAGCATCAACCTTTGTTGATTGGGCTTGTATGATTTCTTGTGGAAGAATATTCACTGGTTGTTGCTCAGTATCATTTATGTTTACAACTTGCACATTTGAAATCTTATCATTCTTCACACTAACTGACACAGTTAAATTGGGTCTATACCCATCTCCAACTCCTGTATAAGTTCCATCTTTATATTTTGAATTAGTCGAATTAGGTGATGTTGTTGTTGCATTTTTGTTGCTACTAGATGTTGCTTTAGTGCTACTCTTTGCAATATTTCTACTATTCATTGAATTTATATTATTGGTACTAACTAGATTACCAATACCACTACCTACAGAATAGAATCCTACAAAGGCAACAATTGCCATTGTACTAGCAAATGCCGGATCAATGTTTTCATCATTAATGCTAACTTTTGTATTTGCTCTTGGACAAACCTCCATACATTTGAAGCAATTTATACATTCTCCAGTACTTACCTGATCCATTTTATAAAGATCTATTCCCATGGCACAATTATTTGTACACACTCTACATTTCCCACACTTTTCTGTTGGTTTATCTATTTTAATTTTTCTTAATTTAGATATTATTGCAAACACCGCACCAAGTGGGCATAAATATCTGCAAAAAAACCTTTCTATATATATAGCTCCTACAGTTATAACTCCTAAAAAAGCAAATCCAATAAAATAATCTGTTATAGCCTGTGGAAAATCAGTTATTAAAGCAAAAGCATCCCAAGGGCTCATACTATCAAATAATTTATTGCCTTTTGTCCATGTAAAATAAATTATAAATAGTAATATTATGTACTTCAAATATTTTAAAATTGCATCCAATTGTTTATTAACTTTATATTTCATCTTAAATACTCTGCTAGAAATTAAATATAGAAAATCATTAAATGATCCAAATGCACAAAACCACCCACAAAAAAATCTTCCGAAATATATTGAAATCGGGAAAATTACCAATGCGGCAATTAATTGTGGGAAAGCTTGAATAAAATTAAAATCTTCCTTTTGAATCATTGTATAGATCAATTTTAATTCATTGAAAGTAAAAAAATATAAGCTTGTAAGTAAAATAAAAAATGTGATTTGTATCATATGCCTAAATATTTGTAACTTTTTTATCTTTTGTTTCATATATATCTCCCTTTATACCTAGAATTATTTATTTACAGTTGCTGATGTTGTTGCCTCAGGTTTTATTGAATTGGTTGATGGAGTGGAGCCACATCCCACTAATAATGAAACCACCATAAATGTTGATAATAATAATGCTTTAATTTTCATAAAAATCCCTCCTATATTGTAAATTTATTGACATCTCTCTGTATATTTTCAATTGTACATACTTTAACTTAGAATAACTTGAGAATTGGTTGAGAATTTGCTGAGAATAAAGTAAATATATTGTATCTATATACATATTTAAACCCCAATGCCTTCTAATAAAAAAAGGACAGGCCTTATAATAAGGTCCATCCTAACATATATATAACAAAAGCTTGATTACTTTATTAACATAAGGAATATGGAAAAACTAGTTCCTTTATTTAATTCACTTTTTACATGGATTTCTCCAAGGTGAGAATCAACAATGGACTTAACTATAGATAAACCTAACCCATAGCCCCCGTGCTTTCTTGACCTATGATCCTCACTTCTGAAAAACCTATCAAATATTTCATCTAAGTCTTCTTCTGCTATACCTGTTCCATTATCTTTAATTTTAAGAACTACAAAGGACCCTGAAGGCTTATCTATGGAGTAAACACTAATATCAATAACTCCACTTTTCTCATCAGTATGTTGTATGGCATTTTGAACCAAGTTGTAAATTATCTGTTTAATTTGATTTCTATTTGCTTTAACTAGTAGGTTATCCATTAATTTCAGATCAATTGTTCTTTCACCTGCTAAAATTTGCAGGTGAGGATGTACATCTTCTATAATTTCTTTAATATTTTCATTTTTCATCTGAGGTTTTATTTGTTGGTCTAGTTTTGTCAGCATTAAAAGCCCATTAACTAACTTAGTAAGACGTTCACTCTCTGTCAAAATGCTATTCAAAGCTAAATCTAACTGTTTTTCATTTTTAGCTGCCCCTCGAAGTAAAACCTCAACGAATCCATGAATTGAAGTAAGTGGAGTCCGCATTTCATGGGAAGCATCTGAAATAAACCTTTGCATTTTCTGCTTTATATATTGCTCTTTTTCAAAAGATGTTTCTATACGGTTAAACATTCCATTAAAGGCACCAGATAAACTATCTATTTCAAACTGTCCATTATCTACAGGCAACCGCATATTTAATTGTCCTACTGACACTTGCTCTAAAGTATTAGTCAAATTATATAGTGGTTTTAAAGTATGTTTTAAAACTGATATACCAATTAGTATTCCTAAAATTATTATTACAATTGAAGCCAATATATAAAAGTATGTTTGGTTTATTAACATTATATTTATCGGTTCAATACTGGTACTTATCTGAATAAGTCCAAGTTCTAAAGATCCAGAACCAATTATTTTAAATTTAACCATAGCCTTATTACCATTTGGATCTTGGACTATTTTATAATTTTCTCCATTTCTTCTTTCCTTAATTAACCCTTTATATTCCTCTTGTGATAGATGAGGGGCCGTTATTTCTCCATTTACTCCTTTACTCTCTGATAAAATTTTACCTTTTTCATTAATTATAGCCACACTAATATTACGGTCTGAAATTAAATTAACTAGCAATTTAGAATTTAATTTTAAATCGTCCTGATCCAAATCATTTAATTTAGCTTCAAGAACTTGGCTTTTTCCCGATAATAAATAACTTCTTTTTATAAAATATTGAGAAATTCCCATAATCATTAGCAAAAGTACTAACATTAAGGACCACCTAACTAATAACTGCCATTTTAAACTTTTTGTTTTAAATACCTCTAGAATTTTCTTCATAATACCAACACCTTATATCCAACTCCACGTACTGTACGAATAATAGAATGCTCCTTATCCTGAAGTTTATCTCTTAGGTATCCTATGTATACTTCAACAATATTTTCTTCACCATTAAAGTCATAACCCCAAACCTTTTCTAGAATTATTCGTTTACTTAAAACTAAGCCATTATTAACTATTAAGTATTTAATTAAATTATATTCAGTAGGAGATAACATCAAAATCCTATCCTTGTAAATAATCTCATGTGCTCCATCATCTATAGAGAAATCTCCTACTCGTATAATATCTGACGATTCTGGTAACATGCTTCTAAGTCGTGCATTAATACGCGCTACTAACTCCTTAAAACTAAAAGGTTTAACCATATAATCATCTGCACCTAAATTAAGTCCACGAACGCGGTTATCTATTTCATCTTTTGCAGATAACATTATAATTGATGTTTTTATATTTTTTTTTATTTCTGAGCACACTTCATACCCATTAATACCAGGTAGCATTATATCAAGTATTATAATATTCGGTTGTATCTCTTTTGCTTTTTCGATTGCTTCGAATCCATCATATGCAGTATGAATAATATATCCTTCAGCCTCTAATCCCATTTTTATAAATTCAACTATACTTTCCTCATCATCCACTATTAGAATATTTATTTTATTTTTTTGTATGTTCATAATAGCAACTCCTTTACCTAGTAATTTTATGCTCTAGTTAAATCATATAACTATGATTTAAAATACTAATTCATAGGATAAGGTTGCATAAGTAACTTAATTATAAAATCTCATTATAAATATGTATTGCCTATCACTTATCTCCTACTTTTTCTATAATTTCTTAAAATTTCATCCATAACCCAAGTGGTTCTTGAAGCACTTTCACCTTTACTTGGACATACTCCCAAACCGTTAAGTTCATTTACAATACTCTGAATTAATTGCTGCTGAATATGAACCGGCTTTATGATATTCACTTTCGTACTTTCCGTAGTAGTTGTAATTAAAATCGACTCTTTTCCAAAAGTCGAAAAGGATATCTTCCCTAGGCTTCCAACAATCTCATTCATATCATAGTCGCAAAAACTTGAAAAACACCAGGACCCTGTCCCCTTAACACCAGATGCAAATGACATTGAAGCTGTAACAATATCTTCAGCCTCATACAATTTAGCTTGATTATCAGCATACCCAACTACTTCAATAATTGGACCCAAAATATAATCTAAAACATCAAGGGTATGAGAAGCAAGATCAAGAAATTCTCCTCCCCCTGAAATTTCTGGAATAACTCTCCATGGCAGTTCTCCAGATTTCAAATCAATTTCTATTGGTCTTCTGTATAACATAACTGTAACCAAACGAACTTCTCCTATTTTTCCAGAATCAATTACTTCTTTTACTTTGTTGAAGCGTTCCAAAGCCCTTCTGTAATATGCTACAAATAATGGTACTCCTGCATTCGAACACGCCTGTATCATAGCCGTGCATTCCTCAAAATTTATGGCCATGGGTTTTTCAACATAAACCGGCTTTCCAGCACGAGCACATTTTATTGTATACTCTTTATGAAATGCAGGTGGAGTAGCTATATAAATTGCATCAACATCTGGGTCGTTTATCAATTTATCAGCATCATCATACCACTTTGGCACATTGTGGCGCTTCGCATAATCCTTTGCTAGCTCTCCATTACGGCGCATTACCGCTACTAATTGTGAATTATTTGCATTTTGAAATCCAGGTCCACTTTTAACCTCGGTAACATCTCCGCATCCAATTATCCCCCAACGAATCGTCTTCATTTTTAACCGTCTCCTTTATTTTATATTATCCAAAACTTCATTAACCTAAGCTTTTATTCTACAAATATTTTAATATAAGTATATCAAAAATACAAGGCATTAGTAATTTTTTTAAATAATGTACCAATAAATTAATTTATTTTAATTTTGTAAAAAATAAAAAACACTAAGTAGACTTAGTGTTTTTTTATAACCTGAAGGCAGCCTACACTTCCACAAGGACACACCTGTAGTGCCTTGATTGAATTAAAGTTCACTATTATATGAAATTTTTAACGCTTTCACTCGATTTCATTTTATACATACCAATTAGGAAAAACGCTAATGCAAATGCTACGAGTATACCAAGTATTGGAATAATTGCTCCAAAACTTTTCCCATTTTGTATCTGCCTTATCGCATCGAGTGTCCACGTCTGAGGTAAAAATTTTGCTATCTGCTGCATAGTTTTAGACATCGTTTCAATTGGCCAAAAACACCCTGAAAGCATACAAGTCGGAATTATTATTAAGGTAGCCATGGTTCCAGCTTGATTAGTTGTGGTTGAAAAAGCAACTAATAAAATACCAAGTGTTACACAAACAAATCCAAATATAACAAGTATTGCAACGAGCTGCAAATCAGGCACTCCAGTAGTTAATTTCAAAATATACTTAGATACATATACTACTAAAATTGATTGTACTACCATTATGCACATATTAGCAAGAATGTTGGCCCCAATATATATTCTACTGTTTACAGGAGTCGTGAATATTCTAAAGTAAGTTTTCTCTTTCTTCTCCTTCAAAATAAGCCCTGAAGTTGTAGTTGCTCCTTGAAGCATTAACATTATTAGAAACCCTAAACTTTGAACAGTTTTTACTTTATCAAGTGATTCATCCTTCACTACGTTTGTATTAACTGTAAGCGTCTGAACCTTAAATTCTTTGTAAAGTTTATTAAAAGTTTGTTTATCTCCACCAGAAGCCTTCGATAACATCATTAGACTTTTCACATAATAATTCGCATAATTTTGAACCCAAGCTGTGACCTCTTGCCCTTTAATTGCAGTGATTTGTATTTTACTTATTGTCCCCTTATGAACACTTTCATCAAAGTCTAAAGGAATTGTAATTACACAATCAACCTTACCATCTGCAACTAAATTATTTATATCTTCTTTTTTAACTTGTTGAATTTTAAATTTACCCTGCCCATATAAAGCAGCAACAAAATCTTTAGCTATTATGCCCTTTGTATTTTCATTATTTAGTCCTACTCTAAGCTTAGAATTCATTGAAGAATAAGCAGTCATAACGAACATAACAATTAGAACTGGAAGAATTAAATATACTACAATATTAGACTTTTTTCTGAAAGTAATTTTCAATATATTAAGTGCTATCAAAAATAAATTTCTCATATTATACATTCTCCTTTCTAAATAACAAGGAAGAGATAGCAAGAAATATTACAGCTATGCCTAAATTAATCAGAATTGCTGAGGAAACCTTGCTATAATTATTATTATAAATCACATCAAATATGGATCTATTAACCCATCTTACAGGTGATAAATAAGTTATTGCTTGAAAAGTCTTGCCTCCAAGACCATCTACAGTCATATAGCTTCCTCCAAGGAATACTATTACAGGTATCATAAAATTCAAAACACCATTTCCAACATTTTCATTTTTAAAAATAAAACCAAGCCCAACGCCTAAACTTATTGCCATTACTATTTGGGATACAAATATTAATAACACAGTTAAAATATCATTTCCCCAATTTGCCTTTAGTACATATTTGCTAAATAAAATAACAATAGTAATCTGAAGGATTGTACATATAACCCCCCCTATTGTTTTACCAATAAGAAACTCATATTTTTTAACAGGACTTATCAAAATCCTATCCCTGGTTTTTAAATTTTTTTCACTTGCAATTCCAAAAAGTCCTGTCATTCCTGCATACATGATTATCAAAGCTATTTCAGCAATTGTATAATAATCTAGAGAAGAGGGCTGAGACCCTTTATTTAAAGAAGTAATTGTAGAATAATCCGCATTATTATCACTTAGCAAAGTATTAATTATTTGAGGATTCACTTTGCTAATATCAGTAATTACATTAAACTGCTGTACATAGGTAGATAAAATACCTTCAACCATACCAGCCTTTAGACTTTCTAGTCCGCTCTTATAAAACTCTATTTTATTATTTGGCTTCATTTCTATAATTGCATCGTACTCACTAGATATTACTTTTTTCTTAGCTGAATCCATATTATCTATTTTTGTAAACTCTATTTTAAAATCTTTTCCCTTTTCTATAAAACTTCTTATAAAACTATCAGAAACAACCCCTTTAGTTTCAATGCCATATAAAACTTTAGGTATACCAATATCAACATTGCTAGTAAAATCTGATTTAAGTGCCGCACCAAGCACAACTATTAGCGCTATTGGAAATAATATCATCATTGCCATTGATTTTTTGTCTCTAAAACTGTGTTTTACTTCCTTTATAATAATAGAAATAATATTCATTTTTCCACCTCTAATCCCTTAATTTTCTACCGGTCAATGTTAAAAATACTGTTTCAAGATCGGGCACTTTATTTTCAATATTTTTGATGGGAATAACATTATCCGTGAAATAGATAATTATCTTATCCAAATTATTAATTTCCTTTAAGCTATCAATTTTAACGATATTTTCATTTACAGAAACACCTGTGACTCCTTTTATTTCTCTTAATTCCTCTTCCTTTATTTCGTTGCCATCGATAACTGTAACCTCAACAGTATTTTTATCTGTGACAATAGCTTTGAGCTCTTCCTTTGTACCTGAGACAATAACCTTTCCATGATCAATAATACTTATCATCGTTGAAATTGCTTCTACTTCTTCCATGTAATGAGTTGTATAAATAATGGTACATCCTCTTTCATTTAATTTTTTTACAGATTCAAGTATATGATTTCTTGATTGTGGATCAATACCTACTGTAGGCTCATCCATTATTAAAAGCTTAGGGGTATGAGCAATTGCACATGCTATATTTAATCTTCTTTTCATTCCTCCAGAGAAACTAGCTGGATAACTCTTAGCCTTATCTGAAAGTCCAACAAATTCTAAAGCTTCTTGGGCTTTTTCCTTTAATTCCTGTCCTTTAATTCCATAAAGACTTGCAAAAAATTTTACATTTTCAATGCAAGTTAAATCTTCATAAACTGCTATGTCTTGTGGCACTACACCGATATTCATCTTTGTAACATTTGAATTTTTCTTATTATCTATGCCAAGTATTTCAATAGAGCCTTTTGTAGTTGTAATTAGCCCACAAATCATATTTATAATTGTACTCTTACCTGCTCCATTAGGCCCAAGTAAGCCATAAATTTCTCCCTTCTTTATAGAAAAATCTATATCATCAACTGCGGTAAATTCTCCAAATTTTTTAGTTAATCCTTTTATTGTAACAATATCCAAATTAATACCTCCCAAAGATTTATTACTTTCTATATATATAGTATATAAAAAAAAGACTTTCCCTTTAAGTATAGAAAGTCACTTTCTTGCTATGACAAAAGTCATATTTTAAATATTTCCACCCTTTAAATAATAAATAGCGATCTGTGTTCTATGTTCAAGGTTTGTTTTACTTAAAATTGATGTAATATAATTTTTCACAGTACCTTCTGAAATAAATAATCTTGCTGAAATCTTTCTATTTGATAATCCATCAGCTACTGCCTCCATTATCTCTATCTCTCTTTGAGTAAACAAATCCTTATTTAATTTACTACTATTATCACTATCAATTCCTTTTAACACTTTATCTATTATTCCTTCCTGCATAACCATATTACCGCTATATACTACTTTTATTGCAGCTTTAATCTTGTCTGGGGAATTATTTTTTAGAATATACCCCTTAGCACCAAAACGTATCGCTGCATTTATATATTCGTCTTCATCAAAGGTAGTAAGAATGAGACATTTTGTTGAAGTCTTCATAGCAATTTTCTTTATGGCCTCCACACCATTTAAAACTGGCATTCTTATATCCAAAAGTGCAACATCTACTGAGTTGTTTAAACAATATTCTACTGCATCGAATCCATTTTCGACGCAAGCCATCACAATAAATTCTTCGTCTAACCCAATTATTATTTTTAGACCTTCTCGAATAAGTGAATCATCATCAGCAATCAAAATCTTAATCGGCAAATAAACACCACCCTTTTATTAAATTTTATTTCATCCTAAATAGGAAATAAAATAATTACTGAAAAACCACTAGAACCATCAAAAATAACTTTTCCATTTAAGTTCATAGTCCTTTCCTCTATTCCTGATAAACCAAGACCTTTTACTATTCTTAAGCACCCGATTCCATCATCCTTTATTTCTATTTTAAGTAAAGTATTAAGCACTTCCACAGTTACTTTGACATTACTAGCCCCTGAATACTTAATTACATTGGTAAAAATCTCTTGTATATTGTCGCTAATAATTTTCCACATAACATAAGAAATTTTCTCTAAATTCTTGCTATAATATAAACTTGCATTAATTTCCCTTTTATCTTTAAACTCATCTACAAGTAGCTTTATCTTGTTTATACCTAACTGTTCTACTTCTGGTTTAATGTTCTTCAATGTAAATCTTATACTTTCCATCCCATCTCTAAGTACATTTATTGTGTTTTGAATTATAGCTTTACTTTGTCTACTATCCTTGTCCATTATAAGCTTAGCAGCCTCGAGTTGCATTAAACTTCCTGAAATACTATGACCTAATTTATCATGTATTTCCTGAGCAATATTATTCCTCTCTTGCAACTGTGAAGTATATATAATCTGATTTTTATATCCATTCTGATTGTTTAAATTTGTAAGCAATTTATAGTTTTTCTCTTTAAGTTTATCGTTTTTAATTGTAAGTATTTCCATCTTATTTTCATTATTTAAAATGAAATAGTATGCTAATAGTGAAAATAATGAAGCAAACAAATATTCATATATTATTGTATTATTGTTAAAAATATACATAGATATTATTAACAATAATACAATATATATAAATTTTATTTTACCAACAAATATTTCATAAAAATTTATTGGTAACATTATAAGAAATATAGGAGTGACAAAATAATTGCAAAGTAAAATTTCTACTATTGATCCTATTAAAAAGATAAGTTTATATCTACTATTTAAAACTAATGCCTTGCTTACATTAATAATCACATAAATAAGTAAGGATATAACCACAATATAGCTGCTACCAGGATAGTTAAAATCCCCTTTTACTAGCAAACTACTCACATAAATTAATATTATTAATTTGTTTAGTATGATCCAACTTTCCATAACAGCACCTCTACTTAATGTTACAATATTTTATAACCACTCTACATTTGTTATTTTACCATAAATAATAATATTAAAGACAATATTATTATTTAAATTTGGTTATTTTAGACAATATTGAGAATAAAAGAATATAAATATTCTCTGAAAATCGCACTACAGTTAAATTTGGACAAAATAAAAAACACTAAGTAAACTTAGTGTTTTTTATAACCTGGCGACAACCTACTCTTCCACAAGGTCACCCCTGCAGTACCATCGGCGCATTGAAGCTTAACCTTCGTGTTCGGTATGGGAACGGGTGTTACCTTCATGCCATAATCACCAGATGAGAATATAAATATTCTCTG
>NZ_DATCQT010000149.1:0-30548 GCF_036569345.1 Clostridium sp.
TTAATATATTATATAATATAAAATACATAAAAAAATATATTTTCGGGAAAATAATACTGAAGGAGTGATGAAAATGGAAATGAATACTAGAGATACTATTATGAAAAAATTATTAGACGCACAAGAAAACACTAGAGATTATCAATCATTTGCAAGAGAAGTATCAGAAGAGGATGTAAGTAATACGTTTAGGGAATTTGCAGAGCAGTCTGCATTGCAAGCACAGAAATTACAACAATTGTTAAGTATGCAAGATCAAAAATAGTAATACTTTTTATTTTAAATAAGTAGAGAATAACTTATATATATTTCAAAAAATTAAAAACCAGACGGGTAATATCAGGCCCGCTGGTTTTTAATCTTAAGTATTAATGAACACTTTTTATAAAACTTATCGTTGTTCTTTAATAACACCTTTTCTATATGCTATTAGCAGGGATTCTAAATCTTTAATTTGTTCTTTGATTTCGTAGCCTACATCTGTGTCCATTACACGTATACGATTTGTGGATTTTTCTAGAACTATAGTCGACGATAAAATATCCTTACCTTCATCGATGGCTTTTTGCCTAGATTCGAAAGGTGCATGGGATGCTAAAAGTAACCCATAGGAATTATAAATAAGGGTATATCCCGCTATTCCAGTTTCTGGTTGATAAGCTTTAGAAAAACCACCATCAATAACTAAAAGTTTACCATTAGCTTTTATAGGACTTTCACCTTGTTTAGTCTTTACGGGGACATGCCCATTTATAATGTGCGAATCATTGGGGTTTAGTCCAAATTCCTCTAATATATTATTGCAAATATTTTCATTATCTCTAAATTTATAGTAGGGGTTCTTAATTTCTTTATGAGTACTTTTGTCATTTATAAAATACCTTTCAAAGGTAGCCATTTTGTCTTTTCCAAATAAAGGAGAATTACAACCACACCATAAATACCATATGGTATCCAGTGCATAAAGCTTAGAGGCTGAATCGGGTTTTTCAAAATATGCCTCTCTTGCCATTCGCTCAGTTCTATCTAAATAGGATTTCCCACTGTAAGTAATATTATCTATTTTAACCTTTTTAAAACTACCATCTTCATTAAGTGCAATACATCCATGATAAAGCAAATTAGAATTATACTTAGAGTACATACTACCTTTTGAATATAAAAACAGAATATGTTGCTGTAACTTTTCACTATTTGCAAAAGAAGATTTAAGTTTATCAATAAGCTCCCTTTCTTCTTCAGTTAATTTATATGGATCAATAGGGTCTATAGTTGGAAAATTAGTATCGTTCAATGTGTATTCTTTTCCATCAATGCTTATAGTGCCCTTTTCATAGTCTATTTGATTAAGAAGTAATCTTTGCTGCATTTCATAATGTGGACGCCTTTTTATTATCGCACCTTCAAGTTTAAATTGAATTATAGAAATGGCTTTATGCATTCGAGCCATTAGATCAAGGTCTTTTTCTCTATAATTATTTTCAGGAAAAACCTTAGGTTTAAAGGAAGTACAGGGGTCGTCATTATAAAAATCTAGTGCAAAGGTTGCTAGTGGCAATAAGTTAATACCATAACCTTCTTCGATTGTATCTAAATTTGCATACCTTGTGGAAATACGAAGGACATTAGCAATACTGCTTTCACAGCCTGCTGCTGCTCCCATCCAAAGTATATCGTGGTTACCCCACTGTATATCAATAGAATGGTATTTCATAAGACAATCTAAGATTATATGGGCACCAGGTCCTCTATCATAAATATCGCCTATAATATGAAGTCTATCTATAGTTAATCTTTGAATTAGGTTAGAAATAGCTACTATAAACTCTTTAGCTCTCCCAATTTTGACTATTGTTTGAATAATTCCATTGTAATATTCCTGTTTATTAAAGGTGCTTTGTTGTTCATGAAGCAATTCTTCAATAATATACGAGAAATCTGGAGGTAGTGCTTTCCTAACTTTGGATCTAGTATATTTAGAGGAAATGATTCTACAAAATTCAATAAGTTTATAAAGCGTAATTTTGTACCAATCATCTATATCCTTTTCTTCTCTAAGAGCTATTTCTAATTTTTGCTCTGGGTAATAAATGATGGTTGCAAGTTCTTTTTTTTCACTATCTCTAAGTGAATTACCAAAAATATCGTTAATCTTCCGTTTAATTACACCTGAAGCATTCCTAAGTACATGACTAAAGGATTCATATTCACCATGAAGATCTGATAAAAAATGCTCAGTTCCCTTAGGCAAATTTAGGATAGCTTGTAGATTTATGATTTCCGTACAAGCATCTGGAATTGTAGGATACTTGCTAGCCAATAATTTAAGGTATCTCAAATCTTCTTCTACAGTATCAATAGATGTCTCACTAGAAAATAGCATTTTTGACTCTCCTTTTAATTGCAATAATTTTATTAGCATAACTTCATTTAATATAAAGGTTACAATTATTATTATAATACATTATGGTGTATTGTAAAACTAAAATATATATATTTTTATAGGTAAAATCCTTTTGTTGATTTGGTATATTTTTTTTGTTACAATATATTGAATGATGTAAGCTACAGGAAATTAATATTTCATGTAGTTGCGAGCTATCATATAAGGGGAAATTTTATGGAACAAAATGAATATTTGTTTAATATACATTCGTTATATAATCTAGCAAGATACGCTTTTTTAAAAATTGAATCTAATTACGCAAGAACTGTTGAGATAACCGGTATAACGCTTCCACAGCTTAGAATCTTATGGATTATTAAAGTGTTCCCAGGAATTTCACTTAGCAACGTTGCGAAAATAGGATGTTGGACTTCACCTACTGTTAGTAATATGATTAAAATTATGATGCGTAAAAAATTTATTTTTAAAGAAGAAACTATCAATAAAAAGGTATATAAATTTCAATTAACAGAAATGGGTAATTTGTTTATTAATATAAATAAACAAAATAAAGAAAAAAAAATTTATCTTTTTGACTTAATAGGATTATTTTCACATGAAGAATTAGATTTTATGATAGATATTTTCACTGGAGTTATAATAAAAGAGAACAAAGAGTTTATTTTTGATTATATTACTAAAATAAATGAAATGAACCTGAAAATTGATTTAACAGATTATGATAAAAATACAGTTAGTATAATAAAAAAAACAATTAGTGTATATAATCTTTTAAGAACATTCATATTAACTATTAAAACTAATCATTGTGGACCTCTTAAGGAATTTAATGTAACTTATGCTCAACTTAGAGCTTTATGGATTATTGATACATTTCCAGGGATTACATCAAGTGAACTTAGTGAAATTAGTTTTTGGTCACCCTCTACCGTTCATGTAATAGTAAAGAATTTAAATAGTAAGTATTTTATTCATAAAGAAAAAGCTTTAATAAAAAATGCCCATTACTTATATATAACAGAGCAAGGGGAAACTTTAATAATAGAAGATTATAATAAAAATCAAAAAACTTTATTAATCTTTGAAGAATTGAAAGGTATAAGTCTAAAGGATATTTCAAAATTAAATTTCCTTTTATTGAGAATGAATAACAGATTACGTAATTATAAAACAGAAGAATACGTAAAAAAATCTTTTGCTATTATTGAAAATAAATCATTATTAAATTAAAAAATAAAAATTATTTATTTTTCCATGCTTATTATAAATATTATTAATTATACTATAAATTAAAAAATATTTTTTTGAAACAATACATAATTTTAAAGAATAAATAGCAAATTAGTATAGTAACCTTATTGAATTCATAACTTATAATATAAGGGAAAATTTGCTTAAATAATTAGATAGATTAAGTAGCTAATAATTGTTATATATTATAAAAATAGAAAGGTGGTATAGTGATGAGTAAGACGTTAAGAACCTTTGGAATTGTTGTAGCAATAGTTCTAATAATAACAATGCCTATTATTGGGGGTTACAATAAGATAGTTACATTAGATCAAACTGTGAAGGTAACAGAGGGAAACATAGATGTTCAATTACAAAGAAGGTCAGATTTAATTCCAAATCTAGTGAACACAGTGAAAGGTTATGCATCTCAGGAAAAAGACATTTTTATAGCAGTAGCTGATGCCAGGGCTAAACTTGCAGGAGCTAAAACCATACCAGATAAAGCTAAAGCGGATAGTGAACTTGGAGGTGCAGTTTCAAGGCTTTTAGTAATAGTAGAGAACTACCCAGCTTTAAAATCCAGTCAAAACTTTAAGGATTTAACTGTAGCATTAGAAGGTACAGAAAATCGAATAGGCACAGCAAGGCAAGATTATAATACAAGTGTTGGGGATTACAACAATACAATTAGAAAGTTCCCTACCAAAATTATCGCAGGGGTTTTTGGATTTGGTGAAAAGCCACTTTATAAGGCTAGTGAATCTGCCAAACAAGTACCCAAAGTTGACTTTACTAAGTAGGAGTTAGAAAATGAAGATGTATATAAAAAGAAAAATTAGTAATGTATCACTTAATGGACCTACAAAAAAAAAGATTAAACTGCGAATCTTATTTATAGGTTTGATAAGCATATTTTTACTAGGTCAGTTATCAAATATAAACACAGTAAATGCACAGATTAAATATCCTAAAGCTACTGAGTTAAAATATGTTAATGATTACGCTAAAGTTATAGATAGTGAATCTTCACAATATATCTTGTCAGTAGGTAAGGAATTGGAAACTAAAACAGGGGCGCAGGCAACTGTTGTGGTTATAAATTCTTTAGAGGGAGTACCAATTGAATCCTATGCTACTGGAATTTTTAGAGAATGGGGACTTGGACAAAAAGGAAAAAACAATGGATTATTAATTCTATTATCCTTAAAAGAAAAACAGTGGAGGGTAGAGGTAGGTACAGGGCTTGAAGGTGCAGTTACTGATATATACTCTTCTAGGGTAATGAATGATTTCGCTGTTCCAAAATTTAAGCAAAATAAATATGGAGAAGGTCTTAGGGCAGCATATTCAGTTTTAGCTGATAATATTGCTAAAGAATACAATGTAAAATTAGACAAGAATGTTACCGTTCCACAAAATATCCAAAGTTCAAACGTTTCAACTAAGGGGAGTGGAATTCTAGTAATAGTATTTATTGGATTCGTTTTTCTTGACTTTATTCTTAACAGAGGAAGAATAACTAGATTTATGATAACATTGCTATTTTGGAGCTCAATTTTTGGTAGACGTGGCGGAGGAAATGGTGGAGGTTTCGGAGGCGGAGGTGGCTTCGGAGGTTCCGGCGGTGGAGGAGGTTTTGGAGGAGGTTCATCAAGCGGTGGAGGATCCTCAGGTGGATATTAATTTATTGATTTTGTACAATTAAATATTAAAAAGCAGAAAACTTTAAATGTTTTCTGCTTTTTTTTGTGGGGTTTATTGATATTTATTATTTCCATATATGCCATCCATACTAGATACATCTTAACGTAAATGCGATTATAGTATGAAGTTTCTCCGGGAGTGGCAATAAATAAGAAGAGCAGAAACATTGAAATTTCATTTAAAATTCTTCTTTTGTAAATATAAAATTCTCGTGAGCCTGACTGGAAGGAAGGCTAGCGAACCGGCGAACGCCGAATGTGAGTGATAGTGAATTTTATATTTTCAAAAGTTTAGAATTTCTTAATGGAATTTCACGTTTCAAACTCTTATTTAGTGCCACCAGGAGAAACTTCATAGGTGGCACTTTTTTTATTTAAAGATTATTGTTACATTTTTAAAACCCATATCTAATAGAATACCTTGCATAAGCAATTTAGCGTTAGCGTTAGCTTCATCCAAAAATTCTGTTTTCAATAAATTGACTTCAACCTTTTTTTTCTCAGTACTGAGTTCATCCATCATATCTTGCATACTAAGTTTATTAAACATTGAAGATTTCTCATCATAAACAAATAAATCTTCACTATTTATAACATCATCTAGAATCTTAGATTTTTTTAAAGTTATAATGATTTTTTCATTATTAACAATAACATCTAAATCTTTTAAATCTACGCCTGCTTTAATATAACCACTATATTTTATTATAAAGGATTTTTCAGTAAATGGAATTAAATAATCCTTATACTTTATACTGTTTTTTATAGATAATATATTAGAATAATTATACTTTATTGTAGCAAGTTCTGAAATCTTTGACAATCTGGCAGCGATAACAGTAGAATTAATAACTTTATCGTTGTTAATATTGTTTGTAATCAAATAAAGCATCACAGGTGAGAGCATAATGCATAAAAAAACAATTGGAAAAATGAATTTGATTTTATGTTTAGCAAGGTTACTAACTGATCTTAAATACATACTAAAACATCTCCTTATAATATCTAATATACGAACGATTAGTTAAATTTAGTTGTTAACATACGCAAAGTAAGGTATAATAAAGTGTTCCATTTCAATATTCGAATGATAACTAAATATATCTAGGAGTTGATAATACTTGTTACATTTAATTAATTTTCAAAAAGATTGGCTTTCGCTATATTTTGTATTCATTATAATCTTAATATTTATACCAGTAGCAATTTACACCAAGGGCTACATTATGGAATATAAGAAACATTACTCGGCAAAGTATATGTTGATTTTAATAGGCTTATTTGTAGCCTCAATGATTGGGGTTGTAGTTTCTAATAATGCCATAAGTTTTCTTGTTTTTTGGGAACTTATGTCTATAACATCATTTTTCTTAGTAATTTACGAATACATGCATAAGGAAAATTTGAAAGCAGGCATATTTTATTTTGTTATGACTCATATAAGCGGACTATTTTTAATGATAATGTTTGCTTTCTTGTATAAATATACTGGAAGCTTTGATTTTAGTGAAATTCTTAAGTTTTCAGCGGATTTCTCATCTAAACAAAAGTACATTATATTCATACTTGCACTATTTGGATTTGGTGCAAAAATGGGTATTGTTCCACTACATGCATGGCTCCCAAAGGCCCATCCTACAGCACCATCTAATGTTTCAGCTTTGATGTCAGGGGTAATGCTGAAAGTTGCTTTATATGGTTTTATAAGAGTAATATTTATTTTTCTTGGAAGTACGCCACTAATTTGTGGAGTTACAGTACTAATAGTGGGAACCATTACTGCAATCTTTTCAATTTTAAACGCATTATTACAAAATAATATAAAGAAACTATTAGCATATTCTAGCGCGGAAAACATAGGACTTATTTTTGCTGCACTTGGAATATCAATGATATTAATAAATTATAATTTATTAATGATTGCATCCCTGGCACTAACTGCAGCGTTGCTTCATTGCCTCAATCATGCAATTTTCAAAAGCCTGTTATTTCTAAATGCAGGAAGTGTATTATATGCAACGGGAACCAAAAATATGAATGAACTTGGCGGACTACATAAAAGTATGGAAGTAACTGCAATTTGTACATTTATTGGTACCTGTGCTATTTCAGCTGTGCCACCATTCAATGGTTTTGCAAGTGAAATTCTAATACTTAGGAGTTTTATAGAAGCAATAACAATGGTTAGCAATATTTGGATTATAATATTGATTTTTAGTTGTGGCATTATTGTAGCATTGACAAGTGGAGCAGCCTTTTATGCAACTGCAAAATCTTTTGGAATTACTTTTCTTGGGAAGCCAAGAACTAAAAAAGCTGAACATGTAAAAGCTATACCAATATCCATGAACATTGGGCAAGGTATACTTGCTGTGCTTGCTATAGTTACGGGTGTATTTTCACCATTCATAATAAGCAAAATATCTTATTATACTAATAATTTATTAGACATTAGTGGGAAAAATCCTAGTTTTGAAAATGAAACTGAAATAATAATATTCACAATGATATTAATTATTATCACATTTATTTTATATATGTTTAATAGAGTAAATTCTATAAACAAAAATGGAGAAATTAATGATACGTGGGCCTGTGGTTATAGTAGCGACAAACCTTATATTCAGTACACTGGAAGTGGATTTGTTCAACCTGCAGCAAAGATTTTCGGAATTATTGCAAACTATAACAAAAAAGTAAATTTCAAGAAAAATATTAGCATAAGTCAAACTACTAGTGATATTGTAGAGGACTATTTATATAAATCCAGTTTAAAAGTAGTTAACTACTTAACAACAAAGATACTTAAAATTAATTATGGGAAAATTCAATTACACATTTTGTATATCTTCATATCATTAATAACTGCACTTGTTTTAGTTTTAAAATTTGTGTAAGGAGGAATTCATTTGAAATATAATTTATTTTATTTTTTTCAGAGTACATTGATTATAGTTTTATCACCATTATTTATAGGAATTTTAAAAAAAATGAAGGCAACCCTTAGGGGGTATAAAGGCGCATCTATTGTTCAGCCTTATTATGATTTAAGCAAACTACTAAAAAAGGGAAGAGTAATATCAAATAGAAGTTCTTTTATAACAACTATTGGTCCAATAGTTATACTTGCGGCAGCTATAACAACGACTTTTTTCATTCCTGTTTTTTACACAAGCATGGAAAATACGATAGGTAACTTATTTATTGTTATGTTTGCGTTTGGAATAGTGAAAATTTTTACAGTACTAATCGGACTTGATAGCTCAAGTACATTTGGTGGAATGGGATCCAGTCGTGAATCTTTTATTTCAATGATGGCAGAACCTTTAATATTCTTTTTAATTATTTTTTTATATATTGAAACAAAAGATTTTAATGTTTTTCATATTTCGTTTATTAATAGCAAAATCGTACACTATGATACGGCGCACCTTATTGCTATGGTAACTTTTAGCGTTGGTATACTTGCTGAAAATGCAAGAATCCCATTTGATAATCCAGAAACACATTTAGAGCTTACCATGATGCATGAAGCAATGATATTAGATTTGTCAGGTAGTGATTTAGCATACGTTGAACTATCCTCATATATTAAACTAATTGTTTATTTGATTGTTTTAATTAATTGTTTTGTTCCTATTGGAATTGCAACAACATTTACGGCATTATCTTTGTTCATAGGTTTTATAGCCTTTATATTTAAACTTTTATTTTGTTTACTAGGAATTGCAATTATAGAGACAACTCTTGCTAAATCAAGATTATTTAGAGGCGCTGAATTGTTTCCAGCCATGATATCTCTTGGTATTGTAGCAATTACTTTAATCTATATTTTATAAGGAGAGAGATTATGATAGAGGCTTTACTTACAATTATATTAATATCTAGCATTTTTATGTCTGGAGTTAGGCGTATTAAACTAATTACGGCAGGATTTATATTTCAATCAGCAGCTATTGGATTAATAGTATTAAAACTGGGTTATGAAACAGGAAAAGTGGATTATTATATTTTAGGTATTTTAACAATAGTAACAAAAGTTATTATAATACCTCTAATAATCAATAAATCTGTAAAGAAATTAAAGATAAATAGAGAAATGGAGCTAATAGTGAATGGATTTGTTTCTTATATTATAACTGGAATAGGGATAATGATAGCTTTTGGTCTTTTAAACAAAAGCCAAGACAATTTTCTGAAAACCGGAATTGCTCTATTTATTATAGGCGTTTTACTTATGGTCGCAAGAAAAAAAGCTATTACACAAATGATAGGATTTCTAATATTTGAAAATGGTATTGTACTTTTTGAAACATCATTATCCAAAATGTCTCTTGTAATTGAGGCGGGGATAGTATTTGAAGGTTTAATGTTAGCCCTTATTATGGGGATAATGATTTTTCATATAAATAGGACCTTTGATTCAATAAATACAGACTTTTTTGAAAATCTAAAAGAATAGTTGGTGAAAAAATGTATATTATAGTACTTGGTATTTTGTTCTTATTTATGATAGTAACCCCCTTAATTTTAAAAAATCTGAAAATTACTGGATTTGTTACAATATTTGGAGCTGTATTAGTTTTAGGTATTGTGTTTAAGATTATTACGCTAGTTTCAGGAGGTAATCCCCTTAGTTATTTTAATGAATTCTTTTATATTGATAGTTTAAGTGTTGTGCAGCTGTTAATTACAGCTAGCATAAATATAATCGTGAGTATTTACTCTTATAAATATATTGGAAATGAAATAAAGGAGAAAATAATTTCCAATAGAAGAGGAAAATTTTACTATTTTTTATTTAATTTCTTTGTGTTATTTATGATGTTTATTGCACTAACCAATAATATTGTTGCAATGTGGATAGGCCTTGAGGGAACAACTCTTACAACAGCATTTTTGATTGGATTTAACATTAATAAAAATTCATTGGAATCCGCATGGAAGTATATTATTATTTGCTCAATTGGTATAGGTATTGGTTTAATTGGTATTCTTATTTTTGTTAATGCTTATAGTAACCAAGATGGAAGTGATGTACTTAAATGGTCCCATCTTGTTAAAAATTCAAATCCACAAAGTACTTATGCTATTAAAATAGCCTTTACATTAATATTTGTAGGAATTGGTACAAAAGCAGGTCTGGCACCTATGCATACATGGCTTCCAGATGCTCACAGTGAAGCTCCATCACCAGTTAGTGCAATGATGTCTGGGGTTCTTCTAAACCTCGCTCTATACGTTATTTTGAGGTTTTATATAATAACAAAACATATACCAGGGCTTCAAAATACTAAATGGTTGTTTATAATTTTTGGTTGTGTGTCGCTTATAATCTCATCTTTTAGTATTTTAAGACAACTTAACTATAAAAGAATGCTGGCATTTTCCTCAGTTGAAAACATGGGAATTATAGCGTTAGGACTTGGAGTTGGTAGTAAAATTGCAGTATTTGGTGCACTATTACATTCATTAGTCCACGCTTTCGGAAAGTCTATGTTATTCTTAACGGCAGGAAATATACTAAGTGCATATAAAACAAAACGTATAGATAAAATTGATTCACTAATAAAAACTATGCCAATAAATGCTGTATTTCTTATTTTGGGAATGCTTGTTATTACTGGAGCACCACCATTTCCAGCTTTTTTTAGTGAGTATTACATAATAGTAGGAACTGTTGAAACTGGGAATTATATTATCACTGCATTGTATAGTTTTTGTTTACTATTAGTTTTCGCAGGATTTTTGAGGGTTTTTATTAAGATAGTTTTTAATACTGAACCTGGTGTTAAATATGCTAAAATGGAAGTAGATAAAGAAAATACTTTGCCTTTAGCTTTATGTTTTGTTTCGATTATTATTATGAGTTTATTTATGAATGGTTATTTGTCTAATATGATAAATAATGCAGTTTCAATTATTTGTGATTAGGAAGTGAAAATATGAAAATAACAGAGATTATAAACAGTCTAGAGGAATTAAATTTTGATCTAAAATATGAAGTTAAAAATAATAATGAGTTATATGTTACAGTAAAAGCTGACCAAATCAGAAAAATTGTACTTATTTGCGTTGAATTGTATAAATTTAATTATATTTGTGAATTTTCATTAGAAGAGAAAGAACGATCAATAAATTGCGTGTTTTCAAACAGTAAGCAGGGGTATTATGTAATTTGCAAATATGTTACACAAAAAGAGCCAATTGATCTTAGTAACATAATTTATCAAAGCAGATTATTTCAAAGAGAAATTAATAAAGATTATGATTATAAGGTTAAAGAAGTTTCAGGTACTGGTGCATATCAAGTTGCAGTAGGGCCTGTGCATGCAGGAATAATCGAACCAGGGCATTTTAGGTTTAGTGTTATGGGTGAACCAATAGAAAATCTTGAAATAAGGCTTATGTACAAATATAGGGGAATAGAAAAGCAATGCGCCAATATAAATGCAAATTCTTTAAATCTTATGTTTGAGCGGGTGTCAGGTGAATCCACCGTAGCTTATGGCGAGGCATATGCAATCCTTGTAGAAAAGCTTCAGGAAGCAGAGGTAAGTAAAGAAATTAAGGCTTTTAGAACTGTTCTTTTAGAACTTGAAAGAATATATAATTATTTGGATGATTTAGGGGGGATTGCTAACGACATAGGTTATAGTTATGTAGCCAAAAAATTTGGATATTTTTCAGAAATTATTCATCAATTATGTGAAAGAGTAAGTGGGAGCAGGTTTATGAGAAATGCCATAGTTCCACTTGGAATAAATATTGATTTTGATGAAAAGAAAAAGAATGATATTATAGAAACGCTGCAAGGCCTTAAATCTCGGATAACTAGTATATTTAAAATGAGTGTAAATGCAGTTTCGTTTTTAGACAGAGTAGAAGATGCAGGAATGGTAAGTCGCGTTATAGCTAAGAAGCTATGTATGACTGGTGTGGTAGCAAGGGCATGTAATTTAAAATATGACGTTAGAGTAGCATTTCCATATGAGCTATATAAAGAATTAAAAAAAGGTATAAATATAGAAACAAAAGGTGGAGTTTTTGAAAGGTATAAATTGAAAGGTCTTGAGCTTAAAGATGCTTTTGATTTTATAGAAAAAGCTCTGACTTATATAAATACTGATATAAAAAGAGATAAACCAGAAATTTGTTTAAAAGAGGGACTGGAGGCAATAGCTTCTGTTGAAACAGTGAAGGGCGAGCTAGTAGTTTATGGAATGACCGGAAAAGAAAATAAGTTTAGTAGAATTTATTTTAAAACTCCTTCCTTTACTAATTGGGCAGGTGTGAGTGAAGCAGTTCTTGGAGAAATTATCCCGGATTTTCCTCTTATTAATAAAAGCTTCAATATGTCTTATTCTGAGAATGATAGGTAGGGAGTATTAAAATGAACAATATATTTGATAGAATAAAATATGGAACCGAAACAATTAAAGATCCACTTAAAAATAATGAGTTTTCTTATGGAAAGATAATTGCTAAAGAAAATGTTTGTAATAATTGTGGGAAATGCACTAGCATATGCCCGGTGGACGCTATAAAAATAAACACTGTTGAAAATTGTAAACATCTAGTAATTATCGACAACAAGAAATGTATTTACTGTAGAAATTGCGTTGATATTTGCCC
The DNA here is from genome assembly GCF_036569345.1 of Clostridium sp. Classification (GTDB taxonomy): domain Bacteria; phylum Bacillota; class Clostridia; order Clostridiales; family Clostridiaceae; genus Clostridium_AD. The sequence goes on from NZ_DATCQT010000149.1 coordinate 12,979, forward strand.
GAAATCTGTTTTGGAAATGTCATCTGATTATAAAATGGCAGAATTAGAGCTTGCGGGCAATAAACTTCGGGAGAAGATTTATAAAACATTTAAGAGATCGCTTGTACTTAGAGTAGTAGATACTGGTTCTTGTAATGCTTGCATGTCGGAACTTTCTGCCATCCAAAATACCTTTTATGATATTTCAAGGTTTGGAATTAATGTTGCGGCGTCTCCAAGGCATGCAGATGGACTTGTGGTAACAGGCATAGTTACTATAAATATGAAAGAAGCACTAGAGAAGACCTACCAAGCGATGGCTCAGCCTAAAATAGTTATAGCTGTTGGAAGTTGCGCATATGATGGAGGAATGTTTAAAGCGGGTGAGGGAGTTTATGGTGTACTAAAAAATATCATTCCTGTGGACTTAGTAATTCCAGGATGTCCTCCTTCTCCTCAGGCAATTATTTTTGGCCTTCTTAAATTGATGGATAAAATTTAAAAAATAGAGAAGTTTCTAATTTATAAAAATTGTAACTCATTAAGCGTCAAATTGTCCTTATCTTAAATAGTGGACAATTCGACGTTTCATTTTTTAAGATTAATTATTATAAATAAATTTTGAATCTTTATAAATTACATTAGAAAATTATTTGTGCAAACGGTTGCATTAGTTTTTAAAATTATGTATAATAATTATAAAAGGTACAGTTATAATAAAAGCTAAATTTAAAAACAATGGAAATCAAATTAATTATCTGATATTGGGTGGTATTAAAGATTAATATAGGAGGCGAAGTTAATGGATATTAGTAATCTTCCAAGAGTTGCTTATTTTTGTATGGAGTATGGACTTCATTCAGATTTTAAAACTTATGCAGGGGGACTAGGAATACTTGCAGGTGATCATCTAAAAGGAGCAAAGGATTTAAATTTACCGCTGGTGGGAATAGGACTTAAGTGGAAACAGGGATATACTGAGCAATTTATAGATGAAAATGGAAAGGTATTTGATACATATCATAATTATGATTATGATTTTTTAGAAGATACAAAAGTGAAAGTAACCGTTAAAATTCGAAATTTAGACATTGTATGTAAAGTTTGGAGATTAGAGGAATTTGGGAATAATCCAATATATCTTTTGGATACTGATATACCAGAGAATAGTGATAAGTGGATAACGGGGCAATTGTATGGTTGGTTTGGAGAAGAAAGAATTGCTCAAGAAATAGTATTAGGTATTGGTGGAATAAAGGCTTTAAGGGCTTTAGAACTTCCTATAGATGTATATCATTTTAATGAGGGGCATGCAGTGCTCGCAGCTACGGAGCTTATTAAAGAAAAAATGCAATCAGGATATAGTTTTGAGGATTCTTGGAATAAAACTCGCGAAGAAGTGGTATTTACAACTCATACTCCAATAGTTGAAGGCAATGAATCTCATGATGTTAATAAGCTAGAGTATATGGGAGCATTTAATGGATTAACTAGGCAACAAATGATTAGATTTGGTGGAGAGCCATTTAATATGACCATAGCAGGACTTAGGCTTTCAAGAAAAGCTAATGCCGTAGCGCAGCTTCACATGGAAACTGCAAATAAAATGTGGAGAACTGTTGCTGGAAGGTCTGAAATTATTGGTATAACTAATGGAATTCATAAACCATCTTGGGTAGATAATAGAATAACTAAGGCCTTTGAAAATAATGGAGATCTTTGGGATACTCACATAACTGTTAAAAAGGAATTATTAGAATTTATTAAAGAAAGGACGGGTGCTACACTTTCTGCAGATAAGTTACTTATTGGATTTTCAAGAAGGGCTGCACCTTATAAGAGAAGTGATTTAATATTTACAAGTGAAGATATTATTTCACCACTTCTTAAAAGTGGAAAAGTTCAAATTGTATTCTCAGGGAAAGCTCATCCTCTCGATGATATTGGAAAAGAAATAGTAGCAAAACTTGTAAGCATGATGAAGAAATATCCAAATAGTGTAGTGTTTTTAGAAAATTATGATATGAATATAGGAAGAATGCTAACTAGAGGTTCAGATATTTGGTTAAACAATCCAAGAAGACCTTTAGAAGCCAGTGGAACCTCGGGAATGAAAGCTGCAATGAATGGTGTGCTTAACTGTTCTATTCTAGATGGTTGGTGGCCAGAAGCTTGTAATGACGGTGTAAATGGTTGGCAGTTTGGTGACGGTGTAGGTCTTGATGATTTATCGGAAGTAGAGCTAGATAAACATGATACAAAAGCTCTCTATGATACTTTAATAAATAGAGTTATGACTACTTACTATGAAAATAGAGAAAATTGGATAGAAATGATGAAAGAAAGTATTAAAACTACAAGTTATGAATTCTCAGTAGAGAGAATGTTAGATGAATACTATAACAAGATGTATATAAAGTAAAAAAATATTATATGAAATTAATAGCGAATAGATGGTAACCTTATACCATCTATTCGCTATTTTTAATGTTCTATTTAATTAAAGGTTTGAAACTGTTTTGTATTTACATGTAAATTATTAAACTATTTTTACAATCCATCCGTCAGGTGCTTTTACATCTCCAAACTGGATACCATAAAGAGTATCATAAAGTTTTTTAGTAACTGGACCTACTTCTGTTTCACTGTGGAAAACATGAAGAGTACATTTGTATTCTATACCACCAATAGGTGTTATTACGGCAGCAGTCCCACATGCACCTGCTTCCTTAAATTCGGAAAGATTACTTATTAGAACATCTCTCTCTTGTACATCCATTTTTAAATATTCTTTAGCAATATGCATTAACGAGTATTTAGTAATACTAGGAAGTATTGATGGTGATTTTGGAGTTACAAATATATTGTCATTAGTAATTCCAAAGAAGTTTGCAGCACCAACCTCTTCAATTTTTGTATGAGTTGCAGGATCAAGGTAAATACAGTCTGCAAAACCTTTTGATGCAGCGTGTTTATGAGCGAGAAGACTTGCGGCATAGTTTCCTCCAACTTTTACATCTCCAGTTCCATGAGGTGCAGCTCGATCGTATCCCTCAGATGCCATAAAGTTTACTGGAACCATTCCACCTTTGAAGTAGGGACCTACTGGGCAACAGAATACTCCAAATAAAAATTCAGGAGCTGGACCTACTCCAAGGTTATCCCCAATACCTATTACATATGGCCTAACATAAAGAGTTGCTCCAGTTCCGTATGGAGGAACAAAAGCTTCATTTGCTTTAACAACTTGCTTGCAAGCATCAACAAATTTGTCAATTGGAATTTGAGGCATGAGAACTCGATCACAACTGTTCATCATACGTTTGGCATTCTCAGTAGGCCTGAACAATTGGATGCTACCATCCTTTGTGCGATAAGCTTTTAAACCCTCAAAACATTGCTGACCATAATGAAGAGATGTTGAAGCTTCACTTATAGAAATATTGTTATCTTCAACTAAATTTCCATCGTCCCATTTGCCATCTTTCCATATAGAAATATAACGTAAGTCCGTTTTGCTATAAGCAAAACCTAATTTACTCCAATCAATGTTAACATTTGTGCTCATATTTATTCCTCCTATTATTATAAAAGTTTTAATTCACGATTAGTATATTTCATGCGACATTAGAAAGATGATAATATATTCTAAATGTTACAAAAATTCGTAGAATCTTTAATATGAGTACTATTATAACATAGAATATGTATGACAATAGTATTATCAGTATTTTAATAAATTGAATTCAAAATAGTTTTACAAAGAAAAAAAAATTGCATTAATAAGATAAAAACACCTTTAATGCAATTTTTTTTATTCATTTTATTAAATTTAATATTACTTTAACTCTTCAGGAGTATTTTTTTTATCTTTGACCTTGTTATTGATATCATTTAAAGCTTTAAAACTCGTACTGTTTCCCATGTTAGATATAGCATCATTAACCTTTTTATTTTTTGTTTTCTTATTTGTGTTCATTGATTACATCCCCTTTCAAATTTTGCTTTGTTTATATTAATAGCATAGCCAGATTTTTTTGTAATATGTATATATAAAAAGTAACAGACAAGTCATTTTGTGCTTGCAAAATGACTTGTCTGTTACAATTAAAATAATTTCTTAAAGCAGTTTTTGCATAAGGTAGTTTTACCCTTGTTTGTAGAAAGGCGATCATCCGGTGATACCGGTTTTCTACATATTTCACATATAAATTTTGAAGTGGAATTACAAAGTGGAGAGGGTTTTGTTTTATTTACTTTAGTTTTTATTGTATTTGTTTTAGAACCCAAGGTATTTTTTTTATTTGAGGGTGGATCATAATTTATAGCTTGTACTTTTTCATCTCTTTGATTTATAAAGTAATTCATAGAGTATGTACTTTCTCCGAAAAGTTCTAATTCAAATCTCGGATTCTCCGCACTATAAAACTCCTCGATAATAAGTCTTGTAACTTGAGCATCATTTACAATAAGACCACTTTTCTCTATACCATCGAAAATGCTTTTTGTTATGTTATTTGTATCAGGGTGTCTTTTTATACTTTTATAATAAACCTTTAGAACGGCAATAAGAGATTCTGTTAAAAAAACATTAGAATTTTGAATTCTACATTGATAAGCAATTTCTTCTTCATACAAGGCATATCTATCATGGTATTTTCCAGAGTTATAAGGCAAAATAGCTCTTCCATTCATGTTGAAAAGTTTGAAATTAGATTTCGAAATAGGCGAGCCTTTTATTATTACCTTTGCATAGGTGTAACTCATATGTTCCTCCTAGAATCTGTTATAAAATAGATAATTTCATATATATAATTATATCATAGAATAATAAATACCAAAGTATTTAAACTTGAATAAGTGAAGAAATTTTTAAAGTTAATAAATCAAAATAAAAGTATACATATAAAGAGTATATAAAAATTTGATATGATAAACCTAATAAAGTATAATTAATTTGTGTTATTCATAAAAAGAAATTGTGTAAACTTTACTAAAGGTGGGTAAAAACAATGAAAAAAGATATTAAAATACTTGCAATTGAATCGAGTTGTGATGAGACCGCGGCGGCAGTAGTCGTGAATGGACGAGAAATTTTATCAAATATAATTGCATCACAAATTGATATACATGAGAAATTTGGAGGAGTTGTGCCGGAGGTGGCATCCAGAAAGCACATAGAAGTAATAAGTGCTGTAGTTCAAGAATCATTGGACGAAGCTAAAGTTACATTAGATGACATAGATGCAATAGGAGTAACTTATGGACCGGGGCTCGTAGGAGCATTACTTGTAGGTGTTCAATATGCTAAGGGACTTGCATATGCAACTAATAAACCATTAATTGGGGTTAATCATATAGAGGGTCATATAAGTGCTAATTTTATTCAATATAAGGATCTTAAACCACCTTTTATATGTTTGGTAGTTTCGGGTGGACATACATTTATTGTATATATGAAAGATTATGGTGACTTTGAAGTTATGGCTCAAACTAGAGATGATGCTGCGGGTGAAGCATTTGATAAGGTGGCTCGTGCTATTGGACTTGGGTATCCTGGTGGACCTAAAATAGATAAAATAGCAAAGGAAGGAAACGCGGATGCTATAAAGTTTCCAAAAGCTAAATTTCATGATGATACTTTAGATTTTTCTTTTAGTGGAGTTAAATCTTCAGTGCTAAATTATATAAATAAAATGAATATGAAAAAGGAGACAATTAATATACCTGATGTTGCCGCATCTTTTCAAAAGGCAGTAGTTACTGTTTTGGTAGAACATGCGCTGCAGGCATGTAAAATTAAAGGGGTAGATAAAATAACAATAGCAGGCGGCGTGGCATCAAATTCTTGTCTTAGAGAGACCATGACATCAGAAGGTCAGAAGCAAAATATAAAAGTTTTGTTCCCGGAGATGGTGCTTTGCACTGATAATGCAGCTATGATTGGAAGTGCAGCTTATTTTGAATTTATTAAGGGTAGTGTATCAGGACTAACGCTGAATGCAATACCAAATTTAAAACTTGGAGAAAGATAGGATATTATAATTTATGATGTGAAATAAATTGTAAAATTGTAAATATAATGATACACTTTACCTATTCATAATAAATTTTAGGAATAGGGGAAAAAATATGTACAGAGTGCTCCTGGTTAATGATTGCAAATTAGAAAATTCCATTATGAGTGACATGCTTATAAGTTTGGGGTATGAAGTTATTATAAGTAATGAATTTACTGCGGTTAATGATGTTAGTGAGTTTAATTGTAATGTAATTATCGCGAATTTTATTATGAAAGGAAAAACTGGAGATAAAATACTTAAACAAATAAAGGATAGCCATCCCAAAATTAAATGTATTTTATCCTCAAGCAATGACATTAAGTTAGAGGATTTTAACAAAAGAGCAATAGATGCATTTATACATACACCAGTATCAATAGAAAAATTAGATGGAGTAATCAAAGAAAATATACAATTATTAAATAATAACAAACAGGTGAAACCATCATTCTGCAAATACTGTGGGGAAAAAATATATGATAGTGATTCGCAAGCAAAATTTTGTAATTATTGCGGAAAAAAATATAAATTCTAAATAATGAGTACATAATTATTTTAAATAATTATGTACTCATTATTTATTTGCATTAAAAGAAAATGAGAACATATAAAATTCTCAAAAATTTTTGAAATTATCAGTTGATAGCATAATATAAGAGGAGTATAATAATTTGTGTTTCAATATTTTAAGATCTAAAATATTAATTCTTATGACTTTAAACGAGGAGAAAGATTATGGCAATCCATCAGAATATAATAAAAAAAAATTTTAAGTTACGCATTATAGTACTATGTTTGTTTTTAAGCATTTTCACATTGATGGCTTGTTCAAATAAAGTGGAAAAAATTAATAAAAATGTTGTTATAAATGAAGAAAATGTGATTAGTAATCAAACGTTAGTTAAAGGAAAAGACCAAATAGTAGAAAATATTAAGACCACAAAAATAGCTTTTGAGAAAAATAACAATGTTTATATTTATGATGAAACAAATCAGCAAATTAAATCCTTAGGGGATAATTCAAAATTAAAAGATTTATTAGCGATATCGCCAGATAAAACAAAAATAGTATTTAGATATTTTAATGAAGGAAAAGAAATATACCCTCCACATATAATTGTTTATGATATTAAAACTGGAAAACTAACAGATATTGTTATAAATAATGAAAATGTTCAACAAATTATTGAACTAAAATGGATAGATGATGAAAACATTTTGGTAACAGGACATATTGATCCGTCGGCTTCAGGTTACACAGTATACAACATAAAAAGTAAAGCAGAGATAATATCTTGTATTGGTACCATAAGAGATGTTACTATTAATAAAAAAAATATTCTTTATAGTAATACACCTCATATATTTCCACAGGTAAAAGCCAATCTATATCTTAACAATAATAAAATTTTTGAAACCAATATAGACAAAGAAGAGATATTTGATGGGGTGTTATCTAGGGATGGCAAAATACTTGCTTTTAGAAGTTATATTGAAGGTGATAAAAAAATAAACAGTCAGACAAGGACTTATCTTAATGTAGCAAATGTTAATAGCGATGGAAAAGGAATAAATGGTTTATTAAGGATAGCTATAAATAGTGATACAAGTGGGGTTCTAAAATTTGATGATAAAAATAATATAAGCATTATAGGTGATGATTTTATATATAAATTAGAATCAGGAAAACTTAATAAGGAAAAAAATATTTTAAAAAAGCAAGAGGAACTTTCTGCTGAGCAATTAAAAAAGTTTAAAACAGTATTGGCCAAACAATTTCCCAAAGATATTATTTCAGAAAAAACATTATTAGAGGATATAGGTATATATAATTTTGTAACATTTTAGATAACAAATCAACATAAAAAATTGTTAACGAATATTTAAAATTTTGTTAACAATTGTTTTTAAATTTGGTATAATGATTTTAATGCTTATGGAAGTGGAAGAGGGGTTATTATGAAAAAGAAAAATTCTTATAGGGCTAAAAACACAAAAACTAAGGTTAAGACTATCCCAAAACTAATTGTTGGTAAATTGGGAATGTTACTAGTTATTATTATACCAATAGCTATATTAATATCTTATTCCATGAATTTAAACTTTTTTTCAATTACGAGAATTTTATCAATTTTTGTTTTAATTATAAGTATAGCTGCTTATTTAAAAGGAGAAATTATTTATTCACATCCTGATCAATCACATTATAGTGGTAAAGCAAGTAATAATAAGACTATTACACATAAAAAATCTAACATAAATTTTTCATTTTCACTGAAAAATGGAACGGTTCAAGTTATACTAACAATTCTAATAATTTTAGTACTGACCTATTTATTACAGTTTCTATATAAAGCAATTGGATAATTTTTAATAGGTATATTTAATTTTAAAAAAATAACTTAGTAAATTTTAAGACGTAAAAAAGTAAATTTCTCTTTTACTTTTTTATGTCTTTATTTTATCTGAATTTACAAGGAGGATTAAAATGAAGAAGAATTATAAATTTTTTAGACATAAAGATTGTGAATACTTTCCATGCCATGAAGTTAAAAATAATGAAAAATTTAATTGTCTATTTTGCTATTGTCCTCTATATTTTCTTGATGAGTGTGGTGGAAATGGAAAATTTTCAAATGGCATTAAAGATTGCTCATCTTGTTTGATTCCACATTCTGATAATGGATATGAATATATAGTAGGTAAAATAGTGGAGGTTAATAAAACAAAAAGAAAATAATTATCGTCTAATAAAAAGTATGAAATTTCTCATACGCGCTCGAAAATTGTTTAAAGTAAACTTCGAAAAATTGTCTTTTTGAAACATAAAGTGTATAATGAAGGCATTAACAAATAAAATAAGACTAAATAATTTTATATAAATTGAAGTGTGTATAAAGATTTAATTTTTAATTATCTTAATATCTTCAGCACTCTTCTTAAAAAGGCACTGTCAATTCAGCGCCTTTTTTGTACCTAAAATGAAACTAGTAAAAAAATATTCCCCCAAATAACAAATAGATTAGATTTCTACATTGATTTAACAATCATTATATTTTGTAGTGAATGGATACACTAAAGACATGTAGCAGTTTAAAATTATAATACATATGGAGGTACTAACATGAAAGTTAATAGGAGATTTGAATTATTCAAAGATGTAACAGATGAAGACTGGAATAATTGGGAATGGCAAGTCAAAAATAGAATTGAAACTGTAGAAGAACTTAAAAAATACATACCCTTAACAAAGGGAGAGCAAGAGGGCGCTGAAAAATGTCTTCAAACATTAAGAATGGCTATAACCCCTTATTACTTAGCGTTAATAGATCCAAATGATCCTCATGATCCAATAAGAAGGCAAGCTATACCAACGGAACTTGAATTGCATGAGGCAGATGCTGATTTATTAGATCCACTACATGAAGATGCAGATTCTCCAGTTCAAGGGCTAACTCATAGATATCCAGATCGGGTATTATTACTAATAACTGATAAGTGCTCGATGTACTGTAGGCATTGCACAAGAAGAAGATTCGCAGGGCAAAATGATAATTCTATGCCAATGGAGAGAATAGATAAGGCAATTGAGTATATCAGAAACAATCCACAAGTTAGAGACGTATTATTATCAGGTGGAGATGCGCTACTTGTGTCTGATGATAAATTAGAATACATAATTAAAAAATTAAGAGAGATAAAGCATGTTGAAATAATAAGGCTGGGGTCAAGAGTACCGGTGGTTCTTCCTCAAAGAATCACTAAAAAATTGGTTGACATGTTAAAGAAATATCATCCGATTTGGTTAAACACTCATTTTAATCATCCAAATGAAATTACAGAGGAATCAAAACTTGCCTGCGCGAAACTTGCAGATGCAGGTATTCCTTTAGGAAACCAAACAGTTCTTCTAAGAGGAGTAAATGATTGTTCACATATAATGATGGATTTAGTACATGAACTTGTTAAAATTAGAGTTAGGCCTTATTATATATATCAATGTGACCTTTCAATGGGACTTGAGCACTTTAGAACTCCTGTATCTAAGGGAATAGAAATTATTGAAGCTTTAAGAGGACATACTTCAGGATTTTGTGTGCCAACATTTGTTGTGGATGCTCCAGGTGGGGGTGGTAAAATTCCAGTTATGCCTGGATATGTTATATCTCAAAGTCCAGAAAAAGTAGTATTAAGAAACTTTGAAGGTGTTATAACTACATATGAGCAACCAACGGGCTACACTTCAGGTTGTCATTGTGAAGTATGCAAAGGATCCAAAAAGGTTCATAAAATAGGAGTGGCAGGGTTATTAAATGGCGAGAAAATGTCTATGGACCCAGTTGGGCTTGAGAGAAATTTAAGAGTAGACAAAGGGTAAAATAAAATACTGTAAATAATAATCCAAGAGATAACTCTCTTGGATTATTATTTTGTTATTTATTAAGGGAAATAAGTAACATTTTCAAAAATATATTATAAAATGGTAGTATAAGAAATTTTAGGAGGGTAAATTTGCTAACCCTAAAAATAGGATCAAAAGGAACAACGGTAATGGAAATACAATCGCTACTTAATAAATTGGGTTATAATGTTGGAGCCATTGACGGAATTTATGGGCCTAAAACTGCAGAGGCAGTGCGGAAATTCCAAATATATTTTGGTATATCACCTACTGGCGAAATAAATGAGGATACTTATAAACTTATGAATAGATTTTTATTAGGGTTTGATACTTATAGAATTAAAGCAGGGGATACGCTAAACTCTATAGCAAAAATGTATTATACGACTCTTGCAAGTATAGTTACAGCTAATCCAGAGGTGAATTCAAATAATTTACGAGTTGGTGAAGTAATTACCGTTCCATATTCATTAGAGGTTGTTTATACAAATATAGATTATACTTATGACATTATGAAAAAAGATTTAGAAGGGTTAAAGGCAAGATATCCATTTATAGAAGTCTCTAGTGCAGGTAAAAGCGAGCTAGGAAAAGAACTTTATTATGTAAAACTAGGGAGTGGACCTAATAAAGTGTTTTATAATGGGTCACATCATGCAATTGAATGGATAACTACACCTCTCTTAATGAAATTTATTGAAAATTTTTCTAAAGCTTATGCATTAAGGCAGAGTATAGAAGGTTATAATCCAGTGGACATATGGAATAAAAGCACTATATATGTTATGCCTATGGTAAATCCAGATGGAGTTGACTTAGTACTTAATGGCATAGAGAAAAGTAATCCATACTATAACGAATTAATAAAATGGAATAATGGCAGTTCGGATTTTTCTAGAAATTGGAGTGCTAATATACGTGGCGTAGATCTTAATCATAACTATGATGCTTTGTGGCAAGTATCCAAGGATGCAGAAAAAAGCTATGGAGTATATGGACCAGGACCTACAAGATATTCTGGAACTGCACCAGAATCAGAATCAGAGTCTAGAGCCGTGGCAGACCTTACTAGAAAAAATAATTTTAGGTTGGTGATAGCATATCATTCCCAAGGTGAATTGATATACTGGAATTTTCAAAATTTGGCAACGGCTGAAGCTAAAAACATAGCATTAAGGTTTGCTGAATTAAGTGGTTATGAGCTAGGAGAAACCACTGGAATTACAAGCTATGCAGGGTATAAAGATTGGTTTATAGATAAATATAGGAGGCCAGGATATACCATTGAGGTTGGACGTGGAGTAAATCCCCTTCCAATAACCCAATTTAACAATATTTATAGAAACAACATTAAAGTATTACTAGAAGGGGCATTAATCTAACTATCAATACAAATTATAAACATCAAGGTTCGGCATGTATTATGTTCGGATAGTCGATAATTCGTTAACACACTCTAAGTTTATTCCATGAAAAATTTCCTAACGCACTTATTCGACGTCCTGTCTCAGAAGTGCTATCAGCCCTTCCTGGGCTGATTACGGAAATTTTTCACTACATAAACTAAGAGTCTGTAAAACTCATTATATACTATCTGCCACAATCTACATGCCGAACCTTCAATGGTTATTAATATATTAGTTTAATAATAAATATGACATTTCTACGAAGTGACTTGCAATAAGAGGTGAAGAAACATTGAAATTCCATTTATAAATTCTTCTTTTGCGTTATAAAATTACCGTAAGACTGCCAGGAAGGCAGTCTAGTGAACCTGAGGCAGGACGCCGAATGTGAGTGATAGGTAATTTTATATAAGCAAAAGATTAGAATTTGTTAATGGAATTTCAAGTTTTGAGCTCGTGTGCAAGGCGCGCAGGAGAAATTTTATACACTTCTATTCTGCGTCATCTAAAAAGTCTTCCCAAGCTTCGTAAAGATCTTCAAGAGCTGTTTTAATACTTGATATTTGGTTGTTTACATCAACACATCGACTAGGGTTTGAATATACCTCTTCAAGGCAAAGGTCACCGGTTAGCTTTTCTAATGCCTGTTCTGATGAGGCTATTTTATCTTCAAGGGTTTTTAGATCTAATTTCTTTTGTTTTTCTAATTTATCCTCATCTCTCTTCTTTTTCTTTTCAAGATTTATTTGGGTTTTCGACATACCATCATAAGCTTCTTCTATTTGGAAACGAAGGGGGTTTTTCTTTTTTTCTATGTAATAATTATAATTACCTAAATACTCTTTGAGCCCATTTTGGTTTAATTCAAGTATTTTATCAATTACCTTGTTTAAAAAATATCTATCATGAGAAATGACAATAACAGTACCATCATACCCGAGGATTGAATCTTCTAAAGCTTCACGAGACATAATATCTAAGTGATTTGTTGGTTCATCGAGTAGCAAAAAGTTAGCTTTAGATAACATAATTTTTAGAAGATTAATTCTGCATTTTTCACCACCACTTAATGTGGATATATTTTTAAATACATCTTCACCTATGAATAAAAACGCTGCTAATGCAGTACGCAGCTCAGTTGTAGTAAGTTTAGGAAAGTCATCCCACACCTCATCAATTATAGTTTTTTCCGGATTCAAATTTGATTGTTCTTGGTCATAATATCCTACAAAAATATTTTTTCCTAATACTTTTATACCCTTATCACATGGGATTTTATCCATTATTATTTTAAAAAGAGTGGTTTTGCCACGGCCATTTTCACCAATAAGAGCTATTTTTTCTGATCTTTTTATATCTAAATTTAAATTTTCAAACAGAAGATTATCTCCAAATTGTTTTGATAAATTTTCTATATGTAGAACGTCATTTCCACTCTTAATTTCTGTTTCAAATTTAATTTTAGCTTCCCTAAGGTCACTAATAGGAGAATCAATGCGTTCCATTTTATCCAAAGACTTTTGCCTGCTTTCAGCAGCTCTTACACTTTTTTCTCTATTAAAAGATTTATATCTAGTTATAATTTCCTCTTGCCTTTTTATTTCTGAGCGTTGTAAATTGTATGCTTTTAATTGAATTTCATAATTTTTTTTCTTTAAGTCAATAAAATTTGTATAGTTTCCATTATAAGAATCTACATGCCCATTAATAAGTTCAAATGTTTTATTTGTAATAGCATCTAAAAAGTATCTATCATGTGATATTATAAACATAGTTCCTTTATAAGATTTCAAGTAATCTTCTAACCATTCTATAGCATCTAAGTCTAAGTGATTAGTGGGTTCATCCAGTAATAGTATATCAGGACCTTTTAGTAACAATTTGCAAAGGGCAACCCTTGTTTTTTGACCTCCACTTAATATGTTTATTGGTTTATTATAATCTTCTTCCATAAAACCAAGACCTTTAAGAACCCTGCTAATTTCAGCTTTATATGTATACCCACCACGATTATTATAAAGTTCAGAGCTTAATGTATATTCTTTTATTATTCTATTATGATATTCTTCTTTTGAAGCATCATAAGGCTCACTCATTTTTAATTCTAAATCTTTAAGATTCTTTTCAAGGCTTAATAAATTGTCGAATACTATAAGCGTTTCATCGTAAATAGTATTATTAGAATCTAATGAAAGGTCTTGAGATAAATAACCGATTTTTTTGTTTTTATCTATAAATAGTTCGCCATAATCATGATCTAATTGTGAGGTAAGTATTTTAAAGAGTGTAGACTTACCTGCTCCATTAGCACCAATAAAACCAATTTTTTCGCCTTCATTTATACTTAAAGTTATTTTGTCTAAAATAACATCTATGCCGTAACTTTTGTGAATATCCTTGCAACTTAGAACTATCATTATTGTCACCTTCCCAATTATATTGTATTAAATTAAATTATAAAATAGTGAAATCATATAATTCGATTTGAAGAATATTTATCAATCTGAAAAATATTTATCTACCTTAAATAAGAAAAAAATTAAATATTATCAATTACTATATATTATTGTACTATTTATATCAAAATTATTGAAGTAAAAAATAAATATATATATATATCATTAGTTATTAATAATAGTATAAATGGACTAAATTAGTGAAAAAATAATAAGAAATGTTAAATTTTCAATAAAGTTAGTGTTAATATACAATAGTGTGGTAAAATAGAGAATATGAAATTTATGATGCTGAAGAGGAGTGTTCAAGTTATGGAAATGAAGAAAAATATATCAATGGCAGTTATTAGAAGGTTGCCTAAATACCATAGATATTTAAGAGAGCTTTTAAGAAGTGATGTAGATAGAATATCCTCAAAAGAATTAGGGGAAAAAATTGGGTTTACGGCATCTCAAATTAGACAGGATTTGAATTGTTTTGGAGATTTTGGGCAACAAGGATATGGTTATAACGTTAAAGAACTATTAAATGAGGTTAGCACAATATTAGGATTGGCTAAAGAATATAATATGATAATAATAGGTGCGGGTAATATTGGGCAAGCAATTTCCAATTACACTAGTTTTGAAAGATTAGCCTTTAATTTGGTTGGAATTTTTGATGTTAATCCAAAACTTATAGGACTCAAAATAAGGGATGTTGAAGTAATAGACATAGACGAGTTAGTGGAATTTCTTAAAGGAACGACTGTAAATATTGGAGTGATTTGCGTGTCAGGAAATAGCGCACAAATAGTTTGTGACATGATGGTACAAAATGGGGTTAAGGGTATCTGGAATTTTGCACCTGTGGATTTAGATGTACCGAAAGACATAATTGTTGAAAATGTTCATTTGAGTGAAAGTTTACTAACACTTAGTTGCTTAATGAATGAAACATATAGTTAAAGAAATCACAAAGTAAGCACAATTAAATTTACAAATTATACATAATTTATCAAAAAAAAATACCTGTTGAAATAAGTAAACAAAAGATATATAATGTATTTGAGGCTAAGTGCTTCAAATACATTTTAAGTTGCTTGTTATATTTTTAACAGGTGATCAATGAATGGATTAATTCGTAAGGAGTTGATTGTTGTGGAATATAAAAATATTGTGCTACAAAAGGAAGAGAAAGTTGCAATACTTACAATTAGTAGACCAAAAGCTCTAAATGCATTAAACTCAGAGACATTAAAAGAGCTAGATTTAGCAATAGACGAGATTGCTAATGATGACAACATCTATGCAGTAATAATTACTGGTGATGGAAAGGCTTTTGTTGCAGGAGCAGATATTTCTGAAATGAAGGATCTTGATGTAATGGGTGGTAGAAGATTCGGTAATTTAGGCAATAAAGTTTTTAGAAAATTAGAAACTTTAGAAAAACCTGTTATAGCTGCAGTAAACGGTTTTGCGCTTGGTGGAGGATGCGAGCTTTCTATGGCTTGTGATATTAGAATAGCATCTTCAAAAGCAAAATTTGGACAACCTGAAGTAAGTCTTGGAATAACTCCTGGTTTTGGGGGTACACAAAGACTATCAAGGCTTGTAGGACTTGGAATGGCTAAAGAATTAATATATACAGCGAAGATTATAAAAGCTGATGAAGCATTTAGAATCGGACTTGTAAATAAAGTTGTTGAACCTGAAGAGTTATTAACAGAAGCTAAAGCACTTGCAAATTTAATTGCTGGACAAGCTCCTATTGCTGTAAGTCTATGTAAAGCAGCAATTAATAAGGGCATACAATTAGATATAGATTCTGCAATTTCATATGAAGCAGAAATATTCGGAGAATGTTTTTCTACTCAGGATCAAACTAGTGGAATGACAGCATTTCTTGAAAAAACAGAAAAATCCTTTAAAAATAAGTAAATATAAATATAATATAATTACAATATAAAAGATAGGTAGATAAGCGAGGAGGAAGTTACATGAATTTTACATTGACAAAAGAACAAGAATTTGTAAAACAAATGGTAAAGGAATTTACATTAAACGAAGTTGCACCAATAGCTGCGGAAATAGATAGAACAGAAAGATTTCCTAGCGAAACTGTAGAAAAAATGGCTAAATACCATATGCTTGGTATGCCATTCGCAACTAAATATGGTGGAGCAGGTGGCGACATCTTATCATATATTATTGCTGTTGAAGAATTATCAAAAGCATGTGGAACTACAGGAGTTATATTATCAGCTCATACATCACTATGTGCAGGACCAATAGATGCGTTTGGTACTGAAGAACAAAAAATGAAATATTTAGTACCACTTGCAAAAGGTGAAAAATTAGGAGCTTTTGGATTAACTGAACCTAATGCAGGAACAGATGCGTCAGAGCAACAAACTACAGCAACTTTAGATGGAGACAATTATATATTAAATGGTTCAAAAATATTCATCACAAATGGTGGAGTAGCTGAAACATTTATAGTTTTTGCAATGACTGATAAAACTAAAGGAACAAAAGGAATTACTGCTTTTATAGTTGAAAAAGAGTTCCCAGGATTTTCAATTGGTAAACACGAAGATAAATTAGGAATAAGAGCATCTTCAACTACTGAACTTGTATTTACTAATTGCATAGTTCCAAAAGAAAACATGCTTGGAAAAGAAGGAAGAGGTTTCGGTATCGCTATGAAAACTCTTGATGGAGGACGAATTGGTGTAGCTGCTCAAGCACTAGGAATTGCAGAAGGAGCTTTAGAAGAAGCTACTAAATATATGAAAGAAAGAAAACAATTTGGGAAACCACTCGCAGCATTCCAAGGTTTACAATGGATGGTAGCAGAACTCGATGTTAAAGTTGAAGCTGCTAAGCTTTTAGTATATAAAGCAGCTGCTTATAAAGATGCAGGACTTCCATACACAGTAGAAGCTGCAAGAGCAAAATTATTTGCATCAGAAGTAGCAATGGAAGTTACAACCAAAGCAGTCCAAATCTTCGGAGGATATGGATATACAAAAGAATATCCAGTAGAAAGAATGATGAGAGATGCTAAGATAACTGAAATCTATGAAGGCACTTCACAAGTTCAAAAGATGGTTATTGCTGGAAATTTACTAAAGTAGGAGGGGATTAAGGAATGAATATAGTTGTATGTTTAAAACAAGTTCCAGATACAAATGAAGTTAAAATAGATCCAAAAACAGGAACACTTATAAGAGAAGGAGTTCCATCTATAATAAATCCAGATGATAAAAACGCTTTGGAAGAA